>CAZWDN010000005.1:0-52104 GCA_964633125.1 uncultured Pirellula sp. | reverse complement strand
CTCGTCCATCGACTGCTGGCGGTCTTGCGGCCGCTTGGCGATCATCTTGTGGAATACTTGCTCCAGCGGCCAACTCACGTCGTCGCGCGTCTTCACTAGGCTCGGCAACTCGGCATCGCGGTGCTTCATGAGCCGCGAGATCATCGTGTCGCCGTCGTAGAGCTTCTTCGACGTCAGCAAATACCAGAGCGTGCAGCCCAGCGAATAGATGTCGCTGCGGGAGTCGGCGTTCTTCGTCTCCGCCGCCTGCTCCGGGCTCATATAGTCGACCGTACCCATCACCTGCTCGGTCGCCGTCAGGCCGTCGCCGTCCTCGATCCGGGCCAGGCCCATATCGAGAATCTTGACGACTCCCTTTTTATCCAAGAGCAGATTGGCCGGCTTGATGTCGCGATGCACGACGCCGGCGGCATGCGCGAACTCTAAGCCGCGGGCCGCTTGGATCACGTAGCCGACGGCCGCCTCGATCGGCAGCGGTCCGTTCTTTTTGACGTAGTCCGACAGATCGCCGCCGTCGACGAACTGCATCACCAAATACTTGACCTTGCCGGCCTCGCCCGAGTCGTAGGCCGTGACGATGTTGGGATGTTCCAACCGCGCGGCAGCTTCCACTTCGCGCTGGAACCGCTTCACCGCCGCGTCGTCTTGCATGGCGGCGCTCGACATCACCTTGAGCGCTACGACGCGCTTCATCCGCCGATGTTGGGCTTTGTAGACCTTGCCCATGCCGCCGGCGCCGATTTCGGCCAGCAGCACGTAGTCGCCCATGATCAGCCCGCCCCCGCGACCGGCGAGCAATTCCTGCGCCTGAAACTTCGTCAACTTCCCGGCCGCGACGAGGGCCTGCGCAAAACCGTCGCCTTCTTTCGGACGACCTTCGGCAGGCAGCCCGGCCCACAACGCCTTCACTTCCTCGGCGGTCAAAAGTCCGGAGGCGACGAGCGCTTTACCGAATTGGTCGATCGACATGGCCGAGATGCATCCCCGCAGAACATGAAGATGCGAGTATAACCTACCCCCGAGCGGGGTACATCACGGGAACTCCAAATCCCTCGCAATTACCGGCAAGCGAGCTTGAGGTATTCACACGCATTCGCATGACGCAAATCGGCCTATGGAAGCTTCGGCTTCACGGCTCCGGAACCGTCTTTGGCGATCGGATAGACGGCGTCGCAATGCACCAAACCGGCGATCAAGCCCTGCATCAGCCGGCGCAACTCGTCCGGTCGCGAGCCCGCTAGGTTCGTTTGCTCAAACGGATCCTCCGCCAAATTGAAAAGTTGATAGTGCGAGCCGTCGGAGACTGAGGTGGGAAAGTAGTGATACACGACTTTCCAAGGGCCTTCGCGATAGACGGTGAAGTAGTCGGTGCGATGCGGCGCGTGCGGGTAGTGCATCAAGAAAGTTTCCGAGCGATTCGTATCGCGCTTGCCCCCGAGCAACGTGTTGAGCGGGATGCCGTCGACCTTGTGCTCAGCCGGAGCTTTCGCGCCGACCATGTTTAAGATCGTGGGAAACAAATCGTACACGGCCGCTTGTTGCGTTTGCGTCGCGCCCGCGGCGATCGGGAGCCGCTGCTGATGCGCGTTGCCGACGGCGGGCTTGGCCCAAGCGGCCAGGAACGGCACACGCATGCCTCCTTCGTAGTGCGAACCTTTCTTGCCGCGCAGCGGCGCCGCGCAGGCCACCTCGTGCTCATGTCCCAGCGGAGCGTCGCTGCCGTTATCGCCGAGGAAGAACACGAGCGTGTTCTCGGCCACTCCCAACGCGTCGAGATGGTCGAGCACGTCGCCGAGCGATTTATCCATCCCTTCGATCAACGTGGCAAAGGCCTGCGCATTGGTCGGCTTGCCCGACTCCGCGTAGTGCGACGCAAAACGGGGGTCGGAGTTAAACGGCGCGTGCACGGCATACTGCGCGAAGTACAGATAAAACGGCTTCTCGGCTTGCACCGCTTCGCCGACGTGCCGTTTCGCTTCCAGCGTCAGCGCCTCGGTTAAAAACGTCTCCGTTCCGTGATACTTCTCCAGTCCCGGCACGGCGGCGGCGGCCCGTTTGCCGCCTACGCCGTAATTCTGCTCGCCGTAATAGCTGCCCGGCGCGCCGATCGAACCGCCGCCGACGTTGACGTCGAACCCGAGCTTCGAGGGATCGGCGCCGGGATATGCGCGCGGCGCGAAGTGCCCTTTGCCGACGTGGATCGTGCGATAACCGGCCGCACGCAGGACGCCGGGCAGCGTCACATCGCCGGGCTCGAGGCCGCGCCAGTTCCAGTCGGGCGCACCTTGCGGGCCGGCGTTGTCCTTATCCGGGTTGATCCAATTCGTCGTCCGATGTCGGGCCGCGTTCTGTCCGGTCATGAGGCAAATGCGCGTTGGTGAGCAAACGCTCATCGCGTAGAAGTTGCTGAAGCGAATGCCACGCGACGCCAGCCGATCCATATTCGGCGTGCGGTAATAATCGTTCAGCGGATAGCGGTGCGGCTTCCCCTCCGCGTCGGTTAGCATCGGCACCGAGGTGTCCATAATTCCCATATCGTCGACCAACATGACGACGATGTTCGGTTGCGACGGCGCGGCTGATACCGCACGGCCGTCGGCGGCGCTCCAACAGGCGACGCCGACAAACGCGAGGCGAAATAAAACTTGGGCAAAGACTTTCATGAATCAACCGCGTCGTAAGTAAGGAAGAAAAGTTTGCAGACGACGGACTACTGTGCGTAATCCGCGCCGCTCAAACTATGCAGCACCGATTGCTGCCACGATCTCAATCGGGCTTGCAACTTCTTCGCGAGCGCCGGTTCTTGTTCGTAAAGATTGATCTTCTCCGCCGGATCGGCCGCGAGATCAAACAGCTCGTACCGCGGTTCGCCCGACTTGCCTTCGTGAATTACCAATTTGTCATTGCCGTCGATCACGGCGCGCGGGCCGAGGTAATCGTCGTCGGTCACCGGAGGCTGGCGAAAGTTCGAGAAGTCGCGCGTCGCCTTGTTCCCCATCTTTTTCACCAGCGGCGTCGTCCCCTGCTGCAACTCCGGATCGATGTACGGCACGGGCTTCAAGCGCGCGAGTCGGCCCGTATTGTATTCCCAAAAATAGAGCGGATTCGGCCGCTCCTTGAGGCTGCCGTCGAACAGGCCGGTTACATCGACACCGTCGAGCACGCGATCCGGCGGCGCGGCGCCGGCGACCGCACACATCGTGGGAAGGAGATCGCTCGTCGAGGCGCGCACGGTTGTCGTGCGGGGCTTGGCGATGCGAGCCGGCCACTCGATGAGGCCCGGCACCAGAATGCCGCCGTCGTACACTTGCGCCTTCGCGCCGCGATGCGGGAAGCCGAGCGCGGCTTCGGGCGAGGTGCCGTTGTCGCCGCAGTAGAAAAGCAATGTTTCGTCGCGCAGGCCTTGCTCGGCCAGATGCTTGCGCAACATGCCGATGGCGCGATCCATGGCCGTGATCTCGGCGTAGCGCTCGCGCAGCACTTCTCCTTGCGGGCGCGTGACGGGACCGCCGGTTTCGTTCGACGTGAGTTTCACCTTCCTCGCGTACTTCGCCGGCAGATCGTCGTACAGAGCCAAGTCGGCGGAAAGCCCGCTATAGGGTTCGTGCGGCGAACCGAACCAGATGACCGTCAAGAACGGCTTCTGCTCTTTCCGTGCGCCGTCGATGAAACGCATCGCCTCGCGCACGATCACTTCCGAACTCTCGCCCGGAAACACTTCCGGCGGTCCGCCGTTGCGCGAGAGCGAAGGGTTGAGCTCAAAGAAGTTGTCGTGCGAGACCCATTCGTCGAACCCCATCGCGCCGGGATTGACCGGCGAAGCGGCCTTCACGGCGCCGACATGCCACTTGCCGAAGTGGCCGCAGCGGTAACCGACCTTGCCGAGTTGATGCGCGATGGTGATCTCCTCCGGCCGCAGCGACCAGCCCGGCGCGAACGTGCCGTAGCGATTCGGATGCCGGCCGGTGAGGAAACTGCCGCGCGTCGGCGAGCAGCTCGGATGCCCCGCGTAGAAGTTGTCGAGCCGTAAACCGGTCGCAGCGATCTCATCGAGTACCGGGGTCTTCACATGCGGGTGCCCGTGATAGCCGGTCTCTTCCCAGCCGTGATCGTCGCCCATCATCAGAATGATGTTCGGCGGCGCGGCGGTCGTCGTCGCAACGGCGCCGATGAGCATCGTCGCCGCCAGCAACGGCACGACGACGTTGACGCAATGTGATTTCATCCGCGGGAACGAAGGGACAATCCGGCGAATCATAGCTTCCTTTCCAAGGATACGTGACATGCCGGCTCGGCGGCGGCTAACATGCACTCGCAGAATCCCAAGTTTACACGCAGCCCATGGCCGACGCCCCGACGGTCCGGAATATTTTCTCATGACGACTCTCCGCTCGCGACACGTTTCGCCCAAGCCGCGGCTTATGTGTTTTCTGTTTCGGTTACTTGGTCTCTGCATCGCCGGGAGCCTATGTTGTGCCGAGGCGGGCGCCGCAGAGCGACCGAACGTATTGCTCGTGCTGCTTGACGATCTCGGCTTCAGCGACCTGGGATGCTACGGCGGTGAAATCCCTACGCCGCACATCGATCAGTTGGGGCACGCAGGCCTGCGCTTCACGGCGATGTCCAACTCCGCGCGCTGCTGCCCGAGCCGCGCATCGCTGCTCACCGGCTTGCATCCCGGCCAGGCAGGCATTCCCAACTTCGGCGGCCAGTTGAACGAGCGCTGCGTCACGCTGGCCGAAGTGCTCGGCGGGGCGGGTTACCGCACCTACGCCGTCGGCAAGTGGCACGTCGGCGCCGGCCCCAAGGGGGCGCCCACGGCGCGCGGCTTCGACGAATTCTTCGGCTACACCGCCGGACACTCGCAAGACCAATGGGACGCTACGAAGTATGCGCGGCTACCGGAAGGGCGAAAGCCGGAAATCGCGGTCGACACGAACAATTTCTACGCCACGGACGTCTTCAGCGACTACGCGATCGAGTTCATTCGCCAAGCGCAGGCCGAGGAGAAGCCTTGGCTTCTGTACCTGGCGCATTCGTCGCCGCACTTTCCCATTCAAGCGCCCGCCGCAACGGTCGAGCCGTTGGTAAAAACCTACAGTCGCGGTTGGGACGTACTGCGCGAGGAACGTTTCGCGCGGATGAAACAGCTCGGCCTCGTCGATCATGACGGCTGGAAGCTTACCGAACGCTCGCTCGTGCCGGTCGAAGAGAACGATGCGATCGCCAACGGCTATTCCGGCCGCCCGAACCCGGCGTGGGATTCGCTGCCGGAAAACCGCCGCGAGGATCTCGCCTATCGCATGGCCGTCTATGCCGCGATGGTGCGGCACGTCGACGAGGGGATGGGACGCATCATCGCCCAACTCCGCGAAGCGGGCACTTATGACGACACGCTTATTCTGGTGCTCTCCGATAACGGTGCATGCTACGAATGGGGCCCTTTCGGCTTCGACGGCGAATCCCGCCGCGGCACGACCACGCTGCACGAAGGGCCGGCCTTGCAAACCATCGGCGGACCGCATACGCATTCCGCCTACGGTTCGGCTTGGGCCAACCTGAGCAACACGCCGTTTCGCCTTTACAAACACTTCACGCACCAAGGGGGCATCAGCACGCCGTTCATCGTGCATTGGCCAAGCGGCGTCGAAGGGGCCGGCCGCTTCGTTCGCGATCCGACGCACGTGATGGACGTCATGCCGACGCTCGTCGAACTCTGCGGCGCCGAGTATCCGAAGATGCGGCGAGAGAAAGCCGTGCAACCGATGGAGGGAACAAGCCTCGCCCCGCTTCTGAAGTCCGGCACGTCGCTGCCGCCGCGGGCGCTTTGCTATCAGCACGAAGGGGCACGCGCCATTCACAAGGCCCCTTGGAAGCTCGTGTGGGGCAAACGGTTTCCCGCCGCCGCGGCGTGGGAACTTTACGACGTGACAAAAGACCCCTGCGAGACGAACAACCTCGCCAAGCAGCATTCGGAACTCGTCGCGGCGCTTTCCCAAGAATGGGAAGAGTGGGCTCGCCGCACCGGCGCTCTCGCCCCCACAGCCCGGCCGGGCCCGCGGAAGTAACCGCTCGGCGCGCGTGGCGCGACCTGTCGGCCGCCGGTGAAACGCCGCTTCACTTGCCGGCCTGCTGCTTCCTTTTCTTTGGCGCGGTGGGAAGAGCGTCGGTTGCGGGCTCTTTCAAAGTCGGCGGGCCTTCCAGCCAACCAAGCGAGGCGAGGAACTGATCGGCCGCGAGAAACGTGCGCGACTTCCAGGGTTCGTCGTTGAAGAATCCATGCGGCCGCCCGTCGTAATAGACCGCCTCGCAACGAATGCCGGCCGCTTTCATCTTCGCTTGAAACCGCTCGACCGTCGTGACTGGAATCAGATTGTCGCGCGTGCCGAGAAAAATGATCGCCGGAGGATCATCCTTGCTGATGTTGTGCGCAGGAGAGAATTCCTGCACACGGTCGCCGACGCGTGCTTGTCCCCAACCCCCTTCGGAACCGTTGTCGAACACCGGATTGAAGAGCACCAAGGCATCGGCTTTGGCCGACACCCGAAGATCATCCTGCGGATCGTCGCCGCCGTCGACCAAGCCGACAAACGCCGCAAGGTGCCCTCCCGCCGAACCGCCGCCGGCGCCGACGCGCTGCGGATCAATGCCGAGTTCCGCCGCGTGGGAACGCACCCAACGCATCGCCGACTTCGCATCCTGCGTGCAGATGATCGGCGGCTCCTGGTTCGACTTATCCAGCAGCCGATACTCGACCTGCACGCAAACTAGGCCGCGCGAAGCGAGATACTTCGCTTGGTCGTTAAACTGCGTCGGTCCGCCGCCGACCCACCCGCCGCCGTGAAACAACACTAGCGCCGGACGCCGGTCCGCAGCCTTCCAGTCGGCCGGCTTCACGACGAAGAGCTGCATTTCGCGGTCGCCGACCTTCTTGTAAACGAAGCGCTCGCCGATCGTCGGCCTCGGCGCGGATTTGCCTTTTGCCTTGGGGTCGGCCGCAGCCGCTTGCGCTACTTCGATGCCTTTGCTCGGCGCGGCTTCGCTCGACGTCGTCGAATTCTCGGTCTTCTTGGATGCCTTCGACTTGGCGGGCTTCGGCTTCGCGGCCCCCGGCGCGATGAGCGTCGGCGCCTCTCCCAACAGCAGCGGTTTGCCGAAAACGGTTTGTCGGTCCCCCTGCTGCTTCATCCAGGCAGCCAAGTCGGCGCGCAGCGTCCGTAAACGCTCGGCTTGCGCCGGATCGTCGGCGAGGTTATGCAACTCGAACGGATCGGTCGCGAGGTTGTAGAGCTCTTCCGACGGTCGTTCCGAATAGCGTTTCAAGGCGGCGGCCGCGAGCGAGTTCTGCCGAGCCGCGTCGACCCACGACTGCCAATAGTCGCGCCCGCTCGGGCCGCTGGAGCGCGAGATGTGCGTATGGTGCTGAAACTCGGGATGCAAATTGCGAATGTATTTCCAGTCGCGCGTGCGGACGCTGCGAATGGGGTAGACGTTGAAATCGCCGTCCCCGCTGTGCGTCGCGAAGACGCGGTCGCGATGCGTCGTCGCCGTTCCGCGTAGCACGCCGGCGAACGATCGACCGTCGATCCCCGCCGGCGCCGCGCCGCCGCCGAGTTCGAGGAACGTCGGAAGGAGATCGGGCCAACAAATCAGGGCATCGCTCGTCGAGCCCGGCTTCAGACGGCCGGGCCATGACGCCAGAAACGGCACGCGGGTCCCGGCGTCGTACAGGTTCCACTTCGCGAACGGCCACTGCGCGCCGTGGTCGGCCGTGTAGATGAAAAGCGTGTCGCCCGGCACGTGAGCGTTGGCAAGCTCGCGCAGCTCACCGAGCAGGACGTCGGCGCGCGTTACGTCGGAATAGTAACGGGCCCGCTCCGTGCGCGTGGCGGCGGTATCGACATGCGTCGGCGGCAGCTTGATCGCGGCCGGATCGTAGCCGGAGTTGTCGCCCCACGGAACGTGCGGATGGCGCGTGCCGTAGAACAAACAAAGCGGCTTCGAGGCGTCACGGCTCTTGAGAAACTCGGCGACCTCGACCGTGTCGCTGTAGCCGATTTGGATGCCGCGGACGACGTCGAAGCCGTGGTCCTTGGCGTAGTTGCTATGAGCCACCTTGCCGAAGGCCGCCACCTCGTAGCCGAGCGCGTGGAGCAGCGGCGGGAGCGAACGAACGTCGGGGTTCTTTGCTCGGTGATTCGGCTCGGCCCCGTTGCGCGCCGACCAAAGTCCGGTCAGCATCGCGGTGCGGCTCGGTCCGCAGGCGGGCGACGCCACGAAGGCATGCGTAAACGTCATGCCGTCGGCCGCGAGCCGATCCATATTCGGCGTGCGAAGGTCGGCAGCTCCGTACGGTGAAGAGTCGAGTTGACCGTGATCGTCGGCAATGAAGACGACGATGTTGGGCTTATTGGCGCCGTGGGCGACGGTCGCCGTCAGGAGCAGGCTGAAGAACGCGAGAAGTGTGCGAGTCATGAGGAGGTGTCGTGTCGGATAGGAGGAGAGGGTTTTTTGAGTGCGGCGCCGCGCGCGTTACCGGAACTACTTTTGTTTGGCTTTGCGCTTCGCCGGCTTCTTGCCTTGCGGTTGTTCGGCCATCGTTTGCTTGGCGAGTTCGGTAAAGTCGTCGACTTGTCGCTGCCAGGCTTGCGCGAGTTCCCCGACCTTCTCCGGCATGCTCGCCGCGAGGTTATGCTGCTCGGCGCGATCGGTCGTGAGATCGTAGAGTTCCCAAGGATCGCCTTCGGCAGCCACGAGCTTCCAGTTGCCGACGCGCACGGCTCGGTTTCCCTCATGGAGCCACCACAAACTATCGCGCGCGATCGTTACGTCTTTCGCGAAGGCCGCGACGAGGCTCTTGCCGGGAGCTTCGGGCACCGGTTGGCCGTTCCACGTCGTCGGCTTGGCGAGGCCCGCGATTTCAAGCACCGTGGGAACAATATCAATGACGTGGGCCGGCGTGCGGCGCAGTTCGTTCTTGGAGGCGATGCCGCGGGGCCAATGCGCGATGAGCGGCGTGCTGATGCCCCCTTCGTGGACCCAGGTCTTATGGCGACGGTGGGGCGTATTCGAGGCGCTGGAAAACCCGGGGCCTAAGCAAAGGTAGCTCGCCGCGCTGCCGGGAGCGGCCTCCGGATCGTGCCCGCCGTTACGCACCATGATCTCGGCGCTCGCCCCGTTGTCCGAGGCAAACAGAATGAGCGTATCGTCCAAGGCGTTCATCGCCTTAAGCTGCGCGACGACGCGACCGATCTCGTGGTCCATGCGGTCGACCATCGCGGCGTGGATCGCCACCTTTGTCGCCTGGAAGCGCCGCTGTTCTTCCGTCAGGCTGCTCCACGGCAGCGGCCGATTCACTTCGCCGGGGCCGAGTTGCTTGATCGCTTCCGGAAACGCGTACGGAGGGCCGACGTCGGGCTCCAGCGCCGAGAGCTCCGTGTCGGTAATGCCCGCCGCGCGCATCTTGGCGTGCCGCGCCGCCCGCATGGCTTCCCAGCCCGCGAGGTATTTGTCGCGATACTTGGCGATGTCTTCCGGCAGCGCGTGCAGCGGAAAGTGCGGCGCGATGAAAGCGATGTAATGAAAGAAGGGCTTGCCCGCATAATGCGCCGCGTGGTCTCGCAGGCACTCGATCGCGTGATCGGCCGTGGCGATCGTGGCGTAATACCCGGTTTCATTCTCCGGCGGCGTCACCGGTCGATCATCGATGGAATTGCCGGCCGAGGTGAAGTAGTTCCCTTGATTTCGCATATCCAACGAGCGGTCAAATCCGCCGTCGAGCACCTTGCCGTCGACGTGCCATTTGCCGCTGTGGTAACTGCGATAGCCGGCCGGCCTCAGATAGTCGGGAAGCAGCCGCGCCCACGACTGGCGCACGCCTTGCCCGCCGCCGCCGAGCGTCGGCAGCGCGTCGCGATGGATCTGCTGCGCGTAGTAGCCGGTGAGCAAGGCGCCGCGCGTCGGCCAGCAACGGGCCGTGTTGTAAAACTGCGTGAACCGCAGGCCGTTTTTCGCCAGCGCGTCGAGATGCGGGGTTTCGATTTCTCCGCCGTAGCAGCCGAGGTCGGAGTACCCGAGATCATCGGCCAGAATCAGCACGACATTGGGTTTTGCCGCCCGTGCGTCGTTCGATGCCGAGAGCGGTACGAGGAGCGACAGAAAGATGCTACAGATCAGACGCGGGGCGTGGTTCATAGTCGAAAGGTGATCGTAGGTGGGTTGTTAAGAGCGTTTGGCCGTTGCAACGTGCAGACTATTTGCGGGGTCGTTCCGGAGGGAAGTCGCGGCTCATCCGTTCGTAGACCGCTTGTAGCCTGGCGACTTCCGCGGGATGCTTCGCGGCCACATCCTGTTGTTCCGCCGGATCGGTCCGGAGATCGAACAACTGCATCGGCTTCGCGGAGTCGCCGGTGCGCACGCCGGGATGCTCCGACGGCTGGGCCTGTTCGTAGGGGGCGATGATCGTCACGCCGTCCGGCCCGCGAGGATCGAGATAGCGCTCGCCCGGCTTCAAATTCTTGCCGACGCCGGCGAGCCCTTCGCTCGGCTTAAGTACGTGCAGCTTCCATCGCGCATCGCGAATGCTCGCCATGTTGCCGAGCATCGCTTCGTGCGGGCTCTTGGCATCGCCGGTGAAGATCGGCAGGATGTCGCGGCCGTCGATCCGGCGATCATTCGGCGGTTCCGCCGACGCGGACTTCAGAACCGTGGCGAACAGATCCATCATGATCGCCGGTTCGGCGCTCACGTGCCCGGCGGGAATCACCCCCGGGCGGCGCGCGATGCAAGGGACGCGAAATCCTCCTTCGTACGTACTTCCCTTCATCCCACGAAGCCCGCCGGTGCTGCCGCCGAACGTGGCGCCGTTGTCGCTGGTGAAAATGACGAGCGTACGTTCATCCAGACCGAGCGATTGGATCTTCGCCAGCACCTCGCCGACCGAAGCGTCGAGTTCGGCGATGACGTCGCCGTACAGTCCGGCGCCGCTCTGCTTATAAAACGCCTCCGACGCTGCCAGCGGTTTGTGCGGCATGGCGTGCGCGAAGTACAGAAAGAACGGACGCTCCTTATTTCGCTCGATAAAGTCCAGAGCCCGATCGGTGTAGCGGCGCGTCAGATTCGCCTGCACGACCGGATATTCCGCCGGCGCATCCCCTTCGACGAGTCGCACGGGCCGCATATCGTTCGAGTAGAGAATGCCGAAGTATTCGTCGAAGCCGCGATGCGTGGGAAGTTGTTCCTTCTGTGCATGCCCCAAGTGCCACTTGCCGATCATGCCGGTCGCGTAGCCGGCTCGCTTGAGCAATTGCGGGAGCAGAACCTCGCTCGGCGGCAAGTGCAGTCGGTCGGCGACCGGTCCGCCGTCAGGAGCGGGGTTCGACGTCATGCCGCAGCGAAACGGGTAGCGACCGGTCAGCAATGCGGCGCGCGTCGGGGCGCAAAACGGCATCGGAGTATTAAAGTGCGTCAGCCTCGCCCCTTCGGCCGCCATGTGATCTAAGTGGGGCGTACGAAACTTGGGATGCCCGTAGCAAGCGAGTTCTCCGTATCCCAGATCATCAGCCAGAATGATCACGATGTTCGGCCGCTCGGCCGCACCGACCACAGAAGCGGCGACGGCGAAAGCCGACAACATCAAGCAAACGGATAACGTCTTCATGGTTCGAGCGCGGACATCGATGGAAGGTCGCCGATCAATACGGTTTGCGGCGTTTGCCTAACCTCCGCTGCCGCATCGTCGTAGTCAACTAAGATCGCACGAGATTTGCCTGTGCCTGCCAAGGATCACCGTTCGCGACCTAAAAACGTGCTTGTCCGCGTAAGTCGTCGATGTTTAAGCCGGCGCTTATCTGCCGTTTTCCCATCTGAAGACGTCCCCTTCCGGCAAGCTCGAAACGCCCGAGCGGCACAGCCTGTAGATGCCCCGGGCGCGATGGTACATGCCATGCCGTGGGTAACTACGTGCGCAATCGCTGCGCCATTTGTTTTCCGCCGCTCTCGCACAGCCAGGACGACGAACGTTCCGCCAAAGCGATGGATTGTCACACCAACGCGAATGCAAGCGGCATCATCGACGACATTTTGGTCGACGCCCAATCCCACTCGTGACGCTCATTCGACACGCGTGTGGAAATCGCGCAACTTTCTGCATCGCTTTCGTTGTCGGCATCGCCGTGCGAGGCCCTTATTTCCTGGGCGAACCTCTGCGTGAGGCGACCACAACAGTTCTGCACGCACGTCGCCCTCAAAAACGGCTGTCGCGCCCTAAGCCAAGTGCACTCTCGTGGGTGGCACGTATGCACATTCACCATTTCTCCACAAACACCGATACGCCCCGACGACTGCAAGAGCCACCCCTAGAAGGTCATAGCAAATGCCATTCCGTCGCACCAAACAGGTACGACACAGTGACGCCACGACACAATGTCTTAGTCATTACCATACAATGACTTACGACAAATTATGTTTTCTGATTTTTCCTTGTGAACCAAGCCTGATTAGATAAAGTCGCAAAGTGCAAGCCGCATTTTTTCAGTTTCTGATGAGTCGGTTAAAAGGCACTTCCCGACATGCTTTTTCTTTCTCAACGGGCCAAGTGGCCCCGTCGAAACTCCATGCGTTTCGGCCGCTTCGGCTTGTTATTTAGCAAGCAAACTCTCTACGGAGGGCGTTTTGGCACATCCTCGCGGGGCGCGCGCCGCAACCGTTCGGACGCCTCTCGAAATGCCTTCCCCGGATGGCTTGCTCGTCGAATGGCGATCTCCGTCGCGCATCGCGCGGTCGTCGCGGCGTCGATTGTCGCCGTCGTCCTTTCCGGCGCCCCCGCCCGGGCGTTGGCCGTCGAAGTCGATTGGGGCGTGAGCCAAAGCGGTGAACCCGGCGTCTACACTTGGCAACAGCTCTACAACTGGACCGCCGACGGTCAGCATCTTTCACCACTCGCGATTCCCGGCGCGGCAGGCGACGTCGCCAACCTGCACGTGTTGGATCTGAGCGGCAATCAGATTATCAACCTCGACGCCTTGGTTTCGATCGGCACGCTGAACATCGGCGACGCCGTCGGGCGACAGAGCTACACGATCGCCGCGGGCACCGGCGGCGCGCTAACGTTCAACGGCGGAACCTCCTCGGCGCTCAACAAATTCGGCCTCGGCGCCGATGTGATCAGCGCCAACATTACATTGACCGGCGCCGCTCCGCTGACCATCGACGTGGATGACGGCATTCTATCGCTCACGGGAATCATCAGCGGCGCGGGCGGCATCACCAAAAACGGCGACGGTCTATTGATCCTCCGCGGCGCGAATACCTACACCGGCGTCACGACGATCAACTCCGGCATGATTCTCGATATCCCGTTGGTGAACGACGGTGCAGTGCTCGGCGCCATCACGGCCGGCAACGGCACGATCGTCAATGCCGGAGGTACGCTCGCCTTTGGGCCCGACGCGCTCGGGTCGGGCCCCATCGGCAACCCTGCGGAACCGATCACGATCAACGGCGACGGCTTCCGCAACAACGGCGCGCTCCGTTTCTTCTTGGGATCGAACAGCATGACGTTCAACGGACTCGTCACGTTGGGGAGCGCGTCGCGCATCCAGGCCGATCAAGGCGTCGGTACGTTCACTCTGAGCGGCGCTATGACGATGGATCATGCGCTGAAGGTCGGCGGCGTGGGATTCGTGTCGCTTACGGGCGCCGTCGCCGGCTCCTCCGACGTCACGCATTACGGCCTCAGCGGCTTTCGCATGCAGAGCACGGCCGTCGGCCAAAACTATTCCGGCACCCTCAATTCCATACTCGGCGAAATCCGCTCCGACGTCGGCACCGCCACGTTGGCCAATTCGCCGTACAACGACGTTGCGGCGTTGAACCTCAAGAGTTCTTGGTTCCGCATCGCGTTTGGAAACGCCGCCGGCGCGCCGACGGCCGGCGACTCGCCCAACAGCCGATTTTCCACGACGGCGCCGATCAGCATGGCCGCGAGCCAAATCTACGTCGATAACGCCTCGTTCAGCGGTACTTCGACGACCTTCTTCGACTATGCCGTCGTGCAAGGCTTCGGCGTCACCTCGCTCCTCGGCGGCCACAACCGCATCGGGTTTCGTTCCGCCGACACGGGGAGCGTGCAGCTGACGTTCGCCGATATTCTCAAGCCCAACCCGGGAACCACGCTGGAACTTCACGTCGACAGCCTCGTCGGCGCGGCGCTCGGCACTTCGACCAAGCATCGCATTCTCAACTCGACGATGGGAGCCGACGTGCCGCTGCTCGGCGGTTGGGCCTACACCTACACCGGCGCGACCGCCACGGGACCGGAGTTCGTCAAGTACGACTTCACCGGCGGCAACGGCTACACGGCACTGCTCGTCGCCGACTACAACGCCGGCGCGCCGGCAACATGGCTCGCCGCCGACGCCGTTCGAGTCACCGCTAACCAAAGCATCGCGACCGACGCGCAAATCAACGCGTTGAATATCGTCGGCGCGATCACGCTCGGCGGCGGCGCCGGGACCACGCTCGACATCGTCTCCGGCGGCCTCATTAGCAACGGCGCCAACGTCATCTCCGTCCCCTTCCTCACCAGCAGCGGCGGTGCCCTCTACGACATCGCGGTCGCCTCGCACACGATCACCTCCGACGTCACCGGCACAATCGACTATGTGAAGACCGGCGCGGGCATTACCTCGTTCCTCACCGGCAACAGCTATACGGGCACGACCTTCGTCAATGAAGGAGTGTTCCGCGGCGTGATCGGCTCGCTATCCCGCGCGCTCGGCACCGGCAACCTCACGTTCGGCGGCTCGCCGAACTCCCTAGCCGCATATGAAAACGACAGCGACTTTACCCGGGCCTTGGGAACGGGCGTCGGACAAGTGCAGGTTCTCGGCGGCGGCGGCGTAGGCGGCGGCAGCTCGGGCTTTAACGCCTATGGCGCTCCGATCAATATCAACTTCGGCGGCGCGAGCGATACGGTCGTATGGGGAAGTTCCGCGTTCGATCCGGGAATTTTCGCACTGAACTCGGGCGGCGCGTCGACCCACGCGATCACGTTCGTCAACACGTTGGATCTCGGCGGCGAACAACGCTACATCCGCGTCGACGGCGGCGGCTCCGGTACGGAACGCGGCGCGTTCGCCATCATCGCGGGCGACGTTCTCAACGGCTCGCTCGTCAAACGCGGCGGCGGCGCCTTGATTTTCAACAGCCCGAAGTCGTACGAAAACGGCACGATCATCAACCAAGGCATGCTTTGGCTGCGCGGCACCGGAACCGCCGGCGCAAACGTAAGCGGCAACGACAT
Organism: uncultured Pirellula sp.; assembly: GCA_964633125.1. Taxonomy (GTDB): domain Bacteria; phylum Planctomycetota; class Planctomycetia; order Pirellulales; family PNKZ01; genus PNKZ01. The sequence goes on along the minus strand of CAZWDN010000005.1, from coordinate 36,800 downwards.
CCAGATCGGCTCCGACGGCTATTTGCGTATCGAGAGTCCGACGAACATCGGTAGTCGGCAGATGATCATCATGCAGAACACCGACGTCAACACGCCTGCCGTAATCTCGTTCGGCGCCGGTTACGGCACCGGCGCCGACATCCGCTTCAGCAGCCTCACGGCGACCGGCGGCATTCTCGGCACCGGCGGCAACAACATTCTGATCGCCAACGATCAGACCGGTCAGGCGCGTCGCATCGCGGTGACCCTCAACGGCAATTACAACTTTCAAAACGACGTGATCGGCCAGATCCTCGCCGCCTCCCCGAACGTTGAAGCTTGGTTCGGCGCCGACGCCGGAAACGGCGTCTTTACCGGCACGAAGCTCACGCCCTCCGGCGGAACCGTGCGCGCCTATCGATTCGGCGGCAACAACAACACCGGCGGACTCCTCACGATCGCCAACGCCGACGTCTTGACCGATTTCATCTCGACGACGCCGCTCATCGTGGGGCACTCCGATCAGAACGATCGCAACTATACCGACGGCATTCTCTGGCTCCCGCAGTCGCAAAGTTTCAGCGGTCAAGTCACCATCGGCAGCGGCGGCATTCTGTGGGTCGGCGACAACGGCGGTCTCGGCGGCAGCGCGGGGGATATTCTGCTACGCGGCGGCGAATTGCGCATCGACGTCCCGGACGGCGGCTTCGGCGGCATGCTGGATACGCAATACATGTTCCGCGGACTCAATATCGCCGGCGGAACCGGCACGATCCGCACCAGCACGCTCGACGGCGGCGGCTTCAACAGCGTTCAAATCGGCAATCTCACTTTTGATGCCGGCCGCACTCTCCAAGTGTTCTCCATCGGCACCAATTTTACCGACCTGATCACCAACAATATCGTGTTTCCCAATGCGGCCGCCGTGATCGATCTCTCCATTGGCGGCGACAACAGCTTCCAAACCGGAGCGGGCGGACTCACCGTCAACGGCGTCATCGACGACATGCCGACCGGACTCCAGACGCTGCGCAAAAACAATGGCGGAGCGCTCGTGCTCGCCAATAGCAACACGTACGACGGCGGCACCATCATTACACAGGGGCGGCTGGTCCTGGCCAACGTCGGCGCGGCGGGAACGACGGGCACCACAATCAGTCTCACCACGAACAACGACCGTCGCTCGGACCTGGAGTTCCGCATCAACGGCGCCGGCCCCTTTTTGTTCGACAATCCCGTCGCTACCGCGGGAGGCAACGACGGCAGCACGCGCGTCATCGTCGCCGGACCGTTGGGACCGGGCTCGGAAGATGTTACCGTTCAAATCCCGTCGCTCACGATCGGCCACGGCGGCGCCTATACGGTAGGCGGCAGTACGAACAGCGCCGTCTTTTTCGACGGCTTCAACGGCTACAAGATCGAAATCGGCGATGTCGTCCTGAATCGAGATATCGCCCTTCGCACGCGCGGCGCCTTGACGACGATCACGGGCGTTCTCTCCGGCGCCGCCGGAAACGACTTGGAGAAAAACGAGCAAGGGACCCTATGGCTCAACGGCGACAATACGTATCTCGGCGCCACGACGATCACCAACGGCTACCTCGTGCTTGGTCACGACAACGCACTCGGCGCAGCCGCGAGCGTCGTCACCTTCCGCAGCAACGTTTTCTCGCAAATCCTCGCCTCGGGCGTCCGCACGATTTCTCGCAACTTCATCAACACGGGCACCGGCAACTTGCAAACGATCGGCGGCCTCGACGCCGGCACCAAGACATTTACCGGCAACATAAACCTCTCGACGCTCGGCATCGTACTGACTTCGTATACCGGCGGCGACACAACGTTCACCGGCGTGATCAGCGGAGGCTTCGGAGTCGACAAGCAAGGCAACGGTACCGTCATACTCGATCCGAGCACCGGCACCGGCAACACCTACACCGGACTCACGAACGTAGTGCAGGGCGTTCTCATCGGACAGGCACAGGCGACGAGCGGTTCTCCCTTCGGCACCGGAGCCATGACGATTCTCGACGCTGAAGTCCAATTGCGCGGCTTAGACGGAGCCAGCTCCGTCACTTCCGGCACGGGCGCGCTAACCGTATCGGGCGGTGCACGGATCGGCGTGGAGGACTTCGCCGCGGATGCCTTTACGACGACGTTGACGTTCGATTCCTTGGCTCGCGGAGGAACCACGGGCACCGTGACTTTCGTTCCCATTCGCGGCGCGCTAGGCACGGAGGAACGATTCACCTTCACCAGTTCGCTGAGCAACGCGAACGGCATCGCAGGGACCTGGGCCGTGCACGCCATGAGCGGTTCCAACAACGCCGCAAGCTATATCACCGGCGGCGTCACGAGCGTCTCCGGCTACAACTACGGCGCAGACACCGGCGATATCGATACGGTCGCCGGTTCGACGCAAGTTTTTAACGCGGGCGCAATCGGCGGCACGCTCACCGCCGATCGGTCGGTCTTCGCCTTCCGCACGGATGCGAGCATCAATCTCGGCAGCTTCATACTGAGCGTCGGCGATAGTGCGACGCCTGCTAACGGCGCCGGCATCATCTTGAACGGCGGCGCCGACATCACCGGCGGCGCCGGCGGCCAGATCAACATCGGCAACACGGCGCTTTCGCTCTATGTCGACGATGCGGCCGTATCCTCGCTGAACGCGCCCGTCGCCAATCTGCGCAATAACGCCGCCAATACGCTCACGACCGTCTTCACCAAGTTCGGTCCCGGCACGTTGGAGATCGGCGCGATGCAGACTTTCCAAGGCAACATCGAATTGAATCGCGGTACGCTGAGCCTCACCGCTCCGAACGTGTTGCCGATGTTCGGCAATCTCAACGTGTTGACCGGGAGCACGCTCATCTTGTCGCCCGGCACGAGCGTGGTGCTCAACGACAACAATCAAGAATTCGGCAATATCAGCGCCGTCAATCCGAGCAACTCGTTTCAGTTCTCGGCCGGCACGCTTGACCTCGGCAACGCCGTGCTCGTCGTCGGGCGTGAAGGAACCAGCAAGACGTTCAACGCCCAGATTCTCGGCGGAGCAGGCTCGCGCATCACCAAAGTCGGCGGCGGAACGCTCACGCTCGACAACATCAACGGCAATCGAGCCAACACGCTCGATCTGCTTGATGTGTCGCAAGGCGCAGTCGCGGCATGGCTCAACGACCAAAGCTGGGCAACGCCGACGCCGATCGCCTCCGCGATCCCCGCTTCCACCACCATCCTGCTGCGCGGTGGCACCTTTCAGGCCTTGGCGATCGGCGACAGCACCGGCAATCAGCAGCGCATTAACATCGGCAACAACATCATTCATCAGGGGGGAGATTCCATCCTCACCACGGGCCGCGCGACCGGTTCCGGCTCCAACAAGCTGCTGGTGTTTAACGACCTCACGTTGGACGTTCAACGCTTCCTTACCAATAGCAATAATACGTTTCTGCCTCGCTTCGACGGCGTCATCTTGCTGTCGAACCACGCCCGAGTGCAGACGGATTCCGCGCTCGTGCTCGCCGGTACGATCACCGACGACGGCCACGGCTACACGCTCAACAAAATCGGCGGTTCCGACCTCTCGATCGCCGCCGACAACAGCGGCTCGTGGTCCGGCGGCATGGTCGTTACCGGAGGCACCGTGATCTTCGCCACGCGCGGCTTCGACGATATCCGCGCTCCCGGTGTAACGCTCGTGCCGCTGGCGACTTCGAACGCCGGCAGCGGCGATATCATCGTCAACCTCGGCTCCGCGATCCGCATCACCGCACCGTCCAACATCCTCTCCTCGCTGGGCCAAGAAGTGCGCATCTACGGCGCCGACCGCGGCTCCACGACGCGCGTCGATTTACTCACCAACGCCGCCGTCGCTTCCTACGGCCTGCGGGCGTTGACCGACGGCTCAATCGCCGTCGGCTTAAGCGAGGGCCTCTGGACCACGCCGCTCAATCAGGCTCGGTTCGGCAACGGACTTTGGGGACTCTCCGCCGTCTCCAGCACGCTCTACACTGCGGCGACTTTGGGCGCGAGCATCGACGATCGTTACATCTTCAACGGCACCAGCGCCGGCATTCTGAGCATCGCCAATTCCGGCGTCGTTACCGGCACGGCCTCCGTCGAACTTGGCAAGTCGCCGTTGTTTGCCGGCCTCAACCCCGCCGGTTCCGGCGCCAACATTCGCTTCTACGGCGACCAAGACTACACGGGCAACACCACGATTTTCCGCGGCGCGGACGGCAGCAGCATCGGCGCCATTCTGGAATTGACCGGCGACAGCGCATCGCCCGTGTTCGACGTCTACGGCCGCCTCACATTGCGCGGCGCCGGCCGTTTGACGAACGACGCCGGTTCCCAGATCAACCTTTTAAACCTGCGACCGGGCGGGAACCTGCGCCTCGACTACAACATGGACGTGGCGGACTACGCATTCATTTCCCGCCTCAACGAATCAAACTTGGGCTTGGCGACCACGGAAAACAAGCTCGGGGATTCCGCTCCCCTCATGCTCGACGGCGCGGGAATCAACCTCATCAATTCCAGCGGTCGCGTCAATCAGGAAACTGTGGGCACGATCACCGTTAAAGGAGGCGCGGGCATCACGTTGGAGCGCAACGGCACCAACGGCCAGATCGTGCTCAAGACGTCAGGCATCACGCGCGTCGGACAAGCGACCCTGACGGTTCGCGAAAACGCCAACGAACTCGGCCTCATCAACTTGCAGTCGATGAAGCTGATCGTCACCGGCACGGCCCCGGTTTTAACCAACGGCATCGTCGCTCCTTGGATGATTAACGCCACGCGCCGCAACTTCCTCAGTTATAACGCCGACACCGGCTTAACCAACGCGCCGTTCGTCATCGGCGCGCCGACCGCAGGCGGCGGTAATGCGTTCCTCAGCGGCGTCGGCCCTACCGACGTGGTGCAATTCTCCGCCGGTTGGGGCGACACCGCGCTCACCGGCACGAAGAACGTTTACGCCTTGCGCGTGGACGAAGAGTCGGCTACGAACGACATGATCTTTACCGGCGGCCAAATCAACATCTGGAGCGGCGGCTTGATCCTCGGCAGCGATGATTCCAACCGTGTTCAGTTCAGCACCACCAACGTCTACTTCGGCGACGGCGCGACGCCCGTCGAGGGCATCGTCTACGGCGGCCACAGCACGCCGAACTCCTTCTTCGGCGGGATTGTCACCGCCGCGAATCTCACGTTCGACGGCCCGGGCGGCTTCCAGATGACCAATACTGCGAATGCCGTCACCGGAACGATTCAGTTGAACGGCGGCCGGCTCTATCTCGACGGCGCCGGCACGCAAGGCACCGCCGACCAAATCATCCTCTACGCCAACTATGCCAACAATTTCGGCGGCAACCAAATCCCCGACTTGCGGCTGCGGCATAACAGCGCCACGACGACGTATACCAATCTCACGGTGACAATCGGCGAGAATGTTCCATACGCGCAAATTCAAACCGAGCGTTTCGCCGGCTCCGGCACCGCCACGATCGTCCGTTTTCAAAACCTGGAGGTCCTCGGCACGACGGGGCCCGCAGGGACGCTGCTTCGACTGAACAACAGCAACTCCAACACCGAAGTGCTCGGTACGGTCACGATCGGCGGCACAAGCCCCGTCGGCATGAACGTGAACGCGAATACGTGGACGATGTTCGGCGGCATTACCAGCTCCGTTCCCGTCATCAAGACCGGCGACGGCGTCCTCCGCTGGGACGGCGACAACTCCGGCTTCACCGGCGGGTTCACTCTCAATCGCGGCGAATGGCGCTTGACCGCGGGCACGGCCGCCGGCCTCGACGTGGCCGGCACGGGAGACGTCGAGCTGAACTTCGGCACGGTGCGCATGGCGCAGAACGGCGTCTCGAGCGTCTTCACCGCCGCCGGCCAAGACATCTCCGTCAACGGGCAGGTCACGTTTATCGTCGATCGCAACGGCGGCGCCACCGCGGCCGTTCGTACCATCGGCGTCGACGGGCAAAACAACGTCTTCCGCACGACGAACAGCCCCTACCTCATCTGGCAAGCGGCGAGCTTCGGCGACGACATCGCGTTGGAAAACATCCTTCAGATCGAAGGGAGTCCGTTCTTTCGGGTCGATAGCGCCGACCTCTTCCTGCGTAATCTCGTCACCGGCACCGGCACCTTGAATAAGGCCGGAATTTGGTTTCTACATTTCGACAATAACGCCGCCAACACCTGGACCGGCGGATTCAACAATTTCGTCGGCATTACCACCGTACGCCAAGCGAACGCCACGCTCGGCGTCGGTCCGGTGCAACTGTTTGCAGGCTCCGGCGTATCCATCTCGAGCGTATCGCAGCTCGGCACAACCGGCCTGACGAAGATCTTCACCAGCGGCGGCGCCATGCCGGTCATCGGCACGCGCACGATCGCCAACTTCAACACGATCACCGCCGCGGCGGCCGCGGCGATCAGCGGAACCGGCGACGGCGTACTGGCCATCGACGCAAACCAATCGCTCGCCGCCGATCCGCTCATGGCCACGCGCGACGGCGGCGCGTTTGCCAACTGGTCGCTCGGATCGCAAGACGGCGGCGGAAATCTGACGGCCAACAACGTCACGCCTTGGGGTACCGGCGGCACGGAGTTCCGCCTCGGCGGCGGCAGCAGTACCCTCACCGTGAATCCGTCGACGGCCGGCAGCGCCCAGTTCGCCGGCGTCGGCAATCGAATGATTCTCGGCGGAATGCATTCCGTAATGGGCTACGGCGGCGTGACCTTCGGCGCCAACGGCAACAACACCTACGGCGGCGGTACGCTCGTCACCCGGGCTCGCAATCTTGACGGAACCTACCGCGGCTTCATCCTTTCGTTACAAGGAGGAGCGGTCGGCACCGGCACAACCTTCCGCACGCCGCTCGGCAACGGCAACGTCGACGTCTTCGGCGAAGTGCGCATCGAAGGCGCGTCCGGTACCGCGGCCGACAGCGCCTCGTCGAACGCCAATACTTGGTTCTTCCACGGCGGGTCGCGGCTCCGCTTTGACAATAACACCCCGTTCACCGGCAGCGGCACGTCCGGAAACTTGGCGACCGGCACCGTCGGCGGCGGCGGACGTTGGGCCGACAACGCTGCCATTTCGCTCTTCAGCGCCGTCATCGACATGGTCGGCGACAATACCGACCATGCCGCCAATCGTGAAATCGTCGGCGATATCCTCTTCGCCGGCGGTTCGGAAGTCGTCGTGCGCCGTTCCACCGGATTTGCCGCCGTCCTCGAAACCGGCAACCTCTATCGCACCGATAGCGGGACGCTCATGCTGCGGCACGATGCAGGCCTGCTCGGTGTGGCCGGATCCGTAAACGCCGATCGCTTCGTAGTCGCCTCGGGCGTCGGCGCCGCGCCCGGGCAGGTGCCGATGAACAACAACATGGTCGATCCTTGGATCGTCAGTCGTTCCGAGAATCAGTTTCTCAAGTACGTCGCCGGCAACGGTTTTCAACTCATCACCGCCGGTACGACGCCGGCGAACTACCTCACCTCCGCCGGCGGCGCCATCAGTGGCGCGACCTTGCCGCTCAACAACGGCACCGAAATCCTTAACCTCGCCACGGCCAATGCAACGCTGGGCATCAATGCCGATATTTACGCCCTCCGCCTAGATCGCGATATCAACAGCAGCGCAGACAACGCCTTCCGTCGCATCATCATCCGCAGCGGCGGTCTGATGCAAGTCGCCAATACGCCGACGATCAATCCCGATCTCTACTTCGGAGCAGCGGGCGACGGCACCGGCGAGGCGCTCATCTGGGCCAACAACAATACTTTGCAAATCAACGGCAAGATATTCGCAAGCCAAGTCGTGAAGTCCGGCACCGCCTTCCTCAACATTCGCAGCGATCAATCAAACATTGCCGGCAACTGGATCATCCACGGCGGAGGACTCCAGTTTCTCACGCCGGGCGCACAAGGCGCGGGCGAGGTCGTCATCAACGGCGCCCACATGACCGACAACGACAATACGCTCCAAACCAATGAGTTGCGCTATAACTTCAATAGCGGCACGCCCGACGTGTTTACCTGGAGCGGAGGCAAGATCACCGTCAACGATCTCGGCATCATTCGCTCGATCGCTGCCAACGACCGTCTCGACCAACTTCCGGCGATCGACCTGAAGACCACCGGCGGCGGACACGCAGGGCTCGTTTTCTTCCAAGCAGACGCATCCCGCCACACGATCCGCACCGGTGCGCTCACGCTCTACGACAATTACCTTGTCAACGTCGACGCCACAAGTTTCGGTCCCGGCTCCACGACCGGCGTACAACTCGGTTCCGGCAACGGTACCGGCGGCCTCAACAATCAAGGACTCTACGACCTCCGCACCTCGGGCGACGGAGTCCTCAGCCTCGGCGACAATAGCGCAACCTTCACCGGCGGGCGTACCTTCAGCGTCGGCGACGGCACCGTTCGCGTCTTGCATAATGGAGCCTTCGGCGACGCCACGATCACGGCCTACGTCCGCTCCACCGGCGCGATCGAGATCGCAGCCCCCGACTTCGCCCCCACGGCCGCGCTCGTTCAAGAAGCCGGCTCCATCGAGCGTTGGGCCCGTAGCGATGCCCGCGGCACCGGCGATTACACCTTCGCTCCGGGCGTACACTGGCAGGTCTTTACCGACGTTATGGGCCCGCGCACCATCAACCTCGGCGGCGGCTCGATCATGGGTTACTTACCGCTCGACTACGATCAAGTCGCCGTCATCCAGACGATCCGCAGCGATATCATCATCAACCTCACGGCCAACTCGTACCTCGGCCAAATCTATCCCGCCGGCGTCTCCAACGGCGCGAATAGCTTTATCTACGATATGGGCAAGCTGAACACGACGACGAACCTCAACCCAAGCGACGTCGGCTTGCGCGGTTCGTATCTCGTCATTGACGGCGATATCACCGGCGACTTCGATCTGACCAAGGTCGGTCAAGACGTCATCAAACTGGCGGGCGTCAACAACTTCCGCAATCTCAATATCGAAGGGGGCATCATTGAAATCGGACGTGAGTACGGTTTGAATCCCGCAACCGTCGTCCGCACCCAAGGGGAAGGCACTTCCGCCATTCTCGACCTCAACGGCTACAACTTGGAAATCGCGGGGCTTACCGGCCCAAGCGGCTCGGTCAACAACAGCGCCTTCAACTTCAACACGTTGATTGTGACCACCGCGACCGATTTCTCCTACGCCGGCTCCATAAATGGTTCCGTCACGTTGCGCAAATGGGGCGCCGCGAAACAAACGCTTACCGGAGTCAACGAGTATCAGGGAGGAACGATCCTCGAAGAAGGCGTACTCTCCGTCGCCGCAGACTCGAGCCTCGGCCGCGTCCATCTCGCGCCACGGACCGATTCGCTCTTCTTCGCCGGAGGCACGCTGGAAACCACCGCGAATATGACGATCGTCCCGACACGCGGCATTACCATCGATGTCGTCGGGGGCACAATCGCCACGGCGCCCGGCACCCTGTTGCAAGTCGACTCGACCGTCACCGGAGCCGGAGCGCTCAACAAGATCAATGACGGAACCATTCAGTTCAACAATGCCGCCAACGACTACACTGGTTCGACCAACGTCGTGCGCGGCACGCTGCAAGCCGGCGCCGCCGACGCCTTCGCTCCGCTGTCACGCCATGTAATCTCCGGCGACACGACCTTTGGAACGCTAAGCCTCAACGGATTCGATCAAACGATCGGTTCGCTCGCGACCGCCGGTCCGACTATGTCGAATGCCGTCGTCGCGCTCGGCGCCAACATGCTGACGCTCGGCAACGACCTCACGCAAAACGCCGTCTACGCCGGCGGCATCACCGGATCGGGCATCGTGCGCCTGAGCGGCAATGGAGCGGCGCAAACCATCGCCGCGGTCGACAATGGCGTTCAAACATGGAGTACGCAAGTCGCCAACGGCTTGCTCAACGTGGCCGACAACGCCAAACTCGGCTCCGGCACGGTCACCCTCGGCATCGTCGGCATCTCCGACGCCGACGACTTTACCGGTCTCAACCTACAAAGCGCGGGGACCTTTGCCAACGATATCGTCGTCGCCTATGTCAACGCCTTCGGCAGCGCTTCGATTACGGCGACGGGAACCGATGCGACGGTCGGCGGCGCGGTAACCCTCGATCGCAATATCTACGCCGGCGCAGCCGTCGGAACGAGGCTCAGCTTCACGGGAGTCGTCGGCGGCAACGGCACCATCACCGTCATCGACGGCGGCAACCTCCGCCTCACCGCCGCGAATACCTTCGGCACCGGCGTCATAGGATCTTCCGGAACGCTGATCGCAGGCGGCACCGTCATTCGAGCGGGCGCCGTGCTGATCGAGCACGATTCTGCCGCCGGAACCAACGCCATCGCCCTGGGAGACGCCGCCTCGACCATCGGCGCCGCCGTCGATCGAGCCACGCTCGTCAGCATTCTCGGCGAGGGCACATGGAACCCCAACGGCGACGGCCTCGCATCCGGCTCCGGCGGACAAGACGCCGCGGGCACTACCGGTTTTGGTGCCTTTATCGGCGTGAGCACTACGATCGACGGCTTCGACTACTCAAGCAGTCCGCTCGGCACGCGCATTCTCGTCGCCGGCGAAGAAGCGAGTCCCGAACGCAACGGCATTTACGTCATCGCCGCGATCAACGGCGGCACGATGAATCTCGTACGCGCCGACGACTTTGAAAACTCCAACCAAATGCGATATGGCGGACAAGTCGCCGTCACCAACGGCACGTACGCCGGCAAAACAATGTTCATGTTCGAGGAACAGATCGTCGTCCGCAATGAGGCCACGCAAGAGCCGATTCGCTTCCGCGAGGATGTTACCAACCCGAACGTCGCCGTGTTGCAGAACGTCGCCGGATTGAACGTGGCCAACAACATCAACATCCATGCCACAAACGGCACCGGCACCGTTACGGTCGGCGGCAGCAACGGTCTGACCGCCGGCACCGGCATGTTCAGCGGAAACCTGACGCTACAAGACGTGCTTGCAGGCACGGCCGAAGCCAAGACGGTATTGCTCGCCTCCAGCAGCGCGGGCAATGGGTCCGTCACACTCTCCGGGTCCGTGTCCGAAGCCGACGCCGCGCCCGTCACCGGCGACGTTCTCTCGATCGAGAAGACCGACTCCGGACGGTTCACGCTCTCCGGCGTAAACACCTACCGCGGCACGACGACCGTCACTGCCGGCACGTTGCAATTTGCGCGTCAGGTCTCGCTCTACAACAATGTCGTGGGAAATTGGACCGACGCGAACCTTATCGTTCAGAGCGGAGCCACGGCGGCGTTCAACGTCGGCGGCGTCGGCGAATTCACGACTGCGAACATCGACACCCTCAAAGCGCTCGGCACCGCGACCGGCGGCTTCCGCGCCGGCTCGTCGCTCGGCATCGATACGACGGGCGCACCGAGCGTCGTCAGCTATGGTTCCCCACTTACCGATACGAACGCGGGCGCAAACAGCATCGGCTTTACGAAGCTAGGCGCCGGCCGATTGGAACTGACGGGCGCGAACACCTATACCGGCGCAACGCACATCGACGCCGGCGTGCTTACGATCAACGGCTCGTCGACCGGCGGTGGAGTCGTAATCGTCAACTCCGGCGGCGCGCTCAACGGGGGCTTAGCCGGTGCGCCGGCGATCGCGACCACCTCGCTCCTGAAAGTCGAGTCCGCGGCCCAATTCAGCGCCGGTTCCAGCGCCGTCTATTCCCATGGAGACGGCGTCGGCCGCATGAACGTGACGGGCGCCGCGGAATGGGCGGGGGGGGCGACCATGGTCTTCGACTTTGCAAGCACCAATGCCGACGGCATCACCGGAGCGGGGACCAACTGGGACTTGCTCACCGTAACCGGCCTCGCCTATTCGGGCCTCGGCAACATCACGGTGCTCGTCGACTCTTGGAACAACTTGCTCACCGGTTACGGCCAGAACGGCGGCGCGAACGATTTCGATCCGACGACTCCCGGCACCAGCGCCTCCCCTTCCTATAGCTGGCTCTGGGTCGACAACGCCGGTAGCTTAAGCGGTTTCACGCGTACGGCGATCCCGGGTTCCGTCAACTCCGCCGATCTCGTGTCGGAATTCGTCATCGACACCAACGGGCTCAATAGCAACGTCTACGGCGACTATTCGATCTCCGGCGGTTCATTTTGGGTTTCCGCAGTCGGCAACAGCCTGTACATGAACTACGGCTATTCCGCCGTACCGGAGCCCGGCAGCTTGTTACTGGTCGGCCTCGCAGGCCTCGGCTTTGCGGGCTATCGACGCCGCAAAATCCGACTCGCCGCCCAAGAGTCGGCAAGCAAGTGCGCTACTTCGCGGAATGTACGTCCTTCCATGTGAGCGGCGAAGTCTTCAGAGCTAATGCCGCGAGGGCCTGGTCGATCTGCGCGGTCTCGCCAAAGCCCACAATCGCTGAAGTCACGTGCGAGTGAGCCAGCGAAAAGCGGACGGCTTCCTGCGGCAGTCGCCGTACATCGCCCAACGCCCGTCGCAAGCTCGCGGCCCGCGATCGATCGCGCTCGTAGAGCGCCAACGGAAAGAACGGCGTCTTGAGCGTATGCGGGCTCGGCGGGTTATCGGCCAGCGCTCCGCCTGCTAAGACGCGGATGGCGAACACTCCCATCTGCATGTCGGCACAGTCTGAAATGATGTTGCCGTAGTTGGTCTCGTCGAAGTCGCTCGGCATGACCATTCCGGCGCTCGGGTTAAGCAAATGATACGGCACTTGCATGGTATCGAACCTGCCCGACCGAACCACCTCGGCCATCGATTCCGGTTGGCCGATTCCCGTCAGCCCGAGGTGCGAGATCAGCCCTTCGCTACGTAAGTCGCACATGACATCGGCAACACCCCCCGGTCGCAAAGTATCTTCCGGCGTGATACTCGTCGGTTCGTCATTGCGGCACCGCGTGAGCGAGTTGTGCAGTTGCAGCAGCGTGACTCGCGACACACGCAGCCGCGCGAGGCTACCCTCCAACGATCGCCGGACGGCTCCGCGAACGTCCGCCAAGTCGTCGGTAGTCAGCCGCACCTTGGTCGCCACGTGGACCTGCGCGGCGCATTGCAATTCCTCGAACGCGCGACCGAGGCTTTGCTCCGATTGTCCGCCGCCGTACGTCGCGGCCGTGTCGAACCAATTGATTCCTCGCGCGACGGCGGCGCGAACGACGGCGTCTTGCCGCGTACGATCGTCCCCCACCATCAAGGTCGAAATCGGCCCCGCCCCGAATGCCAGCGCCGAAACCTGCAAACCGGTTCGCCCGAGCGTGCGATACGGCATGGCCGGCGAGCAGACAGTTCTCTCGACGCTTGCACGGTCGTCGCTGGTAGGCATGGTCTTTACGGTGCGAGCACGGTGAGTTCGGCGGCTAATCACGCAAGCGACGGTCTGCTTTTGCAGTCGGAAGTCCTAAAAGGCAGACGACGTCGAGAAGGCGCTTAATGTCGGAAATATCGGCAGCCACAAATACCTCGAGAGCCAAGCGTATTCGACGAGCCGAGCTTGCTTCGTCGTTTGGACGATGCCCGCATATTTCCTGCGGCGGAACAAGTTCCGCCGCAACTCACGTTGAGAACGTTATTCCACCCGCGGTATCGGCGGAACCTTTACTTCCGGAACGAACTTCTGGGAAGACTGCAACTCGCCGACGGGCAACCGGAACTCGGAGCGAAAATCACCCGTCACGCGATCAAGAGGATTGTCGACCATTGCCCCTTTATCAAAGTCGTATAGCAGCGACTTCTGACTCGCAATCTGCCAGCGTACGGTCATCTTACCATCGGCATCAGACTGTCCGAGCAATTCCCACTGTCTCCACGATTGCCACTCCGGATAGCGAATCGCGCGGATGCCGCCTTCGTTATACCAAGTCATCCGGCCCTGGAGCACGCCACGCCGCAGGGTTCCGCTAAACTTCATCCAATACTGGTATTCGACGATATTCGGGTTCTCTCCCTTTTGACGAAGGTAAGCGGTCCAATGTTGATCTCCCGTGACGCTCCCGTCGCGGAAACGTAACACGAATGGACCGTCTTTAGCCCCTTTCGTACTGCCGGGAAAGTTTTTGACGTCGTTCTTGGAATAATCGATCTCCGACAAGACGACGTCGAAATCTTTCGGCAGGTTGAGCAGCACTTCTTCGCCGGCCGGGCCGATCGGTTCGCGAGTCTTGCCCAAGTCCTCCTTCGTCGGCTTATCGCCCGGTATCTTCGGCGGGGTCTTGACTACGTCACCGGTCTTCTTGACCAAGTCTTCTCGGATGAGCGTATAGGTCAACACGCCCGTCGCCTCAGGCAGGCCGCCGCAGACGACCTTGTATTCGCCTGCCGGCAAGATGATATCCGGATTATCTTTCGCTTCTTTGACGTATCGTCGTTCGGTCACGGAATAGATCGTGGTGGCGGTAATCTTATCGTGTTCGAATCCGGTTTTCGGATCGGCGAAGCGATACCTCAGCTTCGTCACCACGTAGCCTTTAGGAATCGTAAAAGGTCCCGGCTCAAGCTGGGCCTGAATGCTCAGATCTCTGAGGCCGTTCGGATCGACGCGGTTCGGGTAGATGACTTTCGCCACCGCGTTCTGCAACTCACCTTGCGGCGTGTCGCGAGCCGCGGGAGGCGGTTCGGCGGCCATAGCGCACACGGGCACTCCAACGCATACGCTCGTTACGACGAGCACAACGGCGCGGATCACAAAGCAATAGGTCGACATAACGAAACTCTCCTTCGGCCGAAGTCCGGCCGAGACGATATTTCTTCGTTCCCGTAACTACTAGGGCAAAACTCATACCTTGCGACGGCGGTGAAACGGCTTTTCCGAATCGCCTAAAGAGCCTTACTATCCACGATACTACGGCACGCCGCTCGTGAAGTCGCCGCGCGCTATGCTAAATTGTGCGCCGCCGTGTGCGGAGCAGGCGCGCTCGCGCACGGACCGCACGTGTTCGGACTTGAACGAGCGCGATCACGGTGTTGTTACCTTACCCTTAAGCTACGAAGCGTCCCGGGCTGCGAGCGGCGTTAGACCCGACGGCACGGCGGCACCGGAGAACGGCGACCACAACATTGACCTGCGGAAGCTCATTTCGGGATCGATATAATGAAGGACCGTCGTAGTCCGCTTCCTCTTGTGAATCGCCAAGTCGTTCGGGTTTCCGCGCCATGCTCATTTTCTTAAACGACGACGCCGCCTGTCGACACTGGCTGGTTCATCATCAACAAGGCTACGCCGTGGAAGGATTGCGGACTCGCAAGCCGACCGGGCTCACGCTGCACAATGCAAGATGCGCAGCGCTTCGCGATGCCGCAAGGCATGGCCGAGCAACAACGCGTCGACACTGGACGGCATGCTCGACGGACCGGGCGGAACTCTTGCGCTGGTGTACGGAAGAGTACCGAGTCGCGCCGGCAACTTGCGACGCTTGCGGAATCGCGCGGCCGACCGATGAGCGAACATCGTCACCCCGTCTCACGCGCGCGAGTCGAGACGTCTTGGATTTTGTACTCGACGTTGCGATCATTCATCTGGAGCCGGACGCCAAGCTGTATCGGTTGACGATCGGCGACGTCGCACATTGTTTGCGCAAGTCGACCGGACAACTTTCGCCCGCCGTCCGACGCTTGGCAGAAGAGCAACTCATTCTCATCGAGGCGCCGACCGGGCGTCGCGCGTCGTTCGAACGGTCGACCGTATATCCGACGCCCGCGGGCTTGAGAACGCTGCCCTTTTTCGCCGATTGGACGAACGCGCAGCTCGCGGCGGAACTAGCCAAGCTTCACGATCGCTAACGCCGTGGTACGCAACGTCGAATCGCTGCCGCTACTTCGAGAAATGCAGCCAACTCGGCTTAAACAACATCGCGGCGCCCAAGCACAGCATGACGACGCCGCTGATAAGCTTGAGCACGCGTCCGTGACCTTCTTGGAGTTTGCGGTGCGAGAGCGTGATCACGAACCCGGCTAATAAGAGCGAGTCGTCGAACATATATGCCGCGATATAAAGTCCGAGATAGAGATAATTCTGCCACCAGGGCAACTGATGAAGCGTGAGGATCTGACCGTACAGCGCCGGCAGACCCGCCGTACAAAGCAACTCGACCGTGTTCACGAGCACCGCGAGAACGACTGCCGCCGCAACCGCCGCCGGCAACGAACGGGCCGCGACGATGCCTCGCACCCGGTTGTAGATTCCCGGCTTTGCGGCTTCGGGAATCGATAGCGACACGCCCCGATGGAACGCAAAGAAGTCTTTTACATTCAGGCCGCCGATAAATAGAGCGACGACTCCAAGGACAATTTGCAGCGGGCGGATCATCCCGAGAAACATGAAGATATTAAGCCACGCGGCCATGAAGGCGAAGTAGGCCAGACCGCTCACCACGACGAACGTGCCCGCGATCATCAGGATACGGAGGCGACTGCGAACGTTGACGAGCACGGACAAGAGAAATACCAGCACCCACATCGCACAGGGATTAAAGCCGTCGACGAGTCCGACGAACAACGTGAACAGCGGCAATCCCCAGTCATCGAGACGAAGCACGCCGAAGTAAGGAAGTTCGATCTCAGCGACGGGAGGTTCTTCCGTCACGAAATCGGGCACGGACGACGCCGTCTCGGATTCCGGCGGAGGCGGAGGGGCCACGTCGGCGGGAGGCGCCGGCGGAAGATCGCCGTCCGGCGGCGCGACGACCTGCAACCCGACAAGCAACGGCAGGCGCGTCGGCAGCACGGCAACGGCCGCCGCGGAGACCGCCTTCCCGAATCGTGACGCTTGCCGAGCATCGGGGGGCTGGGGCCGTGCGCCGGTTTGTTTTACCGGAGGCGTCACCGGAGTTGTGGCAAACAGCGATTCAATTCGCTTTCCGGTCACGGCGTCCGTTTGATAACCGACGATCAGTTGCCCGCCCGCGGCAATCACGGGCAGACCCGTGACGCGTTGATTGTGCCGTGCCGCAAGTTCCTCCATCCGACGCCGGGCCGCGGCGTCACGTACGACGTCGAACACTTCCACGCGCAGTGCCGGACGACGAACGGCGAGTTCCGCCAGATACCGCTTAGCGTCGCGGCAATGGGGACAGTCTTCGCGCGTAAATGCGCGAATCGTCAACATCTCTTCCAAGGTCGCGCGAAAGTCCGCGGCGTCGGTAAAGCCGACGCGGAACTGCACTCCGCACGAAACGCCCGGCATGACCGGTTGCGCAATGCGCGCTTTGCGAACCAATTGCCAGTACCGTCGTAGCGACTCCTCATCGGTCAGAACGTTGCGAACGACGATGTTCAATCCCTGACGTCCCGCTGAGAACGCTCGGGCGATTTCGACGGCTTGCCGACAGGACTCCGAGTCATCCCTGACGAAGAGTTCCAGTTCCGTTTGGTCCAACTCGTTCGCCTGAACGGCGGTCGCAGCCGACGCCGACAACAGCAACAGTACCCAGGAGAACCAAGCCGGCATAAAACGCCTTCGGAAAACGACTAGGAGACCGCCGAGTAAAGCGTGGACAGGCCCTGATGATCCGAGTTCATCGCATCGACCGCTTCATTGACGACTACCTGCGAAGCGTCCGTGAGATTCTCGCGCTACGGGATACCGGAAGCCGCACCTTCGGCCGGCGGAATCCAACGGCGTCGCACATTGGACGCAGCGAGATACCAGGAGAAGTGCGGACTGAACCAAAACGGCGGCAAACGTCGTCACACTCCCGCGGCTCGAAGGGGTTTTCTCGGCCACGGTCAGACGACGTCTTCGTCAGCATCCGCCTCCAAATTATCAATCGCGTCGTTCGCCTCTTCGAGCGTGGCGAACGGGCCTTCGTCGACGAGCGCTCCCCCTTCGGCAAGGGCGACGTCTTCCGGCTTACGATTGTCGGGGAGTTCCACGGCCACGAGGCCGTCGGCCACTTCGATCACGATATATTGCGTCATAGTTGCTAATCCTAATCGTTGAATAACAAATCATCTCGCCCGTGCTCACCCGAGGCGAGCGCGGAGGTACGAGACGATGCCTGCGATCGTTTCCAGTTTTCCATAATCCGCTTCCGGCACATCGACACCCAAGCGCTTGTTAAGATCGATCAAAACTTGGAGAAAGTCGTAGGAATCGATCTCCAGCGCTTCGCGAATCTTCTGCTCAGGTTCAAGTGTTGCGGGTTCGGCATCGGGCGCCACGTGTCGCAGCGCCGCGAACACCGCCTCGCGAATTTGGTCGTCGGTCATCATTATAGCTGCTCCGGGGCCTGCAAGCGACGATTCAATGCTTCCAGAAACTGGGCCCCGCGGCGGCCGTCGGTCGCGCGATGGTCGGCGGCCAACGTCGCAACCAACAGAGGCCGAACACAAACGGCGCCGTTCTCCGCCCATGGTTGCTGCGAAATTTTTCCGAAGCCGATGATCGCGACCTGCGGCGGATAGATCACGCCGAACACTTCCTCCACCCCTAAATCACCTAAGTTCGTCAGCGTGACCGTGGCGTCGGTCATTTCGCTGCTCCGCAGTCGCCCCGCGCGGGCGCGTGGAATCAAGTCATGCAGGTGGGCCATAAGTTCGTCGAGCGATTTGCAATCCGTATCGTGCACGGCGGGCGCCGTCAGTCCGCCCCCTTTCATCGCGATGGCCAGCCCGACGTGAATGCCGCCGGCGGCTCGAGGCGCGTCGTCGACCCAAAAGCCGTTCAGTTCCGGAACGTCGCGCAACGCCAAGGCCGCAGCCTTGATTTGCAGCACGGCCGGCAACAGCCGTTCGGCGATCGTCCGGTTGCGGTTCGCGACTTCGAGCCACGCCAGTGCGCGCGTCATCTCGATCGTGGTTCGCAAGTAATAATGCGGAATCTCACGCTTCGATTTCGACATCGCCGCGGCGATCGCCCGCCGCATCCGATCGCGACTATCCTCCGGCTGCGGCGAGGGCGGAGCCGGCGCACGTGAATCGTTGGAAGCGGCGAAACGCTCGACGTCGGCCAATTCGATCGCGGCGTCGGCGTCTGCGGGCTTAAGACGTTCGAGATCGATTCCCAATTCCGCGGCGCGCTTTCGAGCCGCCGGCGTGGCGCGCGTGCGCGAGGGTGCCGGAGACGAGACCGTCGGCGCAGAGGCTTCGACGCGCGTCGAGGTTGCAACGGCGCCTGACGTCGTCGCCGGCCGGGGCGACGACTCCGCGGCCTGCTCCTCCTTCGGTGCGGCTTGTTCGCTGCGAATCACCGCCAGCACCGCTCCGACCGGAAGTTTCTCTCCCGGCCGTGCGACGATCTTTTCCACGGCGCCCGGATCGAAACACTCGATATCGATCACGCCCTTGTCCGTCTCGACCTCGGCGACGACCTGGCCGCGCACGACGACGTCGCCCGGCTTGATCTTCCAAGCGACCAAGGTACCGGCGGTCATATCCGCGCCGAGGCTCGGCAGCAGTAGCTCAGCCATGCTTCTTCACCATCCGCCGAACGGCTTCGGCGATCGATTCCGGTTGCGGCAAGGCCGCTTGCTCCAAATGCTTGGCGTACGGCATCGGCACTTCCGCTCCACAGTGGCGCGCGACCGGCGCATCAAGATCGAAAAAGGATTGTTCCATGATGCGCGCGGCAATCTCGGCCGAAATGCCGCCGCTTCGCCAACCGTCGTCGACGACCAGCGCGCGATGCGTCTTACCGACCGAACCCATGATCGCCGCATCGTCCAACGGTCGCAACACCCGCAGATCGACGACTTCGACGTCGATGCCTTCCGCGGCGAGCACCGCGGCGGCGGACAGCGATTTATGCACCCCCGCGCCGTAAGTGAGCAGCGTAAGGTCGCCGCCCGATCGTCGAACCGCGGCCTTGGAGATCTCGAATGTCTCCGAGCGCTGCGGCAATTCGCCTTCCAGCGGATAGAGCGTCTGGTTCTCAAAGACAAGCACGGGATCAGGTTCGCGCAGCGCAGCGCCCAACATGTAGCGAGCGTCTTCGATCGTCGCGGGGGTGAGAATCGTGAGTCCGGGAATGTGCGCGTACCAGCCTTCCAAGCTGTGCGAGTGCTGGGCCGCGAGTTGCTTGCCCCCTCCGGTCGCCATCCGAATGACCAGCGGAACGTGGAACTGCCCGCCCGACATGTGCAGGAGCGTGGCGGCCGTATTCATAATCTGATCGAGGGCCAGCAGGCTGAAGTTGACCGTCATGATTTCGACGATCGGCCGCATGCCTCCCAGCGCCGCTCCGATGCCAGCTCCGACAAACGCCGATTCGGCCAACGGCGTATCGCGCACGCGTTCGGCGCCGAATTCTTCGAGCAAGCCGCGGCTCACCGCGAAACAGCCGCCGTAATGCCCGACGTCTTCCCCCATGAGAAACACACGCGGATCGGCGCGCAACGCTTCACGCAGTCCTTCGCGAACCGCTTCGCGATATGTCGTCTTCGTCGTTACCGCAGGAGCGTTCATGCAGGTTTCTTTTCCGAATAGACGAACCGCGTTAGGTCGGCGACGGGCTCCCAGGTACCCGCCTCAGCGAAGGCGACGGCGGCGGCGACCTCACGGTCGGTCTGACGTTCCAGTTCCCGCACGTCGTCGTCGCGAAGAATTCCGCCGGTCTGCATTTGCTCCGCAAATAGCGCGATCGGATCCCGCTTCTTCCACTCCGCGACTTCTTCCTTCGGTCGATACAATTCAGCGTCGAACATCGAGTGGGCCCGAAATCGATAGGTCCGACATTCCAAGAGATAGGGACGTCCTCCGCGCACCACTTCGACCGCGCGGCGCGCGGCTTCCGCGACGGCGAGCACGTCCATGCCGTCGACCGCGGCAGACGGCACGTCATAGGCTTCGGCCTTACGGGCGATTTCGGTGACGGACTCGGAGATTCGCAGCGCGGTCCCCATCGCATACAGGTTGTTTTCGCAAACGAACAGCACGGGCAAGCGCCACAGCGCCGCTAGGTTCATCGATTCGTGGAATTCCCCTTCGGCGACCGCTCCCTCGCCGAAGAAACACGCCGTCACGTTGGGTCGCCCCTGCAATCGGTCGGCCAACGCCAAACCGACCGCCACAGGCATGCCTCCGGCGACTATGGCGTTGCCGCCGTAGAAGCGAGTCGCCGCGTCAAAAATGTGCATCGATCCGCCGCGACCGCGCGCGCAACCTTGCTGCTTGCCGTACATCTCGGCCATGATCGCCCCGGCATCGACGCCCCGGGCCAGAGCCTGCCCATGCTCGCGATACGTCGCCAGCACGGCGTCTTCCGGACGCAGTTGCTCCATGACGCCGGCGGCGACGGCCTCCTCGCCGATATAGAGATGCATGAAGCCGCGAATCTTCTGCGCGCCGTACAGCTCGACGCACTTCTCCTCGAAGCGGCGGATGCGAATCATCTGCCCGAGCAGTCGCAGGGCCCGATCACGATCGCAAGTCGGCGAGGTTCCGTTCACGCGTCGTTCTCCAAGGTCGAAAGATCCCCTTCGGGCAAACCTAGCTCACGCGCCTTCAGTAGTCGCCGCATGACTTTGCCGCTGCGCGTTTTCGGTAGGCTTGCCGTAAATGCGATCTCCTTCGGCGCAACGGCCGGCCCAAGACGCTTGCGCCCGAATCCGAGGAGTTCGAGCTGCAATGCGTCGCTCGGCTCAAACGATTGCTTGAGCACGACGAAAGCTTTGACGACTTGCCCGACCAACGGATCGGGCTTGCCGATAACGCCGGCTTCGGCGACGGCCGGATGCTCCATGAGCGCGCTTTCGACTTCGAACGGCCCCACCATGTGTCCCGAGGTTTTGATTATGTCGTCGCCGCGACCGACGAACCAGAAGTAGCCGTCGGCATCTCGTCGCGCCAAGTCGCCGCTCAGATACCAATCGCCGACAAAACACTTGCGGTAACGCTCCTCATCGTGCAGGTAGCCGCGGAACATCGACGGCCAACCGCGCCGCAAGGCCAACTCCCCTTCCACGTTCGGCTCGGTGACGACCTCCACGCCGCCGGCGACGTGCCGAACGACGGCGGCATCGATTCCCGGCAACGGCTTTCCCATCGAGCCGGGGCGCACGTCCATCGCCGCGTAGTTGGCCACCATGATCCCGCCGGTTTCCGTCTGCCACCAATTGTCATGAATCGGCAGGCCCAAGGCCTCGACGCCCCAGACCACAGCCTCGGGATTAAGCGGTTCGCCGACACTCAGCACCAGCCGCAGTGCGCTGAGATCGTATTGACGCCGCGGCTCGCCCGGTATGCGCATCAGACGCCGAATCGCCGTCGGCGCGGTATACCACACCGTGACATGTTGATCTTGCAGGAGACGGTACCATCGGGCCGCATCGAAATCGGCTTCGTCGACGAGGTTGACCACGCCGTGCAACAGCGGCGCGAAGATGCCGTACGACGTACCGGTCACCCAGCCGGGGTCGGCGGTGCACCAGAACACGTCGCCGAAATGAAAATCGAGTACGAACTTGCCGGTGGCGTAGTGCGTCAATGCGGCCTCATGCACATGCACGGCCCCCTTTGGCATGCCGGTGGTACCGCTGGTGAAGTGCAACAGCGCGAAATCCTCGGGCGAAGTCGGCGGGATGACGAACTCATCACTTGCGGCGGCGAAGCGCTGCGGCAACGAGAGCGCCCGCTCAGAGACGTCTTCCGCGGCGTCGACGAGCAGCACATAAGCGAGCTGCGGCAATCGCTCCAGCAGCGGCACGATCTTCTTTTCGTACGCTGCGACGGTCGTTATCAACACGCGTGCGTCGCCGCGCTGGAGTCGCTGCCAAATCGGTTCGGGACCAAATTGTGAGAACAGCGGACAGAACACCGCCGTGTTCTTCAATGTTCCCAAAGCCGTGAAATAAAGCTCCGGAATGCGACCCAACAACGAAAAGACGCGATCACCCTTAGCGATACGTAGAGACTTCAATACGTTTGCCAGACGATTGCTTGCGCGGGATAAGTCGGCATACGTAAAGTCTCGAACCGTGGAGTCTTTGCCGAACCAACGTAAAGCAGGCGCCGCGCCGCGACCTTCCGCGACGTGGCGGTCGACCGCTTCGTATGCCAAGTTGAGCCCTGCGCCGCCGGGCAAGCCGGCCAACTCCGCGCGAATCCGGTCCCATGAAAATTCGGCGCAGACGCGCTGGTAATCGGCCGCGTGCGGCGCGACACGCAAAGAGTCGGCGGATTTGCGGATGATTTCCAAGGGGGGTCTTCCAGGCGTTGAAACGGCGTGGCGTCGCTCGGCATCTTCGCAAATTGCATGCCCGGGCTCTCTGCAGATGTCGGTCGTCAACAAACCTGCGGTGAAACACCGCGACTTAACATGCGAAGCATCCAAATGGTTTCCAGCGGCATTTGGGCAATGGAAAACTAGTCCAACTCGACGCCCACCCGGTGAGCGGCTGGGCGCGCACGGGGTCGCTATCGCACGTTTGTGAGCCGCCCGGAAACGGCATGCGAGGCAGGCACATCTTGCCGCAATATAAGCGGCGAAAAGCTCCTCAGCAAATCCGCGGCAGTGGCGCGCCGCTGGGCTCGAGCAACGGCTGTTCTCTACCAAGCGCGCGGCGCACGACGACGGAGACGACGCCGCGCGGCCGCACGTCGCCGATGACGGCCGCTCGTGCGCACGTTGCCGTCTGGCGCAGTGCCACGAGCGCTCGGTCGGCATCGTCTTTCCGCACGACCACGATCATGGTCCCTTCATTGGCGACGGACAACGGGTCGAGGCCGAGTAGTTCGCAAGCGCCCCGCACTTCCGGCGTGACCGGAACCCGCCGCTCATCGACGAAGAGCGTGTGCCCGGAGTCACGAGCCCATTCGTGCAACACGGCCGTAACTCCGCCGCGCGTCGCATCGCGCATGGCGCGCACGGAGATCTTGGCGGATCGCAGCGCGGCGACCGCCGCTGTGAGCGGTCCGCAATCGCTCGTCGGCGGCGGATCAAACTGTAGCGATTCTCGCGCAGACAGAATCGCGATCCCGTGGCGTCCGATCGTCCCGGTGACGAGCACGACGTCGCCCGCTTCGAATCGATCAACTCCTTCGGGAGCCGGCTCGACGAACTGCCCGAGACCGGCCGTGGAGAGAAAGAGTCCGTCGGCGGCGCCGCGCGGCACGACCTTGGAATCGCCCGCGACGATCGCGACGTCGCAACGACGGGCCGCCTCCGCGATGCGGTCGAGCACGAGGTCGAGCACGTCCAGCGACAGCCCCTCTTCGAGAATCATCGACAACGTCAACCACAACGGACGCGCCCCGCGCACCAGCAAATCGTTGACGGTTCCGTACACGGCCAGCGACCCAATATCTCCGCCGGGAAAAAACAGCGGCGAGACGACGAACGCGTCCGTCGTCAATACCGGCAAGCCGGCAAGTGCCGGGAGCACGGCGGCGTCTTCCAGAGGTCGTCGGTCCGCACCGAAGAGACGTGGAAAAACATGCTCGTCGAGCAATCGACGCGTAAGCTTGCCCCCTTCGCCGTGGGCCAGCAATACATGGCGGCCGTCGTCGTTCGGCAGCGGACATCTCGGTTCTATCGCGGGAGTCATGGCGATCTTTCCGCGGGATCGACGACCGCTAGCGGCGTGATCGGAGGATGAAATTGAAAGTATGCCGCACAGGCCCCCTCGCTCGACACCATCGGCGCCCCAAGCGGCGAATCGGGCGTACATTCGGTGCCGAAGGCGGGACACTGCGTCGGACGAATCCGCCCGCTCAAGACCTCGCCGCTGCGACAACGACCATGATGTTCGCAGGCCGGCTGCGAGTCGGGAAAACGAAACGTCGCGTCGAACTCTCGCCAAGCTTCGCGCAGCTTCAGCCCTCCGCGCGGCATCGCGCCGAGACCGCGCCACGCCTGATCGCACGGTTCGAATACTTCTTCAACAAGGCGCTGTGCCTGCAGATTCCCTTCAGGCCGCGCACAACGATCGTAGCGGCTCTCCACTTCATGCCGTCCGCTTTCCAGTTGGTCGACGCACGCCAAGATGCCCTGCAACAAATCGGTCGGCTCGAAACCGGTGACGACGATCGGAACCCGGTATCGGCGGCACGGCTCTTCGTACGACTTTTGCCCGGTAATGGTGCACACATGCCCCGCCGCGAGAAACGCTTCGACGCGATTCTCCGGAGATTGCAAGATCGCTTCCATGGCCGGCAATACGCGAACATGGGCCGTCAACAAAGAAAAATTGACGAGCCCGCGGCGTGCCGCCTGCTGCACGGCCAAAGCAGTCGTCGGGGCGGTCGTTTCAAAGCCCACGGCGAAGAAGACGATCTGCAAGTCGGGATGACGCTCGGCCAGCGTTACCGCGTCGAGCGGAGAATAAACGGCGCGCACTTGTGCTCCCGTCGCGCGTGCGGCCGCCAAACTCCGGCGGCTCCCCGGCACGCGCAGCATGTCGCCGAACGTCGTCAGCAAAACACCGGGACGTTCGGCCAGCGAGATAGCCCGATCGATTCGCTCTGCCGCAGTCACGCATACCGGACAGCCGGGCCCGTGGATCAACTCCACGACATCCGCCAGCGCTTCGTCGATGCCGTAACGCAACAGGCCGTGCGTTTGTCCGCCGCACACCTCCATGATGGTCCGACGACGCGTAGCGCGCCGACGAATGACGCGGATCAATTCTTCCGCGGCGCCTTCATCGCGGAATTCATCGACGTATCTCATGCTTCTTCCTCCGAAGGCGGAGGCGACGTCGCTTCGCCGGCGGCGCGCAGTTCGCGCAGCGTCTGCTCGGCACGATGCGCATCGACCACGGCGAGCGCCACGCCCGCATGCACCAGCACGTAATCGCCGACGCGCGCCTCGGGGACGCAGGCCAGATGACACTCGCGTCGAAGTCCTTCAAATTCGACCCAGCCGCGCGCCATGAGCGGGTCGCGATCAAGCCATTCGACGAGCCTGCCCGGTACGGCTAAACACATGGCGACACCTGCCCGTTCCGCATAGCCGCGCGCGCCGCGGCGATTGCCAGTTGACCGGCGGCCAACCCGCCGTCGCCCGGCGGAATCGACCGTGGTCGCAGCCATCCCGCCGACCGACCGCCCACGCGTTCGGCCAAAAGTTCACCGAGCACCTTGTTTTGGAACACGCCGCCGGACGTCGCAAGCGGCAACTCAGGATGCGCCGCGGCCAGCGTGGTCGCCAGATCGGCGACGGCGCGGTGGAATCGCATCGCGACGGTCCCCGGCGACGTCTCGTGCGCGAGATCATCGGCGACTCGAACAATCACCTCGCGCCAATCTATCTCGCCCGTCGACTCATTCCAATGAAACGCGTAGCTGCCGTCGCTTGCAAGGTCGCAACTCTCTTCGAGCAGCATTGCCGGCCGGCTTTCATAGTCGGGGGTCGACGTCCCGAGCGTCAAAGCCGCAATGCCGTCGAAAAGCCGGCCCATGCTTGAGGTGCGGATCGCAAGCTGCGGCCGCGACATCAACGTGACGAGGGCCTCGAACCGCGTTGCATTGATGCCGCACCAAGTCCGACGCCGCGCCGCTTCGGGCCCAAGGGCATCACAAATCAGAGCCGCCGCGATTCGCCACGGTTCGCGAACCGCCGCGTCGCCGCCAAGCAACGCGAATGGCCGCAGCCATGCGATTCGACGAAAGTCGCGGACGTCGGCCCGTAAGCACTCGCCGCCCCAGATCGTGCCGTCGTCGCCGTAGCCGGTGCCGTCCCAAGCGAGCCCGAGAACTTCGCGATCCCAAACGCCGTGCTCGTAAAGCACCGCGGCGATGTGGGCATGATGATGCTGCACCGCACGGCGACGGGGGAACCGGCGCGCCCACTGCGTCGAGAAATAATCCGGATGTCGATCATGAATGACGTCCGCCGCCGAGACCTCGATGCCGTACAGTTCCGCCGTCGACTCCAGGCACTTGCCCCACCGTTCGCAGGCCGCTGAGGACTGAAGATCGCCGACATGCGGTCCCAGCACGGCCTGCGATCCATTCCAAAGCGCGAAGGCAGAATGCTGTTCGCCCCCCAGCGCGACGATCGGACCCGGCAAATCGTCAGGGAGCGGCGGCAATACGTGCGGCGCATAGCCGCGCGCCATACGCATGATGCACTGTTCGCCGCCGATGACCCGCACGACCGAATCATCCACGGGACGAATCACGGGCCGGTCGTGGTGCAGCCACAGGTCGGCAATGCCGTGCAAATCACGGGTCGCGTCGGCAACTTCGTACACGAGCGGCTCACCTTCAACGTTGGCGCTCGTGCAGACCAGCGGGCCTGAGAAACGGTCGCACAACAGGGCGTGCAACGGCGTCGTGGGGAGCATGAGCCCGACGGTTTGAACTCCCGGAGCAATCTCCTCGGCCAACGGCGTCTTCGCTCGGCGACGGACCACGACGATAGGCCCGGCGGGGCTCTGCAAGAGCGTTCGCTCGGCGTCGTTCAGGGTCGCCAGTTGTTCCGCCGCTTCCAGATTTCCAATCAGCACGGCCAACGGCTTCGTCGGCCGCCGTTTCCGCTCTCGCAACCGACGAGCGGAGTCCGTCGAACAAGCATCTACCAGCAATTGATAACCGCCGACGCCCAGCAGAGCGACAATCTGTCCCAATCGCAGCCCTTCGACGGCCCCTCGCAGCGCAGCGTCGCCGTCGAAAGATCGGCCGTCGGCGTCCTGCAGCACGAGCCGCGGTCCGCAGTTCGGGCAGGCGTTTGTTTGGGCGTGGAACCGTCGGTCGCTCGGAGCGCGATACTCTCGCGAGCATTCCGCGCACACGACAAAGCGCCCCATCGAAGTCGTGGCCCGATCGTAAGGCATCGCCTGCAAAATCGAATAACGCGGCCCGCAGGTCGTGCAACTCGTGAACGCGTAGTCATGGCGCCGGTCGCTCGCGTCGCGAACGTCCGCAAGGCACCGCGGGCAAACAACTTGGTCCGGCGGCACGGCGGCTCCCCGCGCGCCCACTCCATCGCTTTCGCCGATCTCGAAACCGACCAACCCGCGCGGCATGATCGGCTCCGAGCGCAGCTCGTCGATCTCCGCTCCGGCAGGCAAAGCACTGCGAAAGTCGCGCAGAAACGACTCAAGCTCGCCGGCCGAACCTTCCAATTCGAGCAACAAGCCGTCGGAGGTGTTGGCAATGCCGCCCGCCAACCCCAGACTCGCGGCCACGCGCGCGGCCGTGGGGCGCGCGCCGAGACCCTGTACGCGTCCCACAACGACGACGCGAACCGCTTGCACAAGCTCGCGCGCTACCGATTGGGGCGGCATGGCTCACCGTTCAACAGACGTGTTCTTTGTTCCAGCAGGTACTCGCACCATGCATCGATCCCCTGCGGCGGCCGCACGCTGACGGGAAACGACGCCAGATCCGCGCGGACGGCGCGAGCATCGGCGATCGCGCGTTCCACGTCGAACGGCACGTACGGCAGCAAGTCGACCTTACTGATCACCACGGCATGGCTCGTGCGGAACGCCTTCGGATACTTCGCCGGTTTGTCGTCTCCTTCGGTCGTGCTCAACAGCAAAACGCGTAAGTGTTCTCCGAGGTCGTGAGACGCCGGGCAGACGAGATTGCCGATATTCTCTAGGAACAAGAAATCGAGTTCCGGCTCGCCTAGCGCGCGCCAGCCCGCGGCAATCAACGGAAACTCCAAATGGCACGCGCCGCCGGTGGTGAGTTGTACGACTGGAACATGATTCGCCAGACGCTGCGCATCGCGATCCGTGGCGATGTCGCCGACGAGCACACCGCAGCGCAGCGACGCGGGGAACCGATCGACCGTGGCCGCGAGCAGCGATGTTTTTCCGGAGCCGGGGGACGACAAGACGTTGACGACCAGCGTCCCGCGCTGCGTCATCGCGCGGCGAAAGTCTTCCGCAACAGCCCGCTCTCCGGCCTGCACGTCGCGACGGACGGAAACGACCTGAAAGCGAGTCATGAGGTAATCTCGGCCGCTGCGGGGGACAGCAGCGTAAACGATTTCAAAACGACCGTGTCCCCGCCAATCACATCGACGGCGTCGCCGCCGCAGAGCGGGCACACAAAACGCAGTTCTTCCACGATATAGTCTTGCAGACAGCCGCGACAGCGGCAGGAAAGCCCGACGGATTCGATCTGCAACTCCGCCTCCGCGGCATCATGCTCTTCTCGGCGTCGCCGGAACGCTTCCGCGAACAACGCCGGCTCGATTCCCGACAGCGGGCCCGCCTCGACGCACACCCCGACGACGCGCCCGCCGCCGCGCTGCACGACGAGTTCATCAATCTGCTTGAGCAAAGATAGCACCAGGGAATCTTCATGCATGACGGCACGACTCCTCGCCTGCGACGGCCGGTCCGCACAACTCCGCCACGATGCGTTCGACCAACCGGTCCGCACCGGCGGCGACTTCCGAGGTCAACGCGGTATG
This sequence comes from uncultured Pirellula sp., assembly GCA_964633125.1. Taxonomy (GTDB): domain Bacteria; phylum Planctomycetota; class Planctomycetia; order Pirellulales; family PNKZ01; genus PNKZ01. Next base: position 7,470 of record CAZWDN010000005.1, on the reverse strand, counting down.
CAACGTCTGCGGCGAGCCGTCGTTCGCCGTCTCGACCCCCCAGATTGTCGCTCGGGGCGGCAATTGGCGTAAGGTTTCGGCGAGCCGCAGCGCGGAGACCACGTCGAGATCGTGCGTCCCGCGAAAACTCACGCCGGGAAGTTGCGTGCTCCCGACATTGCCACGAATGATCGAGCCCGACGGCCCCGCCCCGCGACAGCCGTCGATGACGTGGAGTTCCGCAACCGCTTCGAGTTGATCCAAGAGATCGGCGGGCACTCGCACCGTTCGCACTTCACAGCCCGGTGGAAGCCGAGTCGCCAAGCGATCGACGACGTAGGGCCCCACGCGATCGTCGCCGAAGTCGCTGCCGACGCCCACCACGAGTATTCGCCGATGCTCGATCATTTTCGCTCCCACCGAACTCGCAAGAAGTGCGTGGAGCAACTGATACATGGATCATAACAACGCAAGACTCGTTCGCAGGAGCGGGCCGCCGCATCGTCGGACTCCCCCAGCACGCGCGAAACCCAACCGGCAAGATCGCTTTCCATTTGGTGCTGGTTCTGCGAGGTGGGAGGGACGATCTTCGCCAGTGCGATCTTCCCCTCTGCATCGACTTGATAACGATGGTACAGCAATCCGCGGGGCGCTTCGGTCGCCGCGCACCCTTCCCCGGCGCACGACGCCCCCTCGATGCGCACCTTCGTCGGCGGTCGGTAGGCGCGCAAGATGGAAAGCGCCTCCTCGTAAACGTGAATCAATTCCAACCCTCGAGCGATGATGCTGCGAAACGGGTTGCGACAAGGAAGCTGGAAGCCGATTTCGTCGGCCGTTCGCCGCGCTGCGGGCGACAAACGGTCGAAACTCAAATGAACCCTGGCCAGCGGTCCGAGAAAATAGCCGTCGCCGGTCGAACGCCGCAGCGCATGCAAAGCCGTGGAGTGCGGGACGTGACGCTCCTCGAACTCCTGCTCGAAATCTTCCACGGCCCAACGGTCGCCGCGGCTCGAAGCAATCGTTCCTTCGTTCAACGCATACTCGTCGGGATGCACGAGCGCGACAAAATCGTAGTCGACTTCCCACTCGGGAAACGTGAAACGGGCGACCCAACGAGCCGCTTCGATCGCGGCCTGAAGTCCCCATTCAAAGTGCGGCACCAGGCGCCGCATCTCATCTTGCGACGGCGCGCGATAAAAGCCGCCGATCGCAACATTGATCGGATGAATGGCTCGCCCGCCGAGCGTTTCCAACAACTCGTTACCATGCTTCTTCAATCGTAAGCCGCGGCGAATCTCGTCGGGATGAATTTCCGCCGCCTTCAGTCCGCTTTCGCAATTCAAAAAGTCGGGCGCATGCAGCAGATGCATGTGCAAGCCGTGGCTTTCGATCCACTCGCCGCAATAGAGCAATCGGCGGAGTTGACGAATCTCCGGAGTAATCTGAATCCCGGCGGCTTGTTCCAGAGCATGCACCGCGCTCATCTGGTACGCAACCGGACAAATGCCGCAGATTCGGGCCACGATGTCGGGCACTTCGTCCGGCGTTCGTCCGCGCAAGAACGCTTCGAAGAATCGGGGCGGTTCGTAGATGCGCAATTCGACGCTTTCGACGCGCCCGTCGCGCAAGCGGACGGTCAGCCCCCCTTCCCCTTCCACACGCGATAAGGCCTCGACGCGAATCTCCCGCACATTCTCGCTCACTGCGGATCCTCCGTCGACGACTCCAATCGATCGCTTTCGCGGCGAAACTCGGGAGCATACGCGTTGAAAAGTCGCAGGCCGCGCACCAGGTCCGGCGTTGCCGTGCCTTGTCGTTGAAATTGCGCGGTCAACGACACGAGGTTCGGCTGAACGCTCGGTCCGAAACAGCCGTAGCAGCCGCGATCGTAGGCGGGGCAGATCGCGCCGCAGCCCGATTGCGTCACCGGCCCCAAACAGGGAACGCCTCGGGCCACGACGACGCACACGGTACCGCGACGCTTGCAATCCAGGCATACCGAGTGCGACGGCGTCTTCGGTCGGCGGCCGGCTGCCAGCGCTCGCACTACTTCGAGCAACTGATGTTTGTCGATCGGGCAACCCCGCAATTCGAAATCGACCGGCACATGGTCTGCAATCGCCGTCGAAGTCGCCAAGGACGAGATGTATTGCGGCGAGGCGTATACGGCGCTCAGAAAGTCGGCGTGATCGGCCCAATTACGCAAGGCCTGTATACCCCCGGCGGTGGCGCACGCGCCGATCGTCACCAAGAATTTCGTTTGTCGACGCACGTCGCGAATCCGTTCGGCGTCATGCGGCGTGGTGATGGAGCCTTCCACTAAGGTGACGTCGTACGGGCCCGGTTCCTGATGATCCGAAGCTTCGAGAAAGTGGACAATGTCCAACTTCTCGCCGAGCGCCAATAGTTCGTCTTCGCAATCGAGCAGCGTCAGTTGGCAGCCGTCGCAACTGGCAAACTTGAAGACGGCCACGCGCGGTCGCTTCGCCATCAGAGGTCCTCCGTATTCAGGTACGGGGCCATCCGGTCATACCGAAATACCGGGCCGTCTTTGCAAATGAAGGCGGGGCCCAACTGGCAATGGCCGCAGAATCCCGCGGCGCACTGCATGTTGCGCTCCAACGAGACCCAAATCTGTTCCTCCGAGAGTCCGCGATCGAGCGCGCTGCGCGCCACATAGCGCATCATCACATCCGGGCCGCATGTGAGCAGAATCGAGTTGCGCGGATCTAAAGGACGCAGCCGATCGACCAACAGCGTGACGACGCCGACTCGCCCGAGCCAGCCGGGCTCGCTACGGTCGACCGTAACGTCGACGAAAAGACCGCGGGCGCGCCACGCGTTCAACTGCGCTTCGTAGAGAATGGTTCCGGGGGAACGGGCGCCGTAAAGCAGCGTGATTCGTCCCAATTGGTCGCGATGTTCGAGCGCCCATTCCACGGCGGGCCGTAGCGGCGCGAGTCCGATGCCGCCGGCGACGAACACGACGTCGCGACCGGCAAGTTGCTCGATCGGCCAAGACGCGCCGAACGGCCCGCGCAGCGCAAGTTTTCCGCCGCGTCCCAGGCCCGCCAACGTCTGCGTGACGCCGCCGGCGGTGCGCACCGTGTGCAACCAAGCGTCCGACGCAACGTCGCGTCCGCTCACGCTGATGGCCGCCTCCCCGACGCCGGGCAAGTACAACATGTTGAACCGACCGGGCTCGCAAGTATACGTGCCGCGTACGACATGATCGGTAAATCGCAGGTAATACGTGGCGACGCCGAGAATTTCCGGTACGACGTCGATCACTTCGACGGCATGCGTCGTCCACGGGTTGACCGGCGTTGCCGGTGTGGAGACGTTCATGGCGAGTCTCCTCGGATGGCGGCGACTTCCGCGGTAAGATCGATTCCGACCGGGCACCAAGTGATGCAACGGCCGCAACCGACGCATCCCGATTCGCCGAACTGATCGTGCCACGTCGCCAGCTTATGCGTCAGCCATTGCCGATAACGCGAGCGGACGGTGTTGCGGACGACGCCGCCGTTCATGTAGCTGAAATCAAAGTTGAAACACGAATCCCATTCGCGGCGGCGTTCGACCTGATGCACGTCGAGATCGGTGACCTCGCGAACGGAACTGCAAAAGCACGTCGGACAGACCTGCGTGCAATTGGTGCAAGACAAACAACGCTCGGCGACGTCGTTCCAGCGGGGATGGTGCGGATTGCCGACTAAGAGATCACGAAGCCCGTCCGTCGGCAGCGACCGCGTTTGTTGTTCGACGGCGCGGCGACGTTCCGTCTCAGCCTGAAGAAGCAATTCTTCCGACGCCGTGTTCAAGCGGAGCGCCTCGATGACGTCGCGTCCCCGTTCGCCGCCGATCTCGACGATAAACCCGGAGTCAAGTTCCGTGAGCGCCAGATCGAAGCCGACCGTACAACGCGGTCCGGAGTTCATCGAAGTGCAGAAACAGGTCGGAGCGGCTTGCGTGCAGTTCACGGCGATGAACAATGCTTGGTCGCGACGCGCTTTGTAAATCGGGTCGAAGTAATCCTTCTGGATGAAGACCTTGTCTTGCACCGCGACCGCCGCCAATTCGCAAGCGCGCATGCCGAGGAAGGCATACCGCGGAGCCTCACTGCCGTCGGCCACCGCGACGTTCCAGCCCGTCTCCGTGGCGACGGCGGTCGCCACCGTCGCCGTAGGCGGAAATAGGTACTGTTTCCAAGATTGCGGCCCGACGACGTACCCGAAATAGCGATCGTCGGCGCGCCGCTCCAATCGATAGGCGCCGGCGTCTTGGCGGTCGGTCCAACCGCACGGCAGATCATCGACGGAATGCAATTGATCGTACACGATCGCCGCTTGTCGAATCGTGGGGCCGATGACCGTGTAGCCTCGGCCTTGCAATTCCGCGAGCAAAGCCCCCAGGCGTTCGCGCGGTAGGAACAGCGACGGATCGAGGCCGGCGACGGTCGTCGTCATGGCTAGGATGCACCCTTAGAGTCGGCATCCGCCGTAAACAGGTCGAGCATCTGCAGTCGCGTGGCGAGCAATCGCTTGGCCAGCGCCGCACTGAGCTGCCGCATCCACTGATAGCCGAATGACGGATCCGCCTCGCACCACCGGCGCAGCATGGCGCCCGAAAACTCCAACAAGTCGACGTCGTCGAGCGCCGTCGCCGTGGCGGTCATGCGCGCGTTGCCGAGCAGAGCGGACCAAGCCAGGATTTCGCCGGGACCGACGGTTAACAATCGCGTGGTACCGCGCGCCGGTATCGACATATCGAGCGCCACATGACCGTGACACACTAGGTAAAACGCGTCGCTTTGATCTCCTTCGCGAAACAACACGCTTCCCGAAGCGAACTGCCTCCGGACGGCCGCGCTGAAGAGGCGGCCGAGGGCTTCCGGCGACAGTTCCGCCGTAAACGCCGATGATTCGAGCGCCTGCTGTAGCTTCGTGTCGTTCAAGTGCGTGCCGTACTCGTGTTCGTGCGAGGAGCCCGCGACCGACGGGAACGCCGGCCGGCCCACAATGCCGCAACCTTCAGTAGTGCAATCGATAGAGCAATCGGCGTTCCGGCGTCGCATCGATCGAACGGCGGCCGAAATGTCGAGTCCCTGGACGCAAAGTGAGACTATACCGCGCGCCAGGGGCGTGCAACATCGCGCGCCAAAAACTTTGCGGGTCGCCGACTCGGGGTGTTTCCCAGGCGGCACAAGCGCGGTACGACAAATGCTGACATCCAGACGCGACCTCGCCGCCAATCACCTCTCCGGCGACGCCCTCCTCAGAATAGGGAACGACCCATGACGACATCGCCCCCAAAATATATTAAGCGTTTTCGGGACATCGGTATCGACGACGTACCGAGCGTCGGCGGCAAGAACGCGTCGCTCGGGGAGATGGTGCGCGAACTCGTTCCTAACGGCATTCGCGTGCCCGACGGCTTCGCGGTGACCGCCGACGGTTATCGTCATTTTCTCCGAGCCAATCGCTTAGACGAGGAAATTCGAGCCGCACTGGACGGTCTGAATACGCACGACATCGACAATCTTCAGCGGCGCGGCAGCCAAGTACGGCACCTGATTCTTCAGGCGGCCTTTCCCGCCGACTTGGAGCGCGAGATTCTCTCGGCCTACGAGTTGCTCGAGCGCGAAGCGGCGGGGCGCGACTCCGCGGCCCGACTCGACGTCGCCGTACGCAGCAGCGCGACGGCGGAAGACTTGCCGGACGCCAGCTTTGCCGGTCAACAGGAAACGTACCTGAACGTGCAAGGCCCCGGCCTGCTGCTCGACACGTGTCGACGATGCTTCGCATCGCTCTTCACCGATCGCGCCATCAGCTACCGTGTCGACAAAGGGTTCGACCATTTCAAGATCGCGCTTTCCATCGGCGTGCAGCGCATGGTGCGCAGCGATCTCGCCTGTTCCGGCGTCATGTTCTCCATCGACACGGAGAGCGGATTCACCGACGTCGTCTTAATCAACGCCGCCTACGGACTCGGCGAGAACGTCGTGCAAGGGGCGGTGAATCCGGATGAATTCTACGTTTTCAAGCCGACGTTGATGCAGGGTCGACGCCCGATCATTCGCCGCAGCCTCGGCACGAAGGAGTTCAAGCTGATCTACGACGTCGGCGGCTCGAAAATGGTGCGCAACGTCCCGGTGGCCGAGGCGGATCGCAGCCGCTTTGCCTTGGCCGACGACGAAGTGCTCGAACTCGCCCGCTGGGCCGTACAAATCGAGAAGCACTACGGCGGCAAACGGGGCCGCGCGACGCCGATGGATATGGAATGGGCCAAAGACGGACGGAGCGGCGAACTATTCATCGTGCAAGCCCGACCGGAAACGGTGCAGTCGCAGAAGCGCGGCGACGTTCTGGAAACCTTTCACCTGCAACAGCGCGGTTCGGTCATCGTTACGGGCCGCAGCGTCGGCGACAAAATTGCCGCCGGCCCGGTTCGTAAGATCCAAAGCGTGCAGCAACTCAATCAGTTTCAACAGGGGGACGTGCTGGTCGCGGATAAGACGGATCCCGATTGGGAACCGATCATGAAGCGCGCGGCGGCAATCGTTACTAATCGCGGCGGGCGCACCTGCCATGCGGCGATCGTCAGTCGCGAACTCGGCGTGCCGGCGATCGTCGGCACGGAACACGCCACCGAACGCCTGACGGACGCGGCGGAGGTGACGGTTTGCTGCGCGGAAGGGGATACGGGCACCGTGTATCAGGGACGGCTGCCGTTCCAGGTCGAGAAGGTCGACCTAGCCGCCATGCCGCGACCGCGCACGAAGATCATGATCAACGTCGGCAACCCCGACGAAGCGTTTGGACTCAGCTTCCTGCCGAACGACGGCGTCGGCCTGGCGCGCATGGAATTCATCATCAGCAATCACATTCGCGTTCATCCGATGGCGCTGGTCGAGTTCGACCGCCTGACCGATCCTACCGTGAAAGCCGAGATCGCGAAGCTCACGGCAGGATACGCCGATAAGCCTCGGTTCTTCGTCGATCGACTCGCCGAAGGCGTGGCGATGCTCGGCGCGGCCTTCTATCCGCGCGACGTCATTGTCCGCATGAGCGATTTTAAGACGAATGAATACGCGAATCTCATCGGCGGTAAGGGATATGAACCGCTGGAAGAGAACCCGATGATCGGCTTTCGCGGAGCCTCACGGTATTATAACCCGCGTTACCGCGACGGCTTCGCCTTGGAATGCTTGGCGATGCGCAAGGTGCGGGAAGAGATGGGACTCACCAACGTCAAGTTGATGATCCCCTTCTGCCGGACCGTCGAGGAAGGCCGCCAAGTCCAAGCGGAAATGGCCAAGCATGGACTCGTCCGCGGCCGCGACGGTTTGGAGTTGTACGTCATGTGCGAAATCCCGAGCAATGTCATCTCGGCCGAGGCCTTCGCGGAAATCTTCGACGGGTTCTCCATCGGCTCCAACGACCTGACGCAACTCATTCTCGGCGTCGATCGCGATTCGTCGATCGTCGC
>CAZWDN010000004.1:52206-54213 GCA_964633125.1 uncultured Pirellula sp. | reverse complement strand
CCGGCGAGAAACAGCGGAGCCGCCGCGCCGTGATCGGTGCCGAGGCTGGCGTTTTCCTTCACACGCCGCCCAAACTCGGAGAACATCAATACGGTCGTGCGGTCGAGATGGCCGCGCGTCGCGAGATCGTTGATGAACGCCGTGACCGATTCGGATAGTTCCGTCATCAGGTTGGCGTGCGTTTGCCGCTGGTTGGCGTGGGTATCGAAGCCGTCGAGCGAAACGTAGTAGATTCGCGTTTCCAGGCCCGAGTCGATCAGCCGGGCGACGTTCTTGAGCTTGCCCGCGAGGCGATGGCCCGGGTATTCCGCGGCGGAGGACTCGGCCTCGAGCGCGCTGCGCACGCGTTCGCTCGAGGCATATGCGCCGAGCGTCGTGCGTTGGAGAAACGCGAGCATGTCGGAACTTGCGTCGCGGCGGGCCGACGCCAAACCTTCGAGTTGCGCGAGTTGCAAAGCGCGCTCGTCGCGGAGGCGGAAGCCGTCGAGCGATTCGATGCTGGGAATCGCCGAGGCGCGGCTCGACAACGCCAGCGGCAACGGGCCTGCGCCGAGATGCAACGCCGCGGCGCTCGCCCCCTCGCCGCGGGCTGAGAGATCGACCCGGGCTGCTAAATCAACACAGCGTCCGAGCCAGCCGTCGCGCCGACGTTCCGGCGCGCGTTCGGCCGTGTGCCAAATATCCATCGAGGAGAAATGCGAGCGATCGGGGTTCGGATAGCCGACCCCTTGCGCGACCGAGAAGGTCCCCTGCTCCGCCAGCTTGGCGAAGCCTTTGAGATTCGGATGCAGGCCCACCGCGTCGTCGAGCTTGAGCACGGTGTTCTTATCGATTCGCAATGCGATGCGGTTTTGCTCGTAGAGTTCGTCGGCGTAAGGGACGACCGTGTTGAGGCCGTCGTTGCCGCCGGAGAGTTGCACGACGACGAGAATCTGTTCGCCCGGCTGCTTCGCCGCGGCGAGGGCCGTACGCGTGAACAGGTGCGGCACGGCGCCGGCCGTGGAAAGCAGCGTGGAAGCGCCGAGCGTGGATTGCAGAAAGCGGCGACGTGAAGTGTGCATCGTAATTCTCGTTCGCAAGTGTTTCGAGCATTGAGCAACGGAGCTTGTCTCCGCGCGCCCGCGTACTTCCTTACAGCAACTGAAACTCCGGCAGCGTTGCGATCGCATACAATGTGCGCCCGCGACGCGCGAATTCGTCTTCGCCGGCGCGACGCGCGGCAAGTTTTGATAGATCGTCAAAGACATCGGCGGGCGGTTCGACCGCCAGCAGCAAATCGAGCAGCCGGCGAACGAGCGGCCCGCCGTCGCGCGACGCGCCGCCCAGGTCGGCCAGCGACGGGCTTTGATCGAGCCCGAGTTTGCGCTCGTAGCGGCCGCCGCCGGAGGTGAGCTTGCCGACGAGGTTCGTGCGCGAGAGGAGCGTGTAGGCGTTGATCCACTCACGACCGCCGTTCCAGCCTTTGACGTTCGGCGGATAGAACACTTGCTGCCCGAGCGCCGCGAGGTCTTCAGCCAACACATAGTGATCGGTGTGTCCCGCGAGCGAACGAATCAGCCCGACGGCGAATTCGACGGGACCCTTGATCCGCACGCCGACGGCGCCGCGACTGTAGAAGTAGTTCGAGGCGAGCATCGTGCGGACGACGCCGGCGATGTCGTAATCGCTTTCGCGCAATTGCTTGGCCAGCGGCTCGATAAAGTCGTCAGCCGGGCGCAGGCTCGTGGCGTTCGGCGTGCCGACGACGTCCGTGCTTGTCGCGGGGTCGGTCGGCGGTTCGTCGGCGATGAAATAGCGAAACAGTTTGCGAACGACGAACCGCGCCGCGGCCGGCTGCCGCAGCAGCAGCGCGACGAGTTGGTCCCCGTCGAAGTTGCCGCGCTCGCCGAGCACTTGCTTGGTGCTCACGTCGTGTTGCGGCGAGTTGAACCAGAACCGGTTGTTGTGGACTTCCCACCCGGTGAAGCAGCGAGCCGCTTCCTTGATATCGCGCTCCGTGTAGTTGCC
>CAZWDN010000004.1:7349-52106 GCA_964633125.1 uncultured Pirellula sp. | reverse complement strand
CCCACCCGGTGAAGCAGCGAGCCGCTTCCTTGATATCGCGCTCCGTGTAGTTGCCCGTTCCCAGCGAGAACAGCTCCATCACTTCGCGGGCGAAGTTTTCGTTCGGCCGGGTCTTACGATTCACGGCCGAGTCGAGCCAGAGGAGCATCGCGGTGTCGCGCATCATCCCGCGGAGCAGGTCGCCGAACTTGCCCAGCGCGTGTTTGCGCAGCAGTTCGTGTTGCGCGAACATCAGGTTCTGATCGGTCACCTTGGCCGCCGACGTAGCGAAGTGCCCGTGCCACAACAACGTGAGGCGTTCCAGCAGCGGATGCGGCGTTTGCAGCATCACGTAGAGCCACCAAGCCGGCAGGTCTTTCTTGTCGCCGAAGCCGCTGAGGGCCGCGATCGTGCTGCGGGCCTCGCCGTAGAAGGTCGCTTGTTCCGGTTCGCCCGTCAGGAGGCGATCGAGCGTCGCTTCCGGACCGGCGACGACCGCTTGTTGCAATTCGCTCCAGGTGCCGCCGAAGCCGGCCCGGCGATAAAGGTGCGCGGCCCGGGCCGTGTTCCAGGGGCGTGCCGCATCGGGTACATACGACTGCCAAGCCCAAGCGGGGTCGTGGATCGGGTATTGGTCGCTGTTTCCCTGCTTGTTTTCGGCGGCAAGTTTCATGGCGGCGGCCTGTTTCGTATGGAGCGACTCCGACGAGCGGAAGCCCGAGAATCGGCGTAACGACCAATATACCCCCGCCTACCGGAGCGGGTTTCGTTGAAACTCTCCCGGCTGCGCGCGAGTAGTATGGTGCGACGGACCCCGCCCCGTTCCGTCGTATCGTCCTTAATTGCTACTCACCGCGTTTCTCCCAGCCCCGGGATTTAGCCATGTTGCGACTCGCCATTCATCGCACGTTTACGTTCGCCGTCGCTTGCGTCGTTGCCTCGTTGCTTGCCGCCGCATTTGCCGCGGGAAAAGAGGGGGACGAGTCATTCGCCCCTGCGGAGTTGCTTACCCCCTCGACCGCCGTGTATGTGGAGCTTGCCGACCCGAAATCCCTGCTCGACGTGGCCTGGAGCGAGCGGACGACGGCCCTGCTGGAGAAGCTGCCGCAGGTGCAGAAGGCTTACGAATCGAAGCAGTTCCGCGATCTGCAGACGGTCGTGGACCTGCTCGAATCGAAACTCGGCGCCGATTGGAAGACGGTCGTTGCGAAGCTGACGGGGGGCGGGGTGACTCTGGCCTTCGATGCCTCGGACCAAGCCGTGTTTCTCTTCGTGGAAAGCGAGGACGAAGATCTGCTGATCTCGGCGCACGACGAAATCATCTCGCTCATCGAAGCCGACGCGGAGCGCAAGGGAAACAAGTCGCCGGTGAAGTCGGCCGAGCACGGCGGCGAGACGGGCTACACGTTCGGCAAGGACGAAGCCCACGTGCGCCTCGGCAACATGCTCGTCGTCACGAATAAGGCGGAGTCGCTGAAGTCGTTGATCGACCGCCGCAACGCGCGCTTGGAAAAGTCAGACAAGCCCGCCAAGAAGCGTTCGCTGGCCGAGGACGAAACGTTCCAAGCGGCGCGTAAGCACGCCGCCGAGGGAGATGCCGGCTTTGCGTTTGTGCGTCTTGCGCCGTTGCGGCTGCTGGCCGGTATGGCCCGCGCGTTCGGTCCGGAGAAGAAGGCGGATAACCTGATCGCGGAACTTTTGGCGGGGGGAGTGATCGACGCCGTCGGTCACGCCGATTATGCGGCGGCGACGTTGCGTCTCGACGACGCCGGCCTCCGCTTGGCCGCGCACCTGCCGCACGAACACGGCACGACCGCCAAGACGCGCACTTGGTTCTTCGCGCCGAAGCCGGGCGAGTCGGCGGCGCCGGCATTGGAAGTGCCGGGCACCATCGCCACGTTCACGGCCTACCGCGACGTCTCCGGTATGTGGATGGCCCGCAACGAACTTTTCGACGAAAAGACCAACGTCGGCCTGACGCAAGCCGATACGAACCTCGGGCTCTACTTCTCGGGCCGTGACTTCGGCAGCCAAGTGCTCGGCGAACTCGAACCTCAGTGGCGCATCGTCGCCGCGCAGCGCGAGTTCGGCGTCGACGGCGAGCCGGTGCCCGCCTTGAAGCTGCCGGCCCTTGCGCTGGTGTGGGAGCTTAAGCATCCGGAAAAGTTCGGTCCGCACTTGCAGATGGCGTTTCAAAACATCATCGGCATCACGAACATCAACGGCGCTCAAAACGGCCGGCCGCAGCTCTTGATGAAAACGGAAACGCTCGGCGACGCGGAGATTCAAGCGGCTACCTATCTCGCGGTGGACGAAGCCGCGGAGGCGGCCGCGCCGATTTACTTCAATCTTCGGCCGGCCTGCGCGCGGGTCGGCAAGTACTTTGTGATGGGGTCGCACGTCGGCGTGGTGCGCGAACTGGCGAAACAACTTGGCAAGCAGTCGTCGACGCCGACGACCTCGGACAGCCTGTTGTTCGATTTACGGCTGCCGGAACTGGCGAAGATTCTCGAAGCGAACCGGCCGCTGATCGTCGGGCGGCAGCTTCTGGCGGCCGGCGGGGATCGTGAAAAGGCCGAAGAACAACTCGACCTGGGCCTGGAAACGCTGCGCTTGCTGGAGTCGGCCGGCATCCGGCTCGTCGACGGCGAACAGGCGCTGACTCTGGAAACGACTCTTCGCACCTTGGTGAAATGAGGGCAAATCACCCAGCGTCTCTCCAGGCAAAAATGCCGGGAGCCGACTGGAGTTTGTTTCGCACTACGTGCAGGCCATGTTATGATGCTTCCTCCGCTATATTGAGGGGGCAGGAATGGCTCTGACTCTAGAGCAGTTTGGCAAAGCATTAGCCGCGTCCGGACTTATGACTCCGGAAGATGTGCGCGCGTTTTGGAATGCCGTTCCCGCCGCCGAGCGTCCAAAGGATGCCGAAGGCTTTGCGCAGCGTTTGGTCGCGCAAAAACTGCTGACGGAGTTCCAGGCGAAGCAGTTGCTCGTCGGAAGGGGCGCCTCGCTCGTGATGGGCGATTACGCCGTGCTCGCCGAGATCGGTGCCGGCGGCATGGGACAAGTTTATAAGGCGCGGCATCGCCGGATGGAGCGCATCGTGGCGCTCAAGGTGATGTCGAGCGCCGCGATGAAAGACGAAGCGGCCGTGAAGCGCTTCCAGCGCGAAGTGCGGGCCGCCGCGCGGCTCGAACACCCGAACATCGTCACGGCGTACGACTCCGGCGAAGCCGGCAGCGTCAAGTATCTTGTGATGCAGTTCGTCGACGGCGGCGACCTCTCCGACCTCGTCAAGAAGAACGGCCCGCTGCCGATCGAGAAGGCCGTCGATTACGTCATCCAAGCGGCGCGCGGCCTCGCCTTCGCGCACGCCGAAGGCGTGATTCATCGCGACATCAAGCCGGCCAACTTACTGCTCGATAAGAAGGGGATCGTCAAGATTCTCGATATGGGCCTGGCCCGCATCGAGAGCAGCGACGACGGTCTGACGGCGACCGAGCAGGTGATGGGGACGGTCGACTACATGAGCCCCGAGCAGGCGGCGAACACGAAAGGGGCCGACGGTCGGGCCGACATCTATTCGCTCGGTTGCACGCTCTGGTTTCTATTGACCGGCAAGAAAGCGTACGACGGCGACACGATGATCGCGCGGCTCATGGCGCACCGCGAAGCGCCGTTGCCGTCGCTCGTGAAAACGCGCGACGATGCGCCGTGGGCCTTGGAACAGGCGCTGCACAAGATGCTCGCGAAGCGACCGCAAGATCGCTTCCAGTCGATGGACGAAGTCGTGGCGGCGCTGGAGCCGTTCTCCGGCGGCGGTTCGTCGAAGGCGGGCATGGGTTCTTCGATCGGCATGGGTAAGCAGGCCGATGCCGAACTAGCCGCGTTTTTCCAGAACGTGGGGCCGAAAGCCGCGGCGCCCGGCACGAAGACCGGCGTTTCGAAAACGGAGATGGAGCCCAAGAGCGCGACCGCGGCCGGCGTCGAGGCGACCGCGGCGTTCCAGAAGCCGGAAGCGGATACCGATCCGAAGAGCCAGTTGCTCGGGAGGGGGCAGTCGGCAGTCGGCGGTCGGCAGGGGACGTTCGTTAGCCGCGATGCAAAGCAGAGTGCGCCGGCCGGCAAGAAACAACCGCCCGTCAAACTGATCGCCGGCGGCGTACTGGGCGTTGCGCTGCTCGTCGTGGCGGGCATCATCATCAAGGTGCGCGACCAAGATGGCAACGTCGTCGCGGAGCTCAACGCTCCCGCCGGCGCAACGGTCGAGATCACGCCGACCGCTCCCGCCGCAACCACGCCGGCACCGCCCGCCGCTCCCGAGATCGCGCCGAGCAAATTGCTCGAATCGCGCGAGTTTGCTTGGTCGACGCCGGAGAATCTCGGGCCGCCGGTGAACACGGACCGTTCGCAAACCCAGCCGACGCTCACGGCCGACGAACTGTGTTTGATCTGCATGAGTCAGCCGGAAGGCAAGCTGAGCGAATTGGTCGAATGCGTGCGCCCGAGCATCGACGCGCCGTTCGGCCCGCCGAAACGCCTGACGGGCGCCACGGGAGAGAAAGAACCGTGCCTGAGCGCCGACGGACTCACGCTCATCTACGCATCGACGCAAAATTCCTTCGGCGAGAACGATCTTTGGATCCGCCGCCGCAAGTCGCGGGCCGACGATTGGAGTTCTCCGGTACATTTGCTGCAGGAGATCAATAGTCCCGACGACGAGCGTTCGCCGAGTTTATCGCCCGACGGGTTGGCGCTCTTGTTCTCGTCGAATCGTCCCGGCGGCATCGGCAGCTTCGATATCTGGATCGCGCGGCGGAAGTCTCCGACCGGATCTTTTGAGAAAGCCGTGAACTATGATCCGCGGCTCAATACTCCCGGCGATGAATCGGAGCCGACGTTGCTCGGTGACGGGCAGTTGCTTTTCTATAGGAATAGCGAAACGTATCACCTCTCGTTCAAGGCCGCGTCCGGCATCTCTTCGGCGCTGCCCGTCGAAGGCCTGCGCGGCAACGACGGCTGGCTCTCGCCCGACGGACGCCGTTGGTACTTTGCGGGCATGAGCGCGACGTCGAGTCGCGACATCTGGTTGATGCGTCGTGTGCCGAGCGCGGCCGGCGCAACACCGCCGGCGACTTCCGCCGCCTCCGCCGAATTTTTGACCGCCGTGCCCGCGGCTTCCGGAAGTTGGACCTACGGCGCACCGAAGCCGTTGTTCGACGGTAAATCCCTCGCCGGCTGGAGCGGCGATACGGCGCTCGTCTCGATCGAGAACGGCGTGCTCGTGAACGACGGCAAACGGGGCGTCGTCATCGCGCCCGGCGAATATCGGAACTTCGAGGTCGAACTTGATTTCCGTCTCGCCGCCGTCGGCAACAGCGGCTTGGGCATCTTTTACCCCGGCGACGGCGACCCCGCGGCTGTCGGCCTCGAAGTTCAGATGCTTGACGACGCCGGCTACCCGAACGTCCACGCTAAGCAACGCTGCGGCTCGCTTTATCAAGTATCTGCGGCAACCCCCGGACAGTATCGCGCCTGGCCGGAGTGGAATCACATGGTCGTACGCGCGCTGGACGACCAGCTCGAAGTCGAACTCAACGCCGTCTCGATCCTGAAGGTAAGCAAGGCGGAACTTCAAGGCTCCAACCCCGGTCACGCCGGGCTGAAGCGCGATTCGGGCAAGATCGCATTGTTCCCGCACACGGGCCGGAGCGAATATCGCAACTTCCGCGTGCGCGAGGCGACCCTCGGTGCGCCGGTCGCCGCGCAATCGACGCCGCCGGGGGACTACGCTTTGGATTTTTCAGCGAGCAAAGGCGTCTGGTTGAAAAACATGACGTTCGATGCGAACCGGCCGTTCACCGTGGAGTTTCGCGCGACGCCGCGAGTGATTCTGACGGGAACCACGATCAATAGCCCACTTTGTGCGTTCGGCCATCTTTCCTTAAAGCAATATACGAGAGCTTCGTCGCCATCGTCGCAGTGGGAGTGCGTGCTGGTCCACGAGAACAAGGAAATGACGACACTGAAGCTCGGCACGCCCGTCGCAGGAAAGACGGACCAATTCGCGGTGGTGTCGACGGGTAAGGAGATTGTTGTTTATCTCGACGGGAAGCAGATCGCTCGCCAGGCAATTGGTTCTCCTCTCAGGCAATTGCAGGGCGCGACGATCGGCAGATACGCCGACGATCCGGAATGGGGGCCTTTCCCCGGATGGATCGACGAAGTGCGCTTTTCCAAAGTCGCACGCTACGACAAAGATTACGTTCCGCAACTCCGCCTGGAACCTGACACCGATACTCTGGCCCTCTACCACTTCGACGAAGGATCCGGCGACCTCACGAAAGATTCTTCGGCGAACGGCCATGACGCGCGGATCGCCGATGCAAAATGGGTTCGCGCCGACGGCAGCCCGATCGGCGCGTCGCCCGCCGAGGTCGTCTATCTAGACGACCTGCCCGAGAAAGCGTGGTACGGCTACCAAAACCTCGGCAAACACGGCCAAGGGGTCGGCAACGCCGTACTAAGCCGCAACGGCGAGCGCATCGTGCATTCGCTCATGACCCCGCCGACGAAACCCGGCGATCTGTCGTTCGTCGAGTACGATCTCGGTGGTCGCTTCGAAAAGTTTGAAGCGCTGACGTATTTGCTGCGCGAGCCGACCGGCGGGCCGCAAACGTTCCGCGTGCTCGCCGACGGCAAGAAGCTGTGGGAATCGCCGCCGCAGACGTTGCCGAACGTCGAAGCGGAAGTTTCCCTAAGTATGAAGGGAGTCAACCTGCTCCGATTGGAAGTGGCGGGGCTGACAAGTAATTCGCACCCGCTCTGGCTCGAACCGCGTCTGACGCCGAGCGCCGGCGCGGCAGCCGTTCCCGCCGCCACGACCGATCACGCCCTGCAGTTCGACGGCAAATCGGCGCACGTCGTTTTGCCGCTCACGCACGACGCCGATTCGCCGCTCACGATCGAAGCGACGCTCCTGCCCGGCGAAGCGAAGTCGGCCGTCGTTTCCAACAGCGAAGGGCGCGGCATCGGCATCGATCTCGATAAGGGAGCGGCGAACTCGCTAATCTCCCGCGAACTGAACGGCGTCGAAGGCTACGTGCGGGCCACGGCGCCGCAGCCGTTGGATACGAGCCTGCCTCATAGGTTGGCCGCCGTGTACGACGGCACCAATCTCCGGCTCTTCGTCGACGGCAAGCTCCAAGCGTCGACCGAACTAAAAGGAAGATATCTCCCTTCGCCGCTGCCGTTTATCATCGGTGCGAGCCCGGAAGGAGCGGGCATCGACTACCCGTTCACCGGGACAATCGACGAGGTGCGCATCTCGAAGACGGCTCGCTACGTGCAAGACTACGCGCCGGCGCCCCGCTTGGAAGCCGACGCGGACACGCTGGCCCTGTACCATTTTGACGAAGGCTCGGGCGACGTGCTGCGCGACTCTTCGGGCAACGGCCGCGACGGTAAAATCGCGGGAGCAAAATGGGTGCAAGCCGGTGGAGCGGCATCAGCCGGCGCGCCTCGCAACGCGCTGCAACTGACCGGTGCCGGCTACGTCGACTTGGCGAGCGACTGGAACTACGACGGCGGCGATTTGACGTTTGAAGCCTGGCTCATCAGCGATAAGCCGCGATCGACAAATACGTTCTTGGCCGTCGATCACGACGCCGGCGGCCGACGCCATGCGGTCCGTTTGGGCCGGCAAGCGGATGGCATCATCGAGGTCGCTCGCCCGTCGGAACAGCTCATCCTCAGGTTTGACGACACGCTTCCAAACGGCCGGCCGACACATTTTTCGGTAGTCTGGCAAGGTCCGGAAATCCGCGTTTACGTCGACGGCAAACAACTTACGTCGTGGCCCCATCAATTTCGTTTTGCCCCGCGCCCGGGCAAGCCTTATGCGTGGATGGGGGGAATGCCGGCGGACGCATCGCTGACCAAAGCTCAACAGGCGTGTGAGGTGGTATTGCTGGAAACCCGCATCACTTCCCGAGCCCGCTACGACGGCGATTTTACGCCTCCCTCCCAACTCACGGCCGACGCCGATACCGTCTCGCTCTTTCAATGCAACGAAGGAACGGGAGACGTGCTGCGCGACTCTTCCGGCCGCGGCCGTGACGGCAAGATTGTCGGGGCGAAATGGGTGCGCAGTGTGGGGCCGACATCCGCGGTCGTTCCGGCGGTCGTTTCGAGCGCCGGCGGCGGATTGGATCTTTCGGCCAAGCTCAATCCCGGTGCCGCGCGCGTCGGGTTGCCGCAGTTTCTCGATCGCGAAAAGCCGATCACCGTGGAAATGGTCGTCACGCCGCGCTCGCTGCCCGGGGCGACGGCCAAAAATCGCAAGCTGTGGCAATTTGAATTCTTCGATCTCAAACAGTACGGCGACCAGTGGGAATGGCTGGCAAACGTCTATGGCGACGACGGCAAACGGCTTCCGGCGCTTACGGCTCGCGGGGCCGTGCAGCCGGACAAGCGTGCGCACTTGGCCGGCGTGTGGACCGGGAAGGAACTACGGTTCTTCGTCGACGGGAAATTGATCGGCAGTACTACGCTGACGAAACTCCCCGCACCCCTCACCTATAATTCGCACTCGCTAGGCGGCAAACACCAAGATTCGGTCGAGTACGGTCCGTTCGACGGAATCCTCCACGAGGCGCGCATCTCTCAGACCGCACGCTATGATCGAGATTACGTCCCCGCGGTTCGACTCGAAGCCGACGCCGACACGGCGGCGTTGTACCGTTGCGACGAGGGCTCCGGCGACGTGCTGCGCGATTCGTCCGGCCATGGGCATGACGGCAGAATCATCGGAGCCACCTGGGTCGTTGCCACTCCCGCCGCCGCGAAAGTTACTGCGGCCCCGGCGCTTTTCAACGGCACGGATCTCGCCGGTTGGAAAGGCGATTCGAACGTTTGGGCTTGGGAATCGGGCGAGTTGGTCGGCAGGCTTTCCGGTACCGGCTACACCTTTCTCGCCGGAACGAATCCGTACCAAGACTTCGAACTGACGTACGAAGTACGGCTGCAAGGCGATCAAGCCAACTCAGGCGTGCAGTTTCGCAGCGCGATGCTGCCGCCGGCGCCGTTTGATATGACCGGTCCGCAATGCGAAATCGGCGGTACCGGCAAGACCGGCTACGGCGGCCTATGGTGGGAGAAAGGTGCCGCGAACGGCGTGAAGGCGGCGGTGCCTCCCGAAAAGTACGGGCCGCTCGTGAAGCCCGACGATTACAACCGCATGACGGTCCGCTGCGTCGGCAAGCACGTGACGATCACGCTCAACGGCGCGACCACGGTCGACGGCGATTTTGAAATCGCCCCGCAAGGCCTGCTCGGCTTTCAGCTCGTCGCGCGCGGGGCGCCGGTGGAAGTGCGCGTGCGCAATATCGAGTTTCGCGATTTATCGCAGCGAGCCGCCGCGTCCGGACCCTTCGATCTCTTGGCAAACCTCAAGATTCCCGCCGACGTGCGGCTGGGCAATTGGCGCGTCGTCGAAGGCGTGCTCAACACGCCGCCGATAGAAAACGGCATTAACACCGCCGTGCTTTATCTTTCGCCCGAACGTCCGCTGCCGGCCGAATATGATGTCGAACTGCAAATCGAACGCCAAGAACCGGGCGGCTCCGGTATGGTCGTCGGCATTGTTTCGGGCGAGCGACAAGCCACGGTCATGATGGATTCTTACGGCAGCACGGCCCGTTGGGGGATCGAAAACATCGACGAAAAAAGCCTTCGCGAGGACAATCCGACGAACAATCCCGGGCTCAGGCTCACGTTGGGCCAAAAGAAAACGGTGCGCATCGAGGTGCGCCGCGGCGGCGTGCGCATCTTCCTCGAGGGGAAGAACATCGTCGATTGGCAAGGACGGCCGGAGCAGTTGTCGACGAACTTCTGGAACGTCGAGAAGAAGCAATCGCTCTTTCTCGGTTCGCAGGCCCGGTTCCAAATTCACAAGCTGTTGCTGACGCCGCGCTAACGCGCCGCCGCCGCCGGCTTTATTGCGGCGGAGGCGGTAGGGCGATCGCCGGGCGCGGCGTCGCGGCGATCATTTGCTGCAAGAGCCGCAGGGTATCTTGGAACTCCGGTCGTGAGGCGAGCGCCGCGTATTGCGGATTACCCGCCACGGTTTGAAACTTCACGAGCGCCTGTTCCAGCCCTTCGAGCGCCGGCATGTTCGGGCCGCCGTACGTCTCGGCCGGCAAGGCGAGGTAATTGCGCCACGGCACGTCGACCATCGCCCCCAAGCGTTGCGATGCGGCGGCCAGTTGCTCGCGCGCGGCTTGTTGGCCGGGCGCAGTTTGCAAGGTCGTTGCGGCAGCGGGAGCCGCGGCGACGTTCAACGGTTGCGCCTCGGCGACGGTCGTCGCGGAATACTTGGCGATCTCCTGCATGAGCCGCATCGCCGAGGCCGGCACCGGCGCGGCTTGCCCGGCCGGAAGCGCCGTTTGCGGGCGATAGTAAACGGCGTTCGCGTTGCCGTCGATGTTGATCTTCGAGCCGTCGACCGACAGGCCGGCGAACAAGCCCCGGCTGCGCGAGTAGGAATAGATCTCCGCTTGCAGCCGCGCGTCCGTCGACGCGGAAGCTTCGCGCCCGACCGGTCCCGCGGCGGCCGATGCGTCCGCGCCGATCGTGAACTTGCCGGTCAGCAAACCCTGCACGCTTTTCTTGGTCATGAACACCAGCACCAAGTCGGTCGCTTGGATGCCCGCCTGCCAACCGACGCTGCCGCCGGTGACCGTGATGAATTGCGGCATTTGCCAATTCGCGTTTTGATCGCGCACGACGACCACGCCCCGCCCGTGCTTCGCGCCGATGACGAAGCCTCCCTTGAGCATGCCCGGCACGATGACGATGCCTTCGGATTTCGCCAGCAGCGAGGCGGGAATTCCCTTGCCGGGAATCGTCATGATCTCGCGCAGCACCTGCGCCGACGAATCGACGATGGCCGCTTCGTGCGTATTGAATTCCAGCGGCGGCAAACCTTGAGCCCGGGTCTGCGACGCGCCGCCGCACAACACTCCATAACTCGCCGTGAACAACGCGACCAACTTAACGACTTGCATGGCATTCCTTTCGGCCGGCGTCGCCGCAATCGGCGCACCACCGTTCTTCCGTGACGGGTTTGAATCAATGTCCGTGATGAAATCTTAAGCCGCCGACAAAAGTGCTCCAAGAGCAGCTTACCGGCGTATACAATCCGCACAGCGCCATCCCTGCATGCGCACCCGTTCCTGCAAAAGCAAGGTTTCCCATGCCGCCTCGTATTCTCTTCCTACTCTCCGTGATTTGCGTGCTCTTCCCAGCGACCGGAGCGCCGGCGGCGCTCGCCGCGAAAGACGAGCCTGCCCCGCCGCGCGCCGCCCGCTCGGTGCACCTTGCCTACGACGGGCGCGACGAGGTTGCGTTCTACAACGAAATGCGCGTCGAGAAGTCGACGCCGGGCAGCTACTTCATGGCGGCCGGCTTCCGGCACGGCTACTTCGGCATTCAAGAACAAAACCAAGGGCGCAAGGTCGTGATCTTCTCCGTCTGGGATCCGACCAAAGGGGACGATGCCGCCGCCGTTCCGCTGGAGCAGCGCGTCGAAGTGCTGCATCAAGGAGAGGGCGTCGAAGTAAAACGCTTCGGCGGCGAAGGCACCGGCGGCCAAAGTTTCTTTCCGTACGATTGGAAAGTCGGCGACACGTATCGATTTGTCGTGAAGGTTGCGGTGACGGGCGAGAAGACCGCGTACTCCGGCTACTTCTTCTTGCCCGAGTCGAAGTCGTGGAAGCATCTCGTGACGTTTCGCACGCGTACCGGCGGTGAGAATCTGCAAGGACTCTACTCGTTCGTCGAAGACTTTCGTCGCGACGGCAAAAGCCCGCACGAAGCGCGCCGCGCCTCCTTCGGCAACGGTTGGACTCAAAGCGCGTCGGGCGAGTGGAAGCAACTCACCCGCGCTCGCTTCACCGCCTCGGGCGCTTCGTGGGAAGCGAAAGACACGATCGACGCCGGCCTCGTCGACAACACGTTCTACCTGCAAACCGGCGGCGATACGAAAACAAGCACGCCGCTCAACTCGTTTCTGGAACGCAAGCCGAAACAATCGCAGCCGCCGCAAATCCCGTAGGAGCGTGGGTCTCGCGGCGCTCGCCCCACCCTACTTTACGCGAGCACTTCCTTAATCACGCGCCCATGCACGTCGGTCAGGCGACGTTCGATACCGTTGTGATAAAAGCTCAGCCGCTCGTGATCGAGGCCGAGCAAGTGCAGCACCGTGGCGTGCAGGTCGTAGAGCGTCAGCACGTTCTCGACCGCGCGATGGCCGAATTCATCGGTCGCTCCGTAGCTCATGCCGGGGCGCACGCCCGCTCCGCTGAGCCAAGCCGTGAAGCCGGCCGGGTTGTGATCGCGCCCGTTGGCCCCCTTCTGAAACGTCGGCATCCGGCCGAACTCGGTCACCCAAACGACGAGCGTGTCCTCCATCATGCCCCGCCGCTTCAGGTCGGTGAGCAGCGCGGCCAGCGGTTGGTCGAGCACTTCCGCATGGCCCGGGTACTGATCGGCGATTTTCTTATGGCCGTCCCAGTTGCCGACCCCCTCGCCCATGGCGTACGAGCCGTTGAAGAGTTGCACGAAGCGCACGCCGCGCTCCAGCAGTCGGCGGGCGAGGAGGCAATTCCGCGCGAAGCCGGCTTTCGTTTTATTCGCGTCGTCAAGTCCGTACAGCGTGCGGGTCGCCGCGGTCTCGTCGCCGAAGTCGGACACTTCCGCCGCGCGCAGTTGCATCCGCCCCGCCAACTCGTAAGCCGCGATCCGGGCCGCGAGGTCCGTATCCTGCGGACGCGTCGCTAATTGCCGACGGTTGAGCGCTTGCAGAAAGTCGCGCGTCGCCCGATCGGTGTCGGCCGAAATCGACGCCGGCCGCGCGAGGTTCGCGATCGGCTTATCGGCGTTGAACGCGGTCCCCTGAAACACGGCCGGCAAGAACGCCGAGTTCCAGTGGTTCGGCCCGACTTGTGGTACGCCGCGCGGGTCGGGCACGGCCACGAACGCCGGCAAGTCCGAGCATTCGGTGCCGAGCGCGTACGTGACCCACGCGCCCATGCCGGGGAAGCCGTCGAGCGTGTAGCCGGTGCTCATTTGGTTTTCGGCGGGCCCGTGCGTGTTGCTCTTCGCCGTGAGGCTGTGCAGAAAGCAGAGGTCGTCGGCATGTTCGCCGATCTTCGGCAGCAAATCGCTCGTCATCTTGCCGCTTTGGCCGCGCGGGCGAAACTTCCAGAGCGGCGCCGTGAGGTTGCCGTTCTCCCCTTGAAAAGTTACGAGCTTGTCGACGCCCGGCAGCGGTTGCCCGTCGCGCTTCACGAGTTCCGGTTTGTAGTCGAACGTGTCGACATGGCTCACCGCGCCGGAGCAAAAGACCACAAGCACTTGCTTGGCCCGCGGCGCGAAATGCGGCGACCGCGCGGCGAGCGGCGCCTCCGGCCGGATCGTCGGGCGGAGCGGCGCATGCTTTGCCCCGCGGGCCTCGTCGGCCAAGAGCGAAGCCAGCGCGATGCCGGAAAGTCCGGTAGCCGCCTGTCCGAAAAAGCCGCGGCGATTCGTGAAATGGTTCATCGTGAGCTCGGCCTGTTAGAAGACGTACAGAAATTCGTTGGCATTGAACAGCGCGCGACAGAGAGCCGGCAGGCCGTGCGACTTCACGAGTTTCAACGCGTCGGCCGCTTCTCCGGCGTCGGCTTCACGGCCCAGCGCCAACCGGAACGCCTGCCGTACCTGCGGCTCCGCGTCGGAGCCGGCTTCCTTGATCACGCGCGCGGCGAACACGTCCGCTTCCGCAAGCAAGAACGGGCTGTTCAGCAGATTCAACGCCTGCAGCGGCGTCGTCGAACGCGTGCGCTTCGGCGCGGTCTGGCCGGCGTCGGGGCAGTCGAACGCGCCGAACACGTCGTCGAGTTGCATCCGCGGCTTGGCTTGATAGATCATCCGTCGCAACTCGTCGGGACCAAACGCATGACGCGGCTCGTAGACCTTCACGTAATTGTCGTTGGGCTCGAATAAGTCGAAGCCCGGCCCGCCGCGTTTGGCGTTTAGGTTTCCCGCCACGGCCAAGATGGCGTCGCGCAGCGGCTCCGCTTCCAGCCGCCGCGGCGCGAAGCGCCAGAGATAAAGATTGTCGGCATCGAGCGAGATGGGAGATGGGAGTCTAGAGACTAGAGCTGCAGAAGATGCACCGCCTCCGTGACGTCGGCTCCGGTCTTGGATCTCGAATCTCGAGTCTTGCCGATACGTCGCGCTCGTCACGATCAAGCGATGAATGTGCTTCAGGCTCCAGTCATGGTCCATGAGTTCCACGGCTAGCCAATCGAGCAACTCGGGATGCGTCGGTCGGGCTCCGTTGAGGCCGAAATCGCTCGGCGTATCGACCAGGCCGCGGCCGAAATGTCCTTGCCAGAGGCGATTGACGATCACGCGGGCCGTCAACGGATTCCGCCGGTCGACGATCCACTTGGCCAGCGCGAGTCGGCGCTCGTGCTCCGGCGTCGCCGGCGAAAGGTGGAGCGGCGGGCCGAATTTCGCCAGCGCCGCCGGAGCGATCGGCTCGCGCTTCTGCATCGGATCGCCTCGATGAAAGCGATACACGGCCTCCGGTTCGACGAACTTGCCGCCGTAAACCAAGGGACCGCTCGTGAGTTCGGCGAGTTTCGTCTTGAGGTCGCGGCTCGTGCGCGCCAGTTCGGCCAGCCGCGAACGATCCCCTTCGGAAAGCGCCGCTCGTTCACGAATGGGCGATTGACTCGGCTTCGCGCCGTACGGTTGCCGATCGTCGCCGGTCGCCACGGTCGTCCACTTGCCGGGGGTCGTGCCGACTTCGATCGTGTATTGCGTCGGCAGTCGATCGGTGTACTTGCCGTCGGCCGCGCGGTCGCGGCTCCAGACCACGCGATCGATTCGCACCTTCCCCGAGAAGCGGAGCGTCATTACGCCGGCTCCCTTCTCACGCGAGATCCAACTGCGGTCGTTGCCGTATTCTCCGTCGTTGATGTGCTCGAGCTTGTGCCGATCGGAGCGAGGAAAGACGCTCGATGCTTTGGCCGTCGTCTTCCACGAGGCCAGCGCGATGTTCCGCGGCTTCGGCTCGGCGGTGAACACTTCCAGTTCGTCGATGCACGGCTCGCTGCCGTTGTTGGTCGCGAGAATCGTAAACCGCACCGTGTCGGTTTCGATAGGCGCGAAGCGCTCTTCGTTGGCGAATCGGCTGACCGCCGGCCGGAGCAGGTCGCCGTATTTCAGCATCTGCCCTTCCATGTCGGCGAGTTGCGCTTGCAACGCGGCAATTTGCTCGGCTTTCCGTGGGTCGGCGTCCTTGCGCCACGGACGCTCGCCGTGTTGCACGCCCGCGAACACCGCCTTCATCGCATAGTAGTCGACCTGGCTGACCGGATCGAACTTATGGTTGTGGCAGCGCGCGCAACCGACCGTCAGGCCGAGAAAGGCGCTCCCCGTGGTGCCGACCATGTCGTGCAGTTCGTCGGCTCGCTGCTGAGCCGTGAGCACCGGATCGGGGCTTTTCACTTTGTCCCACGGTCCGGCCACGAGGAATCCGGTCGCGGGATCGACGCCGAGTTGATCGCCGGCAAGTTGTTCGAGGACGAACCGGTCGTAAGGCTTGTCCGTATTGAAGGCGTCGATGACGTAGTCGCGATACGGCCAGGCGTTCGGCCGAGCCAGATTCGTTTCGAAGCCGTTGCTCTCGGCGAAGCGGACGACGTCGAGCCAGTGGCGAGCCCAGCGCTCGCCGAAGTCGGGCGACGCGAGATACCGTTCGACCAACGCCTCGTACTTCGTCGAACGCGCGGCTTGCGCTTCGGCCACCGTCGGCGGCAGGCCGAGCAGATCGAACTTCAGTCGACGGTGCAACACCGCCGCCGGCGCTTCGGCCGAAGGTTGTAAGCCTTTTTCGGCGAGCTTCGCGGCGATGAAATGATCGATCGGGTTGCGTAGCTCGTATGCCGCCGACGCGAATTGGGGGACCGCCGGGCGAACCGGCGGTTGGTAGGCCCAATGCCGGCGTTGTTCCGCTTCCGCGACGCCGTCGGTCGGCACGTCGACCCCTTCCGGCCACGGGGCGCCTTGATCGATCCAAGACTTGAAGAGCGCGACCTCCGCCGCCGCGAGACGTTCTCCTTCCGGCGGCATCGCCGAATCGGAATCGCCGGAGGCGATTAATTGCAACACCAAACTCTCGCCGCTACGGCCGGGGACGAGGGCGGGACCGCTCGCGCCCCCTTTCAGCGCATCGGCGCGTCGATCCCAGCGTAGTTCGCCCGCTTGTTCTTCAGGGCCGTGACACGCGACGCACTTAGCCGAAAGGATCGGGCGAATCTCGCGCACGAAGTCGACCGGCTGCGCAGCCGGCGCTGCGCTTGTCGAGAAGGTCGCGACGAGCGTCGCCAGCAGCAAGGCGACGACATTTGCCTTGGCGCGAGTCTTAGTCGTCGACTTCGACGCGCACGCCGGATGATCGAAGGCGTGCCGCAGCGCGAGTTCGAGAGCATGGCGAATGTGGGTCGTCATGGCGGCGCGGGCTTCGGCGGGGCGCCGACGTTCGAGCGCCGCGAGAATCGCCCGATGTTCGGCCAACGCCTGCTCGAGCGCCCCGGAAACGTCGTCGACCCGTTCGCGAACGAGTTGCACCAGATCGTGAAAGCGGCGAATCTCTTGCGCGAGCACCGGGTTGCCGGACCGCGCGGCGATCAGCCGATGCAGTTCTTGGTCGACGCGTCGGCAGGCTGCGGCGAAGTCGGCGTCGCGCGCAGCGGCGGCGTCGAACAACGTTCGCAGCCGCGCGAGGTCGTCGGGTGTGCAATGTTCGCACGCTAATTCGGCGGCAAGCCCTTCCAAGGCTTCGCGCAGTTGATAGATGTGGCGGAGCTCGTCGGTCCCAAGTTGCCGCACGATGGCGCCGCGATTAGGAAGCAGTTCGACCAGTCCGTCGCGCGCGAGCCGCGCGAGCGCCTCACGGACCGGCGTTCGACTCACTCCCAACCGTGCCGCAAGTTCCACTTCGCGCAAGCGGCTGCCGGGCGCGAGTTGGCCGGAGAGCAGATGGTCGAGCAACTGATGGACGACGCGGTCGCCGAGCGACTGCACTTCGAGCTTGATCATGGTTTGCCGAGGGTGGGAGGAGCGGCAAGGCGGGGCGGACTAATCGAATACTGTATACAATATTTGCGGTGTCGCAATCAGAAGTGTTGCAAAACGCTCCGTTAAATGCCGCAGGTGTATGTCAAATAACGACTTGCGGCGAATGTTGAGCTTCCGGCAAGAGGATGCTCACGATGGTTCCATGCCCCACGGAACTCGTTACCTTCACGAATCCGCCGCTTTGGCGAACAATTCCGTCGACGGTCGAGAGTCCTAGGCCGGTCCCTTTACCGACCTCTTTCGTCGTAAAGAACGGCTCGAAGATCTTGGCCCGCACCGTCTCCGTCATACCGTGTCCGTCGTCGGCCACGGAGAGTTGCACGTAACTTCCCGGCTTCACTTCTCCGACCGCCGCGGGACTTGGTTCGGCGATGCCGACGACGGCGGTGCGAATGATCAAGCGACCGCCGCGCGGCATCGCGTCGCGAGCGTTGGTCACCAAGTTCATGATCGCCTGCTCCAGTTGGCTACGATCGGCGCGAATCAGCTTGATCGTATCGGCAAATTCGAGCACGAGTTCAATATCGGAATCGAGGAGCCCTCGCACCAGCGACTGCATTTGCGCGACGACGCCGTTGATGTCGAGGAGTTCGGGCCGCAAGACCTGCTCGCGACTAAAGGCGAGCAGTTGCCGCACGAGCTTGGCGGCCCGATGTCCGGCGTCGCGCACGGCGGTGAGCGGCGGCAGCATCGCGTCTTCCGGCGCGAGCTTCTTCAAGAGCAACTCGCTATAGCCGTTGATGATCGTCAGCAGGTTGTTGAAGTCGTGCGCGATGCCGCCTGCCAGACGTCCGACGGCTTCGACCTTTTGCAACTTGCGCATTTGCTCTTCGATGCGTTTGGATTCCGTGACGTTGCGAACGACGGCGATGACTTCGTTGTCGCCGGACGGGACCATGCGCGCTTCGAATGAATGGATCGATTCCGGCGACATCTCCAGTTCGTATTCAAATGTGTGCATCTGTCGCTTATCCAGCGTCGCGCTGCGATTGCGTTCGATCAGCCGCGCAACGTCCGGCGGCAGGATTTCGTACGCTTGTCTGCCGAGAAAGAAATCCGGCGAGTGAAGGAGGTCCGAACGATTGGGAGCGTGGAAATCGATGATTCGTCCGTCGGCGTCCATGCGGAACATGAGGTCCGGCATAGCTTCGACGATGGCGCGATTGCGCGTTTCGCTTTTGAGCATGGCGGCTTCAATTCGCTTTTGCTCCGTGATCTCGTTGATGATCACGCCGACGCCGAGGATTTCGCGGTCGACCGAAACCGGATAGAAACTGCCGAGCCAGTGGCGGGTAATGCCGGGCGCGGCGGGGGTCTCGCCGACGAACACCTGATCGGTTATCGGGCCCCCGCCGGCGAGAATTCCCTCATACATGTCCTTCACGTGCGGCCAGATATTCGGCAACACCTCGGCGAGTGTTTTGCCGAGGTGGTATTCGGACGAATAGCCGTTGATTTCCGCCAACGCCTGATTGCAGCGCACGTACCGCACGTCGGCGTCTAGAAGTCCGAGACCGACGGGCGCTTCGGCGTAGAGCGCGTCGAGCAGGGCCAAGGCCTCGGCTTTGCTGCGGACCGCTTCCAGAAGCCTGCGCTCCGTTTCTTTTCGCTCCGTAATGTCGACGATCACGCCGCGGAGCACGCAACTTTGCGGTTCGCGAACGATCGTCACGACGTCTTCCACCCACACGATGCGCCCGTCGGCACGGACCATGCGGTATTCAAAGCGATGATCTTGCCCGAGCTTTGTTTGCTTGAGGCAGTAGCCCACGGCCTGATCGCGGTCTTCCGCATGCAGATGACGCGGCCAGAATCCTTCTTCGTACCAGCGCTCGCGCGCATAACCGAGCAGCGCTTCGGCGAACTCGCTTACGTAGGTGAACTGAAACGTGACGGGATCAGCTTCCCAAAGCACGACTTGCGCGTGTTCGGCCAGGAGTCGATAGCGCTGCTCGCGCTCGCGTACGGATTGCTCCGCGCGGCGGCGCTCCGTCACGTCGCGCGCTACGGCGAGCGCCATGAGTTTGCCTTCGATTTCGAAGCCCGCGATGCGGACCTCGACGGGGAACGTATAGCCGTCTTTCCGCCGGTGCGACGAATCAAAGGTGACCGTGGACGCGCGGCGCAGTTCGTCGAAGACTTCACGCACGACGTCGGGCTTGGCGCGGGCGGAGAACAATGCGGGCGTGCGGCCGATGATCTCGTCGCGCGCGTAGCCGAGGCTCCGGCAGGTTTGGCTGTTGACGTCGACGATTACGCCGTCGTCGCGCATGAGCATGAAGGCGTCCGAAGCGTGTTCGACGAACGTGCGAAAGCGGGCCTCGTCGGCGACGATCGTTTTCTCAAAGCGCTCGCGCTCGATGGCGATGCCCGCAAGCTGCGCCGCGCGCTGTAGAATTTCGAGTTCGCCGTTGCTCGGAGCCTTGGGTCGGCGGAAGTACAGGGCAAGCGTTCCGTAAGCCGTCGTCGACGTCGCAGGGCCGCGCTGATGGTCGCGCGTCGCGATCGGCACGCACCAACAGGCGCGCAAGTCATGCGCGGTCGCGAGCGCCGCATAGTCCCTCCAGAACGCGTCCTGGGCGATGTCGACCGAGATGACCGGCTCGCCGCGCGCGGCGGCCGTGCCGCAAGCGCCGACGCCCTCGCCGATTTCAACGCCGTCGACGGCCGCCGAAAAGTCGGGCGGCAATCGCTTGCCCGCGCCCAAGCGCAGGCATTTCCCTTCGTCATCCAGCAGTAGGATCGAGCAGATCGAGCCGGGGAGTTTTCCCTCGACGAATTCGGTGATTTTGTCGAGCGTCGCCGTGAGCGATGCTCCGGAGGCGATTTGTTCCAACACGCGATTCTGGCCGAGCAGCGTATTCTCCGCGACCTTGCGGTCGGTGACGTCCGCCACCGTTCCCACGATGCGCACCGGCGCGCCGAACGCATCGTAGTCGACGCTGCCGTGATCGCAGACCCAACGTATCGAACCGTCGTCGCGAACGATTCGAAACTCCGCGCGGTAGATGCGGTGCTCGCGAATCGCATCCGCGAGCGCCGTCAGGACGTACTCGAGATCGTCCGGATGCACGAGCGCTTTGAAGACGTCGAGCGTCAGTTTATCGCGAACCACGCCCAGGATTTCGTAGCACTCCGGCGACCAGAGCACCTCGTTCGTCGCGATGTTCCACTCCCAGACGCCCATGTGCGAGGCCGTCAGCGCGAGTTTGAGACGTTGCGCGGTATCGCGCAAGGCGGCTTCCGTTTGCTCCCGTTCCGTGACGTCGATGAGAACGTTAATGGCGCCGAGTAGTCGTCCGGTGTCGTCGTGAATCGGGTTCACGTGCGCAAGCACCTGACGACGCAAGCCGTCCGGGCGTTCAATAATCGCCTTGCGTTCGATGAAGGCCGCGTCTTCATGCAACGAGCGCGCCATCCAGCAAGCGTCGTGCGCTAAGGGTTCGCCCGTCGGCGTGTAAAGGCGAAACGATCCGCAGTAGAGATCCTGGGCGTCGTTTAATCGGGGCGCGCGGCCCCATAAGCGTTCGGCCGCGGGATTGAACGACGTGATCCGGCCCGACGCATTGCAGGTGTAGGCGGGCGTCGGGAGCGCATCGACCATCCGCTGATACAGCACGGCATGCTGCGATTCGGGCAAGTGTTGAGCGTCGTCGATGCGAAACGGCTGCATGCAAGTTCTCCCCGCGCGCGACTTGGCGACCGTGTTCCGCGAACTCGCAGCGGCCGCGATGCGACGTGATAGCGTACCGAGGGGGGGCCGGTTCCACCAACAACAGTTGATACTTCCCCGCGCGGGAGGCGCATTGCGACGGCCCGTGAAGCGAATGCCGGCAACGCTACGACGCGAGGCCTAAGCCTCGCCGAGGTTCGACAGCGCGCGCGACCTGCGAAGCGCCCAATAACCGAGAGCGAGCAGGTACGTCCAGGCGGCGGCTTCGCGTAGCACCGCTTCGACCAGGGGCGCGCCGCCGAGTGCGCCGCAGCTTTGCACGAAGGTCGCGCCGATCCAAGCCGCGAGCATGACGACGGCCGTCAAGCGGAGATCGTCGCGCCATACGGATACCCCGAACTCGCGCAACATCCACGCCAGCGACAGATGACCGACGGCGACTCCGGCGGCATAGCCGAGAATGAAACCGTCGAAGCCGGCGAGATAGTAGCCCGACAGCGCGCCGCCGGCGGCGGCCGCGAGCTTGATGAAGTTGTACGTCGCCAGCATGCGAGTTTCTCCCAGCGCCTGGGGCACGCGTTCGAGAGTCGCGCTCAATGAAGTAATCCACACGGAAACGGCGAGCAGCCTGGCGATGTGCCCGGCCGAGGCGTAGCGCGCATCGTACAGTAGGGAAAAAAACGTCTCCGCTTCGAGCACCACGCCGACGACGAGAAATACGCCGAACGCCGAAAGCACGCCCCGCGCGATCGTCAGCTTGTTGCAAAGTTCTTCCCGCGAACGCCGCGCCAGCCGGGCCATCAACGGGTAGATCACTGCGCCGCCGAGCGCCTGCAGCAGCATGCTCGGCAACATCGCAACGGCCAGCGCCACGCTGTAGACGCCGAGTTGCTCTTTCGTAATGAGCCGACCGAGCAGCAGCCGGTCGACTTGCAAGGCGCAAAACGTAATCATCGTGCTCAAGAGCACCCAACGTCCGAAACGGAAGAGCGCGTCGGCCGCTTCACGGTCCCACGCGAAGCGGTTGTGGTAGTCGGCAAGCAAGCAGCGGCTGCCGACGAGATGGACTGCCGTCGTGGCGAAGAGTCCGGCGATCATGGCCCACGCACCGGCGGAAACGTACGCCGCCCAGAGGCACATTGCGACGACGCCGGCGACTTGCGCGGCGAGTTCCAGCAACGTCAGTCGCCCGAGCAGCAAGTGCCGCCGCACGGCAAAGAGAGCGGTGGAATTGAAACCCGCCAAGACCGAGGCCAGCCCGGCCGTCGGCAGCAGAATGAGCAATCGCGGCTCTTCGTAAAGAAGCGACGCCGGCCAAGCGAGCAAGCACGCCCCGAGAAAGAGCGCGAAACCGCGCAGCACCTGCACGGTCCAAGCGGTGTTGTAGAATCGCGGTTCGTCGCCGCGCCGATGCTGCACCAGCGCCGGCTCGATGCCGACGTCGGAAAACATCGCCAGTCCCTGAATCAGGACGTTGACGAGCGCCATGATGCCGAACGCTTCGGGCAAGACCAAACGCGAAATGAGGATATTGCCCGCCAGCCGGATCACCTGCCCCAGGCCGTAACCGCCGACGGTGACGAGCGAACTTCGCACGACGCGCATGCCGACGGGCGTCGGAGTCTCCACCGCAGTCTCGGTCTTCGCGGGCGGGCACCCGAACGCGCTCGCGCACTCGGACTGCCGCTGCAAATCGGCCAACGCCGGCGGCGCGTGCGGCACGCCGTCGACGAGCGGAGCGGAATGAGAAGCGGAGACCGGCGACATAAAACCTATCAGCGAGATGCGGCAAAGAGAGATCGATTAACGGGCTTAGACCAAACGTCCGGCGGCGGCCGATTCCATCAGCCTCGCCAGCTCCGCGGCTTCCGTCGCCGCATTGTGTTGTTCGCGCGCTCGCCGCGCACCTTCCGCGCCCCAGGCGGCGAGTTGTTCGCCGGAGGCGCTCAGCACGTCTTGCATCGCGTCGGCCAACGCCGCGACGCTGCCGGCCGGAACGAGCCTGCCGCAGACGCCGTCCTGCACGAGTTCGGGAATACCGGCGACGTACGTACTGACGACCGGTCGGTGCAACGCCAAGGCTTCCATAATCACCACCGGCAGCCCTTCGGCGAAGCTCGGCAAGACCATGGCGCGCGAGGCAAGCAGCGCTTCACGCACTTCCGCGCCGCTCTTCCAGCCGGCGAGTTCCACGCTGTCTTGCAGGCCGAGATCCGCGATGCGCCGTTCGAGCACCGCGCGCAACGGCCCGTCGCCGATGATCTGCAAGTGAAATCGAACTCCGCGATCGACCAACCTTGCCGCGGCGTCGATCAGGATCGGCAGGCCCTTTTGTTCGTGTAACCGCGCGATGCATACCAGTCGCGGCTCGGCGACGGGCGGCGTCGGCTCGGCGGCGTGAAACTCCGCATCCACCCCGCAGCGTACGATGCGCACCTTCGACCATTGCTCGTAGGCGCATTGCCGCAAGAGTTGGCTGCGGCCGAATTGGCTGATCGCCGCCGTGAACGCCGCACACCCGATCTTGTCGCTCAGATGCAGAAACTCGGGCTTATCAAACTCTTCCGGGCCGTGCACGGTGAAGCTGAACGTCGGGCCGCCCAGCAGCCGGCACAACATGGCGACCGAGGTCGAATTGGTGCCGAAGTGGGCATGCAGATGCTCGACGCGTTCGCGACGGAGCAGCCGCAATAGAATGCACGCCTCAACGAAGTAGACCAAGTTCAAGAGCCGACCGCGATCGGAGCGCCGGCCCCAACGCCAAGCTTGCCGCAGGGCGGCAAAAAAGCGACGCGGCGCGGCGGCGGCGGCGAGCACGCTCCACGCGGCGGTGGCCGGGCCCTGTTCGAGGATTGCGGTCGTGCGCCGGTTCTCTTCCCGGTCGCCGCCGTCGACGAGCGTGCCGTTCCAACGACGGACGGTGAATCTTCGGACGTCGTAACCGAGCCCTTCCAGCGCGCGGATTTCGCGACGGATGAAGCTTTGGCTAGGCTGCGGATACTGATTGACGACGTACGCCAGACGCGTGCGCGGCGGGTTCGCCGCCGCCGCCGCGGTTGGATTCTCCGCAGCGCGGCCGTCGAGCGCTTCGTCGGCAAGGATCGGTTCGTGGATTAACTGCATGTCGCGGCTCCCTTGTATTCGATCAGCCGCGTGCGCCGGCCGCGCCATTGATTCGTGTGATATTGCAATTGCCCGACGACCGCCGGAAGTTTGCCGACGACCGTGAAGAAGCTATAGAGCCAAGCGTCGCGACGTACGTAGCCGCGGCGCCGGCAATACCGGGCCACGCGCCAGGCCAGCAGCAAATACGCGGCAAACAGCAGCAGGCTCGCGCCATGCGTCGGCCAGGCGAAAGCCAGTGCGACCGCGGGCAGCACGAGCCCCCAGAGCCAATTGCTGCGCGCTTCGCGCGTCCAGTGTCGTTCGGGCGGAGCGCCGTGGAGCGCGGCCCCTTCGGCGAAAGCGTGCCCGGCCCGAACCGTGCGTCGCCACCATTGGCTGAATCGCGTCATGGCCGCGTCGTGCCAGGTCATTTCGACATTCAACCGCCGCACCTTCCAGCCGCGCGCTCGTAAGCGAACGCAAAGTTCCGGCTCTTCGCCGGCGATGAGCGCCTCGTTGTAGCCGACGACTTCCGCCAGCGCCGCGGCGCGCATCAGAGCATCGCCGCCGCAAGCCTTCGCATCGCCGACCGGCGTATCCCATTCCAAGTCGCACAACCGATTGTAAATCGAGGCCTCGGGGCGGCGTTCGCGGCGGCGTCCGCACACGACGGCCAGTCGGGCGTCGGCATCGAGCTCGGCGACGGCGCTCGCCGGCCAACCGTCGCGGACTTCGCAATCGCCGTCGACGAACTGCACGTATTTCAAATCGGTCGCGACGGAGCGAAGCTTGGCGAGTCCCGCGTTACGTGCCCGAGCGGCCGTGAAAGGGCGCGACAAATCGAGCTGCACGACTTCGGCGCCGAGGCTGCGCGCCGTCGCGACGCTCCCGTCGGTCGAACCGGAGTCGACGTACACCACGGCACCGACCCGACCGACGACCGATTCGAGGCACGCGCGCAGCCGCTCCCCTTCATTGCGCCCGATCGCGACGACGCCGACCTGTGGAAATACTTTGTTCGTTGGCATGATGCTCGGAGGTAGGAGCGTGCGTTATTGCGTAGAGCGAGCGATATCGAGATGCGGACGCGTAACGTCGTGTGACGCCGCGCCCCGATCGGTGCGAACCCACGCGGTCTGACGGCGGATGAGGAACGAGAGGTAGATCGGCAGCTTGCCGACCACATAGCGCGGCACGGCCGTGAGGAGTCGGAACAGCGAAACCTCGCGCACGAAGGCGCCGCAGACGACGCCCATCGCCGCGAGCAGCGCAGCGCCGCTTCCGCAGGCGACGAAGAACGGCGCCAGGCCGAAGCCGCAGGCCGCCGCGATTGCGGTCGCCATGAACACTGCGCACCAGAGCGTCACCAGAAGCGAGAGCGGCGGTACGGCCAGGTCCACGGCGGCGAACAGCCATAGCGGCCGCGCATGGCGCAGACCGAGCCACGCCAAACGCGGCACGCGATGCAGCAGCGTTTGCAGATGCCCGTGTTCCCAACGCGTGCGCTGGGCAGTGGAGGCGTTTCCTTGCGGCGGCAGAGAAGCCGTGACGAGCGCTTCGGCGCAGTATCGCGGAGCATGTCCGGCCGTGAGAAGATCGAACGATAGTTGCATGTCTTCGACGATATTGCCGCTGGCCAAGCGCGCGCGGCTCAGCGTTTCCCAGGGGAACGCCATGCCGGAGCCGGTGAGAATCGCGGGTCCGCCGAGCGCCGTCGCGCCCCGTTGTCGCACGATGTTCTTCACCGTCACGGCGACGCGGCTCACTAGGTCGCGCGGCGACGGATTCGGCGGGCAGTTCATCACGTAAGAGGCCTGAATCGGCCGGCCCGTCGCGCCGCAATCCGCGGCCAGAGCGTCGAGCGTGCCGGGGCCGAGCGTACAATCGGCGTCGACGATCACGACCACGTCGCCGTTCCGAGCATTTAGTTGCCGCACGCCGAAATCCAGGGCGAAGCCTTTGCCGCGATCCGTTTCGTGACGCCGCTCGACGACGTCGACGCCGCACGTTCGCGCAATTTCGGCGGTGCCGTCGTCGCAGTTGTCGGCCACGACGAGAATGCGATCGCCTGGGCGGAGCTGCGCCTGAACGCTGCGCAGCGTCGCGGCCAATACGCGTTCTTCGTTGTGGGCGGGAATTAATACGTCGACGCGCGGTCTAGCGCCGTGCACGGCCGGCCGGCGCGGGAAGAGCGCCGCCAGGCATTCGAGCAAAACGACGAAGATCGGCGCCGCCGTAAGGCAGGCGAGCGTCAGCAACAGTGTCGGTAACCAGGTGCTCATCAATGGGAATTCGATAATGGTGCGGCTCAGGGGAAGCTAAACGGAAACGAGACCGAGAATCGGCGCTGAGACGTTTTTCAAGGCGTCGATGGTTCGCAGGGCGACTGGGTGCGGGCGGCCCCCCTGCTCGGCCACGAAGATCATCGACGTCGAACGCGCGGCGAGCATCTCCAGGTCGACGGCATGTTCGACGCCGGGGCCGAGAATGAGAATGGTCGAGTAGCGATGACGCAGCTCGCCCAGCAGTTCGCTCAGCCGCCGCGAAGCGAAGGCTTCCGCCGGCAGCGAGGTTTCGCCGGCGAGCAACAGGTCGAATTGCGACGCCGGTCGAACGACGTCGCTCGCCACCAGGTCACCGTTGCGCAACAGGTCGGCCAGCCCGTCGTGCAGGCCCCTGGGAGCATGCTTGGTCGTAATCGGCTGCAGCGGGTCGAGCGAACGATTCGCGCCGGTCCAGTCGTCGAGCACCGCCTGCTCCGCGTCGACGTTCGGCTCCGTCGAGAGTTCGGCGGCGAGGCCGGCGTGGGCCTTCGTGTCGCGCTCGGTCTCGATGACGAGCACCGCCTCGCCGCGCATCGCCAAGCATTTGGCCGTTTCCACCACCAGTTCGGCCGCGGAAACGTCCTTGTCGACGGTCGTGAACAAGGCCACCGAACCGTCGGCCTGCGCGCTTTGTTGAATCCGCAGCGCCAGCATTCGCACGAGTTCGCCCCGGTCGTCGGCGTTGTGTCCGTCCGGAGCCTCGATTTGCGGCAGTTGTTCGTACAACGCTTCGCTCGACATTCCCTCTTCGCCGCGCCTCGAAAGAAGCTCAAGCAAGAAAATGGGAACGAGGCAGCCGAGAAACACGACGACGCCCGAGCCGACCAACAACTTCTTCTTGTTGGACGTCACGGCGTCGAACGACGGAGCGGCGCGTTGGACGACGACTAGGTCGTGATACTCGGCGTCGACCAGTTCTTGAAACGCGGCGACTTGCGCCGCCGTGCGTTGGACTTCGGCCTGCGCGGCGACGACCGCATAGTGCAGTTCGTCGGCCTGCGGACGGAGCGCGTTGAGGCGATCGACTTCGGCTCGACGTTGCGTGAGGAACGTTTGAATGCGGGCCGCGGCCGCGGCGTCGGCCTCGTCTTCCGGGCCCGTCGCGTCGCCGGCCGGTCGATTCAAGTGCGCCGAGAGCGCTTCGCCCAATTGCTTGAGGCGTTGTCGACGGTGTTCGAACGCCGCCGTGTTCTGCGCTTGCAACGTCTTGTATTCGGTTTCGATGCGGTTGAATTCCGCGTCGCTGATATACCGCTTGGCGTGCAGGCGTTCCGCCCTTTCGAGTTCGTTCTTCTTGAGGAGCAGCGCCGCTTCTCGCTCGAGTTGGGCGCGCTCGGACTCTTGTTGTTCTTGGAGAATATTGCGCCGGCGTTGCAGTTGTTCTTCCGGCGAAGAGCGGGCCGAGCGTTGTGTTTCCAGGGCCGTCTCCACGGCGGCGATGTCGTCGCGCACTCGTTCCAAGTCGTCGTCGACGCTCAAGACGATTTGATGGGCCGCGTTGAACTTGCGCAGGTTCTCCGCGGCGGCTTCCACGGCGGCGGCCGCCTTCGCGGCATGGTGTTCTTGCGAGGCGAGAATGTTCATCACCGTTTGTTTGCGCAATGCGCCGGCTTGTTCGATCAGGCTTTGCATGATCGCGTCGAGCGTGAGGCGCGTAGCTTCGGCTTCGGGCCCGCGCATGGTGAATTGCAACGTGCTCGAACCCATCACGGCTTCGGTTTGCAAGCCGCCGACGAGCGCGCCGGCCGGCGGGTGGTTGGGGAGTTTCTTCGCGGCGGCGTCCAACACCGGTTGCGACTTCGCCAAGCCGACGATCGATTGCAGTTCCGGCTGTTGATACTGCGGACTGCCGACTCCGGAGCGGTTGTAGAGCATCGTGCCGGTGCAGGTGAACGTCTGCACGGCGAACTTCTCCGCAACGACGACGGCGACGACCGCGGCCAGACCCGCTGCCGCGAGCAGCGACCGCCAACGGCGCCGTAGGAACGTCAGGACTTGATTGGAACTTTCGAATGTGGAGCTCATAGCAACCTTTTCAGCGAGCAATCCGGCCCGCCTTTCCTGCAAACATGTTTACGGACCGACGGCGCCGACGCGCATGTTGCGCATACGAAGCCCGCCTCCGTCGACGCCGCCTATGCGTACCGCTTCATGCGGCGCCCATCGGAGCGTCTACGGTTTCATGCGTCGTGCGATGCGGGGAACCACTTCTACTCTAGGTTAATTGCGTTGATGAGGCGGACCGCATGGGTTTCGACGCCGGCATCGCGCCGTCGACCGCCGTTTCTCGATTCACGCCCCCGTACGATCGGACGATCCGAAACGATCCGACCGCCGCCGAAGTGCGACACGATGCCGGCAGTGCCGGTTGCGAAAGCACCTGCCGTTATATTCGCCACAGATTGCCTAAACGCCATAAGCGGGAGGGTCGATAAACGAAGCGGAGTTCTATCCACTCAGGTCTCATGCTGCGCGCTCAACTTTCCGCATGATTGCCGTTCCTACAACCCGACGACCGCGCCACGTTGCCTGGGCGACGTACGTCGGTCTCTGGGCGTTGTCGGTGTTGGCGGGCTACATGCTGTGGAACGCGGACGAGAAAAGCTCGCAGCGGCAAGCGGTGAAACAATGGTCAAAGAGCGTGCCGACAGGCGAGACGTTCCGGCCGCTGGATCTCGGCGATTACTCGCCTGACCGGGCGGCCGCGCCGTCGGGAGCCGCGCACTCGACGAACACCGCAACGGTTGCACGGCCTGCTCCGAAGTTTCTCCGATTCCCCGACGCCGATCCTTCGACGACGCCGAGCCGCGTGGTGCCGGCGCAAGCCGAGCAATCGGAAGCGGATTCGGCATTCACGCTGCCTGCGTTTCCGCAGTCGACGGAACCGGCGGCCGTCGATTCGCGCATCGAAGCGCCGGCCGCCGTGGCGCCGGAAATTGCGATGCCGCCTGCAGAACCGGGACCGTCGTTCGTTGCCGCGGCGCCTGAACGTACCGAGCCGCCGCAACCAGCCGAGCCCCGCCCCGCTGCAACGCCGGTCGTCGCTGCTCCGATGAACTTTCCGACCGAGGCGCCTGCGATAGTATCTGCGCCGGCGCCCGCAGCGCCGCAATCGACGGTAGTGCCGCCTCCGGCCGCGGTTGTTCCGGAAACGGTGCCGAGCATGCCGCTCGGGGACGGCGTGCCGACCGCGATGCCGTCGCAGATTCCCGATCCTTGGACCGATCTGCTCCCCGCCGCATCGCTGCCGCCGCCGGAAGCGGCGACGATTTCGATCGACGACGCCCGCTATATGGCCTTGCGCAACAACAAGGACATCGCCGTTCTCGGTTTCGTGCCGCAGGTCGCCGACGCGACGATCGGCGTGGAAGCAGCGGTGTTCGACCCGGTGTTTAACATCAACACGCAAGGCGGACACTACTTCCGGCAAACGTCGACGTTGATCAACTCGCTCGGCACCGGCATTCCGACGCTCAATACGACCTTCTGGAACTCGCCGGCCGGGCTCAATCAGGTTTATCTTGAAAAGCTGTTCGTCACAGGCGGTCGGGCTCAGGTCGGTGTCGGCCAAACCTTGGCGAGCTACTCCCCCACCGGCGACTTCGTAACCATTAACCCCGCGTGGCAATCGACGCTCAACCTCATTCTCGAACAACCGCTCTTTCGCGGTCGGGGCGCCGTTGCCACGGAAGCGCCGCTACGCATCGCCCGGGCCAATCAGAATCAATCGTGGCACTCGTTCCAGGCCCTCGTGAATCAGATTCTTCGCGACGCCGAAGCCGCTTATTGGGAAACTAGCGAAGCCTACCGCGAATTTCAGTTGCGCGATCTTTCGCTGGCCCAGGCCTTGCGGACGCTCGATCGCGAACAAGAACGGATGCGCATCGGTGAAGGGGCGATTCCCGACGTTGCGCAGGCCCAAGAGCACGTGGAAGAGGTTCGCATCGAACGAGCCGACACGGAAACCCGCTACATCATCGCGCAGCGCGAATTGCGACGCATCATGGGGGTGCCGCCCGACGATCCGCGGCCGATCATTCCCGCCACGCTTGCCGGCGACGCGCCGCTCGTGGTCGATTGGCAGGCCGGCGTGCAGCAGGCCATGGGCAGGCCGGAGCTCGGGGCGCAGCGGGCCGTCGTCGAAGCGTCCGACGTCGAATACCGCCGCCGTCTGAATGGTTTGCAGCCCGACCTGGCCGTGCGGGCGATCTACTCCGTTAGCGGTCTGGATAGCCAGTACGACGGCGCTTGGAGTTCGCTCGGAAGCTGGGACTACAACGATTGGACCGCCGGCGTCATTTACAAACGACCGTTCGGGCGGCGCGCCGATCAGTCGCTCGCGCAGCGAGCCCAAGCGGTGCTCAGTATGGAAACGGCCCGACTGCGGCAACTCGAGCACGAAGTGACCTATCAATTGGCGGGGGCCCTCGACGACCTGCAGGCCGCCGAACGGCTGCTGGCGCTGCATCGCCGCCGACGCGAGGCGGCGGCCGTGCAACTCGAGGCGCGCCGCGAGTTGTATTTCGAAGGACGCGCCTCGCTGCGCGACCAAGTCGACGCGGAAGATCGCTACAGCGACGCTATGATCGAAGAGGCCGCGGCCCGCGTCGATTACCAGCGCGCCATTACCCGTTGGAACTTCGCCCGGGGCGCCATCGGCGACGCCGCGCTCCAAGTGAGCGAATAGCGCGACGTTACGATACGAGCGCAGGCGCGAGCCCGGCGCATTCGCGGAGATGTTCGATCCGTCGGGCAAACGTTCCTTCGAACGTATGCCGGCGGGCGAAGTCCCAGGCCTTGAGCGAGAGCTTGGCGAGCAGTTCGCGATCTTCGTGCAACCGCGCGACGGCCGACGCCATGAGGCGGAAGTCGTCCATGGTCACCTTGCGACCGCAGCCCGCCAGCTCCAGCAATCCGGCCCAGGCTTCATTGGCATAGCCGACGATCGGCACGCCGCAGGCTAAGGTTTCGAGATACGTGCAGGACGGGTCTCCCTGCCGATGCGGGCAGATGAACAGATCGGTCTCGTCTTGCAAGAGCGGCATGAGCTGCGTCTTGAAATCGAGGTTGCCGTGAAACAGCACCTCTCCGCAGAGATCATATTGCGCGAGCGCCGCCCGCATGGCGTCTTCCAAGTCGCCCGCGCCGCAGATACCCAGCGTAAACGGTACTCCCAGCCGACGCAGCTCGGCGGCGAACGGCGGTAGATGGTCGGCCCCCTTCATGGCGATCAGGCGACCGGAGAAAACCAGTCGCAGCGGTTCCCCTTGCAGCAGCCGCGCCAGACGCGTCTCCATCTGCTCTTCATTCGGCATCATGTCGGCGGTCGTCCGCGTATCGAAGTAGAGCAGCGTGTGCGGATTCAGGCTTCGATACGCTTGGTAGGTCGGCAAGCCGTTGCATTGCACGCCGGCGGCCGCGCGCACGCTCTTCACGTTCGCTCGTTCCTGGCTTCGTTCCCACCACGCGCGACGCCAACGCCTAAGCGGGTTCCATTCCTCCGTCGCGATAATCTGTTCGCGCGTCGCCAGCGTGTATTCCGTCGTGCAGACGAACGGCGTACCCGTGCGGCGGCACAACTCCGCGAGATGGTTTTGGCGATAGTCGGCCCCGCCGAGCACCACGGCCGATTCCGCGATCTCCGCCGTGAGGCGTCGGTCGCGAAACGACATGAGTTCCAAGCCAAACGGCAGCGCCGCGGGCACCACGCATTTGTTGTCGAGGTTGTTCGACGCCGCGCGGGCCGGTTCCAAAATCGCCTTCACCGGGCCTTCCCACTGCTCGGCGTACTTGGCCATGCCGTCGACGAACTTCTGCGTGACGACGATGCGACCGTCGTTCTTGCGAACGCCTTGCAGCGACGGCAGCACCAATAACTGTTCTTTCATCGGCATCACAACTCGCCAGGAAACGTCGAACCGGCACGACCGTCAGGATCGGAACCGCGAACGCGAGCACCCGCTCGCAACGCGGCGATACTCCTGAGGAAACATAGCTGTTTTTGGCCGAGGGGGGAAAAAAATAGTAAGTATCGGTTGGAGGGTTCGTACGCTCCGTCCTCGAACTGCGCGGGAATGAGTCTCGCGCGGTGCGGATTGCCGCAACGCCGACGTCGGCGCTCGCGGCGGCGTTGCGATGCTTCCAGTCGTCTCTCGGTTCGAGCCGCGTCTTGGCTCGTGCCGCGCCCGGCTCACTCACATCGAAGAGGTTTTGAGATGTCGTCAGAAATTCGGCGCTTCCGTTGTTTTCTCATCGGCTCCGAGTCGCTGCTGGCCGAGTGCGCGGAAACTCTGCTCAAGCAAGGTCACGAGATCCTCGGCGTCATCACGTCGGCGCGCAAGCTCGCCGCCTGGGCCCACGGCCGTAACCTCCGCGTGCTCGATTCGCGCGGCGACTATCGGGCCGCGCTCGCCGAGCAGCCGTTCGAATACCTCTTCAGCATCACGCATCTGGCGATCATTCCGGCCGACGTTATCGCCCTGCCGACCAAGGGCGCCATCAACTTTCACGACGGCCCGCTGCCGCGCTACGCCGGGCTCAATACGCCGGTCTGGGCGTTGCTCAACCGCGAAACCGACTACGCGATCACGTGGCACTGGATGACCGCCGGCATTGATGACGGCGACGTGCTCATCCGCAAGCCGGTCGAAATCGCCCCTGACGATACGGCCCTCTCGCTCAACACCAAATGCTTCCAGGCCGGCATCGAGTCGTTCGCCGAACTCGCCGGCTGGCTCGGGCTCGGCACGCCCGTCTCGCGGCCGCAGAATCTGGAAGGCCGAAAGTATTTCGGCAAGCACGATCGCCCCGAGGCGGCCGGCCTGCTCGATTGGTCGCGCTCGGCCGACGAACTGCAAACGCTGACTCGCGCCCTCGACCACGGCCGCTACCGCAATCCGGTCGCCACGGCCAAAGTGCGTTTCACCGGCAAGCTCTACGTCGTCGACGCCGCGAAGGTCGTCGAAGCCGACGCCGCCGACCATGCCGCGGCGCATGAACCCGGCACGATCATCGACTGCAGCGATGCCGAAATCCGCGTTGTGACGGGCGGCGGCGTTCTCGCGCTGCGCAGCTTCTCGACGACCTGCGGCCGCACGCTGACTCCCGCCGATCTGATCGCACGCCACGCGATCGTTCCCGGCGCCCGCTTCGATCAACCGTCGGCCGAGGAACGCCAAAACATCACTGAACTGCAGACGAAGCTCGCGCGGCACGAAGAGTATTGGGTCCGCCGTTTGCAAGAGCTCGACGCGGCGGCCGTTCCGTACGTCGGAGAAATCTCCGGCACGCTCGCCGCCGATCAGCCGCAATGGTCCTCGGCCCGCCAGCCGTTGCCGGCCGGCTTCTGGAAGAACATCGGAGCGCAAGACGCCGCGCAATCTATCATCGCCGCGCTCGCTGGCTACTTGGCCCGCGTCGGCGAGAAGCAGTCGTTCGACGTTGCGTTCTACGAAGCGCCGAAGAACCGCCGCTCCGGCGACGTTCGCGGCTTCACGGCCTCGCATGTACCGCTCCGCCTCTCGATCAACGCGGCGCGTTCGCTCGCCGACAACACGCAAGCCAACGCCGCGCAGTTCGCCGAAGTCGCGAAACGCGGCACCTACTTGAACGACGTGCTCCGCCGTTATCCCGAACTTCACAATCGGCCGGAACTCGCCGCGGGTCGGGCGATGTCGATCGCCGTCGCCGTGTGCGACGACTTGGAAGCGTACGCGCCGGAACCGGGCGTCGCTTTGGCGCTCGTCATCGCGCCGGCGGAAGCGGCCGTACGCTGGGTGTACGATCGTCGGGCCGTGCCGGAATCGGCGTTCGCGACGATTCTCCGGCAGTTCGATCAATTCCTCCTGAGCGCGGCGGCCGCCCCCTCGGCGCCGCTCGCGCACGTTGAGCTCCTGTCCACCGGCGAGCGCAAGCTCATCCTGCAAGATTGGAACGCCACGGCGGTCGACTATCCGCGCTCGGCGACGATCCACGAACTGTTCGAAGCGCAGGCCGCGCGCACGC
This sequence comes from uncultured Pirellula sp., assembly GCA_964633125.1. Classification (GTDB taxonomy): domain Bacteria; phylum Planctomycetota; class Planctomycetia; order Pirellulales; family PNKZ01; genus PNKZ01. The sequence continues at coordinate 17,825 of CAZWDN010000004.1, read as the reverse complement.
CCGACGCCGTCGCCGTGACGTTCGAGAACCGCCGGCTCACATACGCGCAATTGAATCGCCGCGCCAATCGCCTCGCCGCCCATCTCCGCACGCTCGGCGTCGGACCCGATGCGATGGTCGGCATCCATCTCGAACGGTCGGAAAACCTCGTCACGGCGATGTTGGCCGTGCTCAAGGCGGGGGGCGCCTATCTGCCGCTCGACCCGAACTACCCGGCCGAGCGCATCGCCTTCATGATTGACGACGCCCAGGCTCCGGTAATCATCACCGAGAACGAAACGCTCGATTGCCTGCCGTCGCATCGCGCGGCCGTCGTGAATCTCGACGTCGACGCTCCGGCGATTGCCCGTCACGCGGCCGAAAACCTCGCGCCACGTTCGCAAGCCGAACACCTGGCCTACGTCATTTACACCTCGGGCTCCACCGGCAAGCCGAAGGGCGTAATGATCGAACATCGCAACGCCGTGAACTTCTTCGCGGGCATGGACCAATGCCTCGATCATGAGAAGCCCGGCGTGTGGCCGGCGGTCACCAGCTTGTCGTTCGACATCCACGTACTTGAGCTGTTGTGGACGCTCACGCGCGGCTTCGAAGTCGTCGTGCATCGCGATCGCGAACGGGGCGGTCCCGCCGCCGCTCAGGTCGAGGCAGGCCACAAGTACGCCGCGGTGCCGATGGATTTCAGTCTCTTCTACTTCTCGGCCGATTCGGAAGAGCTGTCCTCGAACAAGTATCGCATGCTGCTGGAAGGGGCGAAGTGGGGCGACGAGCACGGCTTCTGCGCCGTCTGGACGCCCGAGCGCCACTTCCATTCGTTCGGCGGCCTCTATCCGAACCCGGCGATCACCGGCGCGGCGGTCGCGGCGATTACGAAGAACGTGCAAATCCGCGCGGGCAGCGTCGTGCTGCCGCTCCATCATCCGCTGCGCGTCGCCGAGGCTTGGCAAGTCGTCGACAACCTCTCCAACGGTCGCGCGGCGGTGGCCGTCGCCGCCGGTTGGCAGCCGAACGACTTTGTTCTGATGCCGGAGAACTACGCCGACCCGAAGGCGGCCATGTTCCGCGATATCGAGATCGTGAAGCGGCTCTGGCGCGGCGAAGCGATCGAGTTTCCCGGCACCACGGGCAAGCCGCTTGCCGTGCGGACGTTGCCACGGCCAATTCAGCCGGAACTCCCGGTGTGGATCACGACCGCCGGCAACATCGACACCTACATTCAAGCCGGCCGCATCGGCGCCAACGTGCTCACGCACTTGCTCGGCCAATCGGTCGAAGAGCTCGCGCCGAAGATCGCCGCCTACCGTCAGGCTCGGGCCGAAGCCGGCTTCGATCCCGCCACGGGCATCGTCTCGCTCATGCTCCATACGTTCGTCGGACCCGACGAAGCGGCCGTGCGTGAAGCGGTGCGCGGTCCGCTCAAGGCGTACCTCGGCACTTCGCTGGCCCTGCTCAAGCAATATGCGTGGTCGTTCCCGGCGTTCAAGCGTCCACAAGGGGTCGCCGTCGGACAAGGAGACGACTTCGCTTCGCTGACGCGGGAAGAAAGCGACGCTCTGCTCGACTTCGCCTTTGATCGCTACTACGAAACCAGCGGGCTCTTCGGCGACGTGCCGCAATGCTTGGCGATGGTCGATCGTTTGAAAGCCATCGGCGTGCAGGAGATCGCCTGCCTCATCGATTTCGGTCTCTCGACCGACACGGTGCTCGAACACCTGCCGCACCTGAATATCGTCCGCGAAGAAGCGAACCTGCGCGCGACGCCGGCGGCCCCGGCGGCAACCGACAACGCGTTTACCGCCGACGTGACGATCGTCGACGATGCCGGCGACTACTCGCTCGCGGCGCTGCTGGAGCGACACGGGGCGACGCATTTCCAATGCACGCCGTCGTTGGCGCGCATGCTCTTGATGACCGACGAAGGGCGTCGAGCCGTCCGCGGCTTGCGGAATTTCCTGGTCGGCGGCGAGGCGCTGCCGGTCGATCTGGCTCGCGACTTGAAGAGCGTCGTCTCCGGCAAGCTCATCAATATGTACGGCCCGACGGAAACAACCGTCTGGTCGTCGACGCAGGTGGTCGAAGATACGTCGGGTCCGATCCCGATCGGTCGGCCGATTGCGAATACGCAGTTGTACATTCTCGACGCCGGCCGGAAGCCGGTGCCGGTCGGAGTGCCGGGCGAACTCTACATCGGCGGCGACGGCGTGACGCGCGGCTATTTGAATCGGCGGGAACTCTCGGCCGAGCGGTTCGTGCATGATCCGTTCGCGCCGCAGGCCGGCGCTCGCATGTATCGCACGGGCGACTTGGTTCGCTATCGGGCCGACGGCGTCGTCGAATTCCTCGGCCGCACCGATCATCAGGTGAAGATTCGCGGCCATCGGATCGAACTCGGCGAAATTGAAACGCGCCTCGTCGATCATCCGCACGTTCGGCAATGCGTGGTCGTGCCGCGCGAGGCGGGCCCCGGCGACGTCCGTTTGGCGGCCTACTACGTGGCCGACGGCGCGGCTCCGGCCGATGCCGACCTGCGCGAACATGTGCGCGAGAAGCTGCCGGAATACATGGTGCCGCAGCACTTCGTGGCGCTGGAAGATTTGCCGCTCACGCCCAACGGCAAGATCGACCGCAAGGCGCTGCCGTCGATCGACTTCGGCCCGTCGCATGCCGCGGCGACGTACGTCGCGCCCGACAATGAAATCGAACAAAAGATCGCGACGCTCTGGCAAGAACTGCTCGGCCGTTCGCAGGTCGGCGTCGACGACAATTTCTTCGACCTCGGCGGCCACTCGCTGCTCGTGGTCCGCATGCATCGGCAGCTCACGCAAGTCGTGACGCAGCCGGTGGCGCTGACCGATCTGTTCCGCTTCCCGACCGTTCGTTCGCTCGCCGCGCATCTTGCCGGCGGCTCCGACGACGGGGAATCGGCCCAAGACGGCACGGATCGCGCCGCCAAACGGCGCGAGCTGCAGCAACGCCGCCGCGTTACGCGCCGCTAGATCGCTTCGAGATTTGAATTGCTGGAAACAACTCGCCACCTCGACGAGCCCTTATGACTTCGACTGAAACGACCGTGAATCCGAACGACATCGCGATCGTCGGCCTTGCCTTGCGCGTGCCGGGCGCCGATTCGCCGCGCAAGTTTTGGCAAAACCTGCGCGACGGCGTCGAATCGGTGCGGCAACTCTCGGATGCCGATCTCACGGCGGCCGGCGTCCCCGCCGAATTGCTCGAACATCCGCACTACGTCAAGTCGGCGGCCGTGCTCGACAATCTGCCGATGTTCGACGCCGAGTTCTTCGGGCTCAGTCCGAAGGAAGCGGCGATCATGGACCCTCAACATCGGCACTTCTTGGAGTGTGCCTGGGAGGCGCTGGAAAGCGCCGGGCATCCGCCGGAGAAGTTCGACGGTCGGATCGGCGTCTTCGCCGGTTGCGGTATGGGCGCCTATTTTCAGCAGAACCTGCTCTCGAATCCGGAACTGGTCGACTCGGTCGGCATGTTTTTGCTGCGGCACACCGGCAACGACAAGGACTTTCTTGCGACGCGCGTGTCATATTGCTTCGACCTGAAGGGGCCGAGCGTCAACGTGCAGACCGCCTGCTCGACTTCGCTCGTCGCAATTCACACCGCTTGCCAAAGCCTGCTGAGCGGCGAGTGCGACATGGCGCTGGCCGGCGGCGCGACGATCGAACTGCCGCACGGACAGGGCTATCTCTTCAAGAAGAATGAGATTCTTTCGCCCGACGGGCATTGTCGGGCTTTCGATCATCGCTCGCGCGGCACGATTTTCGGCAGCGGGGCGGGCGTCGCCGTGTTGCGACGACTGGAAGACGCGCTGCGCGACGGCGATCGTATTTACGCCGTCGTGCGCGGTTCGGCCGTGAATAACGACGGCGCGAGCAAGGTCGGCTATTTCGCGCCGAGCGTCGATGGTCAGGCCTCCGCCGTGGCCGAAGCGCTGGCCGTGGCCGACGTGCCGGCCGACACGATCGGCTATGTCGAATGCCACGGCACCGGCACGCCGATCGGCGACCCGATCGAAATCGCCGCGCTGACGCAAGCCTTCCGTCAATCGACCGACCGCAACGGCTACTGCGCCATCGGCTCGGTGAAGACGAACATCGGCCACTTGGATACGGCCGCCGGCGTCGTCGGCATGGCCAAAGCCGCGCTGGCGTTGGAAAATAAGCAACTGCCGCCGAGCCTGAACTTCGAAGCGCCGAATCCGGCGATCGATTTCGCGAACAGCCCGTTCGCGGTGAACGCGCAGTTACGCGATTGGCAACCTGGCGCTGCGCCGCGGCGCGCGGCGGTCAATTCGCTCGGCGTCGGCGGAACCAACGCGCACTTGGTGCTCGAAGAAGCGCCGCGGGTCGCAACGTCGGGCCCTGCCTTGCGACCTCAACAATTGATTACGCTGTCGGCCCGCAATCGCGCGGCGCTCGACGATGCTTCGCGTCGGCTGGCCGCGCATTTGCGCGAGCACCCGGAACAGAGCTTGGCCGACGTCGCCTACACGCTGTTTCACGGTCGGGCCAAGTTCGACGTGCGCCGCGTGGTGGCCGCCGCCGACCATGCCGAGGCCGCGGCGCTGTTGGAGTCGGGCGATGCGGCCCGCGTGTTTACGCATAAGGGGGTCGAGGGGAAGCCGTCGACGGTCTTCATGTTTCCCGGCGGCGGCGCCCAGTCGCCGCGCATGGGACGCGACCTGTACGAAGCCGAGCCGGTGTTCAAGCAATGGATCGATCGCGGGCTCACGTGGCTCGCCGGCAAACTCGACGTCGATCTGCGCGAAGTCTGGTTCGCCGGACCGGAGCGCGACGCCGAATTGCAAAGCGTCTGGGAACGGCCGTCGGTGCAATTGCCGGCGATTTATCTTTGCGAGTTCGCCCTGGCGAAGCTTTGGCAAGCGTGGGGCGTGCAACCGGCGGCGCTCTTGGGGCATAGCCTCGGCGAGAACACGGCCGCGGCGCTCGCCGAAGTGTTTTCGTTCGAAGACGGACTCGGGCTCGTGACGCTGCGCGGCAAGCTGTTCGAGCGCGTCGCGCCCGGCGGCATGTTAAGCGTGCCGCTTGCGCCGGAAGCGATCTTGCCGCTGTTGGGCGACCGGCTCGACTTGGCGACCGTCAACGGCCCCGAGTTCTGCACGGTCTCCGGACCCGACGATGCGCTCGACGAACTCTTGGCGAAGCTCACGGCCGACGGCGTCGACGCGAAGCGGGTGCCGATTCGAATCGCGGCGCATTCGCGACTGCTCGAACCGATTCTCGCCGACTTCGAAGCCTATCTCCGCGGCCTGAAGTTGCAGAAGCCGAAGTTGCCGATCGTCTCGAACCGCACCGGCGCGTGGCTCACCGACGCGCAGGCCGTGGATCCGAAGTATTGGGTCGAACACCTGCGCAACACGGTGCGCTTCGCCGACGGCGTCGGCACGCTCTTGCAAACGCCGGGACGCGTGTTTTTGGAAGTCGGACCGGGCAAGATTTTGTCGTCATTGGTGCGGCAGCATCGTGAGCTGACGAGCGGACAGCCGGTGCTCTCGTCGCTGCGGCACCCGAAGGAGAACGTCGCCGATACGACGTTCTTCACGACGGTGCTTGGCCGACTGTGGGCCTGCGGCGTTTCGTTTGACGAATCGTTGCTTTGGAAGAACGAACGGCGGCGGCGCGTGGAGCTGCCGACGTACGCGTTCCAACATCAATCGTACTGGATCGAGCCGGGTAAGGTCGGCGCGCGCGAACAACGCATCGCCGGTTCGCTCGCGCGCATCGCCGACGCGAACGACTGGTACTACCGACCGATTTGGCGACTGCGCGAGTTGGAGTCGCCCGAGGCGGAGTTGGAGCCGACGACGTGGCTGATCTTCTTGGACGAGGCGGGCGTCGGCCGGCGCTTGACCGAGAAGCTGCGCGCTGCGGGGCATGAAGTCGTCACCGTGCGCACGGGGGACGCTTACTTCCAACATGCGCCGCACGACTTCACGCTCTCGCCCGAACATGGTCGCGTCGGCTACGACGCGCTCGTTCACGATCTCGTCGCCGTCGGCAAAGCGCCGAGCCGCATCGTGCATTTGTGGCTAACGACGCGCGACGAAAGCTTCCGCCCCGGCTCGAGCTTCTTCCATCGCAACCAGGAGCAGGGCTTCTATAGTTTGCTCTTCCTCGCGCAAGCGCTCGACGCCGAGCGGCTCGGACACCCGGTGCATATCACGGTCGTCACGAGCGGCATGCAGCAGACTCGCGACGAGGCGCTGCCGTATCCCGACAAGGCGACGGTGCTGGGACCGGTCGGCGTGATTCCGCGCGAACTGACGGAGACGACCTGCGCGTGCGTCGATATTGCGTTGCCTTCGGATCGCGGCTTCGGAGGCAAACGCCGTATGGCGACGGGGCTCGACCTATTGGCGGAACAACTCTTCATCGAACTGCAACAGCCGGCGGCCAACGGCCGGATCGCCCTGCGCGAAGACCGCCGCTACGAGCACGGTTACACTCGTCACAAGCCGAAACCGCGCCGCAAGCCCGGCCAAAAGCTCGGCCCGAACGCGCAGGCGGATATCGATCAGGTACCGGCCGTTCGCGAGCGGGGCGTGTATCTCATTACCGGCGGCTTCGGCGGCATCGGTCTGGCGACGGCCGAACATTTGGCCCGCACCGCGAACGCCCGGCTAGTGCTCATCGGCCGCTCGGCATTGCCGCCGGCCGACCAATGGGACGCGTGGCTGCGGAGTCATGCCGACGACAACACGATCAGTCGGCGGATTCGGAGCATTCGCGAACTGGAGTCGTTCGGCGCCGAAGTGCTGCCGGCCGAGGCCGACGTAACGGACGTGGAAGCGATGCGCGAAGCGGTTCAGGAAGCGCTCCGTCGCTTCGGCACGATTCACGGCGTCGTCCATGCGGCGGGCGTGTTGCAAGACGGCTTGATCGCACAGAAGACGCAGTCGGACGCCGAAGAAGTGTTTGCGCCGAAGGTCCACGGGGCGATGGTGCTCGACGAAGCGGTGCGCGCCGCGCTCGGCGATCGGTCGCTCGACTTCTTCGTCGTTTTCTCTTCGACCAGCACGGCCGTAACGCCGGCCGGCCAAGTGGATTACGTGGCCGCCAACGCCTTCTTGAACGCCTTCGCACAGAGCAAGAACCGCAAGTCGGGCTGCCGCTACTTGGCGCTGAATTGGGGGATCTGGAACGAAGTGGGCATGGCCGCTAAGGCAGCCGATAAGTCGCAACAGAAGGCGGCTTTGCTGCGGGAAGAAGCGGTCGAACACCCGTGGTTCGACTATCGGCTCGGCGGGTTGCACGATACGCGCGTCGCCCTGGTCGGACGCCACGCGGCGGCCACGCATTGGGTCTACGACGAACATCGCACGGCCGCCGGCCAAGCGCTGTTGCCCGGCACCGGCTACCTGGAACTGGCCCGAGCGGCGTTGGCCGAGTTGCATGAATCGCCGAGTTTGGAAATCCAAGACCTGTACTTCTTGAGCCCATTGGCCGTCGATAACGAAGGCGCTCGCGACGTAACGGTAACGCTGACGCGCGACGAACGCGGCTATGGTTTTGAGGTGTCGAGCCGACCGGCACGCGACAAGCACGCCGCGCCGCAACTCCACGCCCAAGCGCGGCTCGTGGCCGACGAACACCGCGAACCGGCCCGCATCGATCACTTGGCGTTGGCGAAGCGCTGCCCGAACGTGAAGCATGCCGCCGCCGGCGCCTCGCTGCATACGCGGCAAGAAGAGCATCTGCGATTCGGCCCGCGCTGGCGCGTCTTGCAAGAAACGGCCTACGGCAACGGGGAAGCGCTGGCTTGCTTGCGTTTGCCGGAGGCGTTTGCCGACGATGTGCGGCAGTACGGCCTGCATCCGGCCTTGATGGATCTGGCGACCGGCTTCGCGATGGATCTGATCCAAGGCTACGGCGAGTCGACGAAGCTGTGGGTGCCGGTTTCGTACAAACGCGTGGCCTGCTTCGGTCCGCTGCCGGCGGCGATCGTCAGTTGGGTGCGGAACCACGGCGTGAATCGGGCCGATGGCCAATTCGCGTCGTTCGACGTCACGATCGCCGACGAGTCGGGCCGGGTGCTGGTCGAAATCGAAGAATTCCAGATCAAGCGACTCGACGAATCCGACGCGTTTGGCACGGCCGCCCCGCGCGCCGCGGCGAACGGCTTGGACGTCGCCGAGGAACACGATTCGGAGAACTTATCGCCGGCCGAAGCTCAGTTTCGGGCCAACCTGCGCAACGGTATTCGCCCCGCCGAAGGGGTCGCCGCGTTGACGGCGGTGCTTGACGAGCCGGGAACTTCGCAAGTCGTCGTTTCTTCGCTCGATTTGCACGCCTTGATCGCTCAGGCACAAACGGCCGTCGCTCCGCGGACCGCCGAACCTGGGGCGAAGTTCGCCCGTCCGCAACTCGACGGCGAGTTCGTCGAACCGCGCGATAACATCGAGCGTTCGTTGGTCGCCATTTGGGAAGAACTGCTCGGCGTCACTTCGATCGGCGTTCGCGACAGCTTCTTCGATCTCGGCGGTCACTCGCTCATCGCCGTGCGGCTGTTCGCCGGTATCAAGCGGACGTTTCAAGTCGAGTTTCCGATTTCGGTGCTGTTTGAAGCGCCGACGGTCGAGGGGTGCGCGAACCTGATTCGTCGGCAAATCGGCGACGTGACGTCCGACGCTCCGGCTGCGCACGCCGGCGACAAGCATCCGACGCGCTATACGCACTTGGTGGCGATGCACGAAGGAGCGGGGAGCACCAAGGCTCCGCTCTTCATCGTGGCCGGCATGTTCGGCAACGTGCTCAACCTCCGGCACCTGGCACACCTCGTCGGACACGATCGACCTTGCTACGGCTTGCAAGCTCGCGGTTTGTACGGCGACCACGAGCCGCATCGGACGTTTGAAGAAGCGGCGGCCGACTATATTCGTGAACTACGCACCGTGCAGCCGCACGGACCGTATTTCCTCGCGGGTTTCTCCGGCGGCGGACTGCACGCCTACGAGATGGCCCGGCAACTCCTACGCGACGGCGAACAAGTGGCCTTCCTCGGCATGCTCGATACGCCGCTGCCGCGGAGCGAACCGCTTACGAAGCTCGACAAAGTCAAGATGCATTTGCAGCGCATCGGCCGGGAGCGGCAACGCTACTTTTGGAACCTCATCTCCGGCCGGCTGACTTGGGAGTGGCGACAACTGCGGCGACGCTTTGGCGCTGCGGAGGCCCCGGCGCCGCAGACGCAGTTCCACTCGGAGACCATCGAAGCCGCGTTCCGTGCGGCCTGCGAAGTGTATCAACCGCCGCAGTTCGACGGAAAGCTGTACCTGTTCCGACCGAAGTTGAGCCCGACGCACATCTTCGGCCCGGACCGCATGATCAATTTGGATCGCCGCTTCATCTATCACGACAACGGCTGGTCGCGCCATGTACGCGAGGTGAGCGTTACGGAAGTGCCCGGCGATCACGACAGCATGGTCTTGGAACCGAACGTGCGCGTGCTGGGAGCACGGCTGCGGAAGGCGATCGACCAAGCCGAGGCCTTGCAAACCGCGCAATCGGCGTCCGCACGCAAGAAGCGGCCGATCGACGTGACGCTCGCACGTTCGGCCGCGGAGCGTGTCGAGGCGATGCAGGACGTCGCCTTGGAGGTGCGCTCATGAGCGACCGGTCGCCCGCTCCTTCAGCAGACGTTCCGGAGTTTTGGCTGCCTGCCGGCGGCTACGCGACCGACCCTGCGCCGTCGCCGCGCCGTCGCATACTCATCGGCAAGCCGGGGCTCGACGGCCACGATCGCGGCGCAAAATACGTTGCGCAAATCCTGCGCGACGCCGGCCATGAAGTGATCTACACCGGCATCCGCCGAACGCCGGAACAGATCGTCGCCGCGGCTGTGCAGGAAGACGTCGATGCGATCGGCCTCAGCTTGCTCTCCGGCTCGCACAATGTGCTGTTCGCCCGCGTCTTGGAGCTTCTCCAGACGCGGCAGGCGGAAGACATTGTGTTGTTCGGCGGTGGTGTGATTCCGGCCGACGACGTGGATCGACTGTTGGCGCTCGGGGTCAAGGCCGTCTTCACCCCGGGCACTCCGGCGACGGAGATCGTCGGCCGTGTCGAGCAATTGCTCAGCGAGCGCGCCCGGCCATGAAGTACGACATGACGGAACTCGTTGCGGCCATCGCCGAATCCGACGGCGTAGGGCGCACGCGCGCCGTGGGCAGAGTCATGACGGCGCTGGTCGAACGCCCCGAGACGCAACGCGAACTGCTCGAAACTCTACAAGTCGCCGTGCTGCCCCGCCCGGCGTTGGTGCTGGGCATCACCGGAGCGCCGGGCGTCGGAAAGTCGACGCTGGTCGACGCGCTCACGGCGCAGGTGCTCCAAGTGCGACCGGAGCTTCGCATTGCGATCATCGCCGTAGATCCGACTTCGCCGTTTACCGGCGGCGCCGTGCTCGGCGATCGGGTGCGCATGATGCGGCTGG
>CAZWDN010000004.1:0-7249 GCA_964633125.1 uncultured Pirellula sp. | reverse complement strand
TCGCCGTTTACCGGCGGCGCCGTGCTCGGCGATCGGGTGCGCATGATGCGGCTGGCGCTCGAAGAGCGGGTTTTCATTCGTTCGCTCGCCACGCGGGGTGAGCTCGGCGGCGTGTGCCGAGCCGTGCCGGCCGTGCTCGCCGCCGCCAAGCTTTGGGGCGCCGAACTGGCGATCGTCGAAACGGTCGGCGTCGGGCAGAGCGAAATCGAAATTGCCCGCCATGCGGATCGGACGTGCGTCGTCATGGCACCCGGCCTCGGCGACGGCGTCCAATGGCTCAAGGCGGGTCTGATGGAAGTCGCCGACTTCTTCGTCGTGAACAAATCGGAACGGGACGGGGCCGCCGCGCTCTTGGCACAGTTGACGAGCGCCGTCGCACTCGCGGCGCGCGGTCCGCGACGCCGATTGCGCGCCGATAACTCCACCGCTCCGCTACCTAGTCCGCCGCCGATCCTCGGCGTGTCCGCCGAACTCGGTCGGGGCATCGACGCGCTCGTCGCTGCGTTCGGACTTGGCGCCTCGCCGTCCCTTGACACTTCGCCGACTACGGAAACCGCCGCCCATGCTTAAAGCCGACGCAACTATCGATTCCACGGTGTCGTCGGCCGCGGCCGCCTGGGAGTCCGGGATTCTCGCCGGCACCTTGGCGAAAACGCCGGAACGCGCCGCGTCGTTCGTCACGGCGAGCGACGCACCGGTCGAGCGGCTTTACGTACCCGCCGATGACGCGGCGGGAGACTACTTGGAGAAGCTCGGCTTTCCCGGCGAGTATCCCTTTACGCGCGGCGTGCAACCGACGATGTACCGCGGCCGGCTTTGGACGATGCGGCAATACGCCGGCTTCGCGACGGCTGAAGAGTCGAACAAGCGCTATCGCTTCTTGCTCGCGCAGGGCGGGACCGGCCTTTCCGTGGCGTTCGATCTGCCGACGCAAATCGGCTACGACAGCGACGCTCCGGAAGCGTGCGGCGAGGTCGGGCGCGTCGGCGTCGCCGTCGACTCGCTGGCTGACATGGAAACGTTGTTCGACGGCATTCCGCTCGACAAGGTTTCGACTTCGATGACGATCAATGCCACGAGCTCGATCTTGTTGGCGATGTACATCGCCGTCGCCGAGCGGCAGGGAGTGCCCGCCGCGAAGCTGACCGGCACGCTGCAAAACGACATTCTCAAGGAATACATCGCCCGCGGCACTTATCGCTTTCCGCCGGGGCCGTCGCTGCGGCTGACGAGCGACATCTTTGCGTATTGCACGCGGCACGTGCCGAAGTTCAACACGATCAGCATCAGCGGCTACCATATTCGCGAAGCCGGCAGCACGGCGGCGCAAGAGGTCGGCTTCACGCTGGCCGACGCCGTGTGCTATGTCGAGACGGCCCTTCGAGCGGGCCTGCCGATCGACGATTTTGCGCCGCGGTTGGCGTTTTTCTTCGCGGCGCATACCGACTTATTCGAAGAAGCGGCGAAGTTTCGCGCGGCCCGGCGTTTGTATGCCCGGATCATGCGTGAACGGTTCGGCGCGAAGGATCCGCGGAGTTGGATGCTTCGCTTCCATACGCAAACCGGCGGCGTGACGCTGACGGCCCAGCAGCCGGAGAACAACGTCGTGCGCGTGGCGCTGCAAGCTCTGGCGGCGGTCTTGGGCGGCACGCAATCGCTGCATACCAACGGCAAAGACGAAGCCCTGGCCTTGCCGACGGAAGCCGCCGCGCAATTGGCGCTTCGCACGCAACAGGTGATCGCCTGCGAAAGCGGAGCGGCGAGCACGATCGACCCGTTGGCCGGGAGCTACTATGTGGAGCAATTGACCGACCGCATCGAGCGCGAAGCGGAAGCGTATATCGCGGCCATTGACGAAATGGGAGGGATGGTCGCCGCCATCGAGCAAGGCTATCCGCAGCGCGAGATCGAACGCTCGGCCTATGCGTTCAACCGCGCGGTGGACGACGGCACGCGGCAGATCGTCGGCGTGAATTGTTTCCAGTCGTCGGACGGAGAGAGCGTTCCGCTGTTTCGCCACGACGAAGAAACCGGCCGGCGCCAAGCGGCGCGGGTCGCGGAGTTGCGGACGCGTCGCGACCAGGTCGCCGTCGAATCTGCGCTGCGCGAAGTCGCCGCCACCGCGCGTACGAGCGAAAACCTGATGCCGGCGATCCTTACCGCGGTCCGCGCTTATGCGACGGTCGGGGAAATCTGCCAAGTGCTCGCCGCGGAGTTCGGCGAGTATGCAGAATCGTTTCACTCCGCATAACCAAACGAACCCCAACCCCCTGAACGCGACATCTTGGCGGAGCAAAAAAAGCTCACTAAACGTGTGCAATTTTACAATATGGTTATCTTCTCTCCGGCTTCCCTAAACGTTCAAGCCCTCGATCATCTCGGCATCGCCGTGGCGAGCATTGCCGAAGCGCGCCCGTTCTACGAGGGCGTGCTGGGAGCGACGTTCGAGGGTGAGGAAGTCGTCGCCGATCAAAAAGTGCGAGTTGCATTCTACCGCTTAGGCGGCGAAGCCGGCACGTTCCGTTGGGAGCTGCTTGAACCGACCGAACCCGACTCGCCCATCGCGAAGTTCTTAGCGAAGCGCGGGCCCGGGTTGCATCACACGGCCTTCGCGGTCGACGACATTGCGGCGTCGCTGGCCATCGCGGAAGCGGCCGGTCTGCGACTCATCGATCGCGTGCCGCGCCGCGGCGCACACGGAGCGGAGATCGCGTTTTTGCATCCCTCGAGCACAGGCGGCATGCTCATCGAACTCTGCCGCCGCACGCACGTCTCGTAAGAACATCTCACACTCAAACCCATTCCGACTCGTAACTACTTGATGCATCCCGATTTGGAACGTTGGAGCCGGCCGGAGCGTGATCCTGCGATCGAATCAACGATCGCAGCCGCGTTCGCACTGCGCGCGCGTTCCCAGCCGGCCGCCGTGGCGGTCGTCGCCAAAGATCGATCGGTGAGCTTCGCCGAGTTGGATGCGATGTCGCGCCGCGCGGCCGCGGGTTTACGCGAGCGAGGCGTGAAACGCGGCGATCTCGTCGGCGCCTACTGCCGACCGTCGCCCGAGCTGATTGCCGTCATTCTGGGCATCTGGCGTTGTGGCGGCGTCTACGTGCCGCTCGATCCGAAGTACCCGTCGCAACGACTCAAGGCGATTCTGGCGGATGCCGCATTGCCGCTTTGCGTGTGCGACGCGCCGCTGCCCAGTCGCCTGACGACGGCGGAGACGGTCGAATGCGATGCGGCTCGGCTTTGCGCTACGCCGCTGGAACACGCGGCTTCGGAGGAAACGCCGGTCGAAGTCGACCTGCCGCAACTTGCCGATCGGGCCGTGGTGCTCTACACGTCCGGGTCGACCGGCGCGCCCAAAGGCGCGATCCTCACCCATCGAAACTTGGCGAACCACAACGCGTATGTCATTCGCGCGTTCGACTTGGGCCCGAACGATCGACGCACGGCCGTGTGTTCCATCAATTTCGACGCGTCGCTGGAAGAGTTCTTCTGCACGCTGAACGCCGGCGCGACGCTCGTTCTGCCCGAGGACGATACGCTCGATTCCTTCGATCGGTTTCTCGCGTTTCTCGACCGCAATCGAATTACGGCGCTGTTCATGCCGACTTCGCTGTGGCGCGAGTTGACGAACTTTCTGTATGCGGCGCGGCGTGAGTTCCCGGAATCGATCCGCCTGATCGATCTCGGCGGCGAGCGCGTGACGCAACCGATCTACGAACGATTCTTGCGCGTCGGCGGCCGACGCATCCGCTGGATCAACGTTTACGGCCCGACCGAGTGTTCGATCTACGCCACGACCTATGAACACGATCCGGCGCGCGACGCGTCATCGACCGAACACCCGCCGATCGGCCGACCGATCGACAACGTGCGGCTGTACGTGCTCGATGCCGAACGCGGGCTTTGTGCGCCCGGCGAACGCGGCGAGTTGTACATCGGCGGCGCGGGCGTAGGCGAAGGCTACTTGAATCGTCCGCAACTGACGGCCGAACGCTATATCGACTCACCTTCTCCCGAGCTCCCGTCGGGACGCTATTATCGCACCGGCGACGAAGTGCGCTTCCGCGCCGACGGTCAGCTCGAATACATCGGTCGACTGGACGACCAAGTGAAACTACGCGGCTTTCGCATCGAGCCGGGCGAGATCGAGGCGACGTTGCAGCGGCATCCGGCCGTGCGCGACGCGGCCGTCGTCGTGCGCACGTCGACGCTCGGCACGCCGTATCTTGCCGCCTACCTCGTGTTGCACGCCGGGGCTGCTTGGGACGCCCGCTCGACGACGGAGTTCTGCCGCGACCAATTGCCCGACTATATGGTGCCCCGGACGTTCGTGCAGCTCGATGCGCTGCCGCAATCTCCCAACGGCAAAGTCGCTCGGGAAGCGCTGCCTGATCCTTATCTCGACGAGCCTTCCGGCGACGATTCGGCGATGTCGCAAGACGTCGCCTCCACGGAATTAGAGCATCGGCTGCTCGACGTTTGGCGTTCGGCGTTGGAACTCAACGACATCGGACTTGACGATGACTTCTTCGCGCTCGGCGGCGATTCTTTACGCGCCATGGCGTTAGCCTCGCAACTCGAAGAGTCGCTCGGCCGACCGGTGCCCGCAGCGCTGCTGCTGACGGCTCCGACCGTGCGACAACTTGCCGCGGAACTCGAGCGGCAGACCGGCGATGAGATCGAATCGTTGGTGCTCGTGCGCGACGGCGACCGCGACAAGCCGTTGTTTTTCGTACATTCGCTCGGCGGCGACGTTTGGATCTATCGCGAACTCGTGCAACGCATGCAGACCGCTTCGGTGATCTACGGCCTGCAACTGCCCGGCCTGCACAGCTCGACGACCGAGGAGGGGGCGACGTTCGAAGAGTGCGCCGCCGAACATGTGCGCCGCATGCAAGGCGTGCAGCCGCACGGTCCTTATCGCTTGGCCGGCTATTCGTCCGGCGGAATGCTTGCCTACGAAATCGCGCGGCAACTCGCCGAACGGGGTGAGCGGACGGAATTCGTCTGCTTCATCGACGCCGGCGTGCCGCCGGCAATCGAACGGCGCTACGGCGGCTCATTCAAGCAAAAAGCGGCGGCGATGGTGCATAACCTGCCGTTGCTGGTTCGCGAGTTGCGCGCGAAGTCGTTCGCCGATCGTTGGCGGAAAATCTTCGGCTGCGTCGGCCGCGGCGTGCGCAAACTCACGGCCCGCCGGCGCCCCGCGGCGGCGAACCGGCAGGCTGAAAGCGATTGGCTGGCCTGTTTCGCCGAAGACATCTCTTTCTTCTCGGAGGAGCGACTTAGCCAAATCAAGCAGCACTACGAAGCCGTTAAACGGTATGAACCTGGCGCTTGGCAAGGCTCGGCCGAACTCTTCCGCGTGGCCCGGCAATCGTTGTCGGCAGTGCCGACGCCGACGCTCGGCTGGGAACATCTCATCCGCGGCGACGTCACGGTGCATGACGTCACGGGCACGCACGATACGCTCATGCAGCCGCCGCACGTCGATCAATTGGCACGCGCCATCGATGCGGCTCTCGATCGCTGCGATGCGGCATCCGCGACGGTCGCCAAGCCTTGCGTAGTCGCCGAAGTATAAGCGGGCTCAAGGGCGGCGGGGGCGGAACGTAGTAATGCCTTACGTAGTAATGCCCTTGTGGCATGTTGCCGGGGCTTCGGTCCCCGGCACGCCCGCGGCGACTTCCGCTTACCGGCTGCGATAGAACGCTACCGGAAACTTAATGCGGCTCCAGCAGCCCGGATGCCAAGCGGCGTAGCGTTCCAGCCAAGGGCGCTCCGCCAAGACGTCGTCGAAGAGCGGGTTGGCGTACACGATGCGCAGCAACCGCGGTCGGCGAGCGAGCGACGCTTCCAGCCGATCCATCACCGCGGCCATCGTTTCGCGGCCGAACGGATGGAACATCACGATCACGCTCACCGGGTCGTAGTCGAGCTCCACGGCCGAGCCTTCGATGATGCGCAGCGGGGCCCGACGGCGTCGCATGCGCGACGCATTGGCTGCGGCCGCCGCCGCAAGCTGCGGATCGATTTCGACGCCGATCGCTTCGCGGATGTCGTACAGCGCCGCCGCACAGCAAATGCGGCCCTTGCCGCAGCCGAGATCGACGACGACGTCATTACGCGAAAGCTTCAGACCGTCGAGAATGGCGAAGTAAGTGTGATACGAAAGGTAACCGTAGGCGTGCGCATCCGGATGCAAACTCTCGGCTCGGCCTAGCGTTCGGATGCCGAGTCGCAGCTCCCACAGAAGATCGCTCGCGCGATTCACGAGCGACGTGCAGTAGTGCGCCGTCGATTTTTGAGCGACGTTCTGCGAAGGAGAAACAGATTCGGCGACGACGGACATTGCGCGGCCTTGCGAACATTACGAAAGGGAAAGGTCTTCTCCCAATTGTACATGACGCTTTTGTAAGGCGGCTGGTCGTAACGATTAAAGTGATTGCGCCGTCGCCGCGGCAACGAGACGCGTCGTCGCGACGACGGGCGCAAGCATCGTACGAACTTCGTCTGCTCTTAGCCGCGTTTCTTCGGCGCGGCCTTCTTCTGCTTGGCCGGCTTCACGGCGGCGGCGGTCTTCTTCGGTGCCGGCGATTTCTTCGACGTCGGAGTTTTCGTCGCCGCAGCTTTAGCCGCGGGCTTCTTCTTCGCCGGCTTGGCGACCGGTGCGGGAACTACGCCGCCGAGCCCCTTCACCGCGTCGATCACTTCCGCGTCGTGGCCGTCGACGGTGACCTTCTGCCAAACTTGTCGGAGTTTCCCCGCGGCGTCGAAGAGAAACGTCGAGCGTTGAATCCCCATGTACTTCTTGCCGTACATGCTCTTTTCTTGCCACGCGCCGAAGGCTTCCGCCGCCGCATGATCCGGGTCGGCCAGCAGCGGAAAGTTGAGCGAGAACTTGTCGCGAAACTTGCCGTGGCTCTTTACGCTGTCGGGGCTGACGCCGAACACCGCGACGCCCAGCTTCTTGAGTTCCGCGCTCCGGTCGCGAAACGCGCACGCCTCGCGCGTGCAGCCCGGCGTGTCGTCTTTGGGATAGAAGTAAACGACGACCGCTTTGCCGCGCAGCTCGGCCAAGCGAACTTGGCTGCCGTCGTCGGCCGCGAGCGTGAGATTTGGAATTTGTTTCCCGACCGTCAGCCAAGTGCTCATCGGAATGCGTCGCTTTCCCGCAAGGTATTGGAAAAATCCTCGATTCGACCGGCATTTTAGCGCTTCGGGCGCTTTCCGCCGGCCC
>CAZWDN010000003.1:0-57101 GCA_964633125.1 uncultured Pirellula sp. | reverse complement strand
ACGGAACTCGCCTCATGGACGACGTTCGTTCCATCTCTCTACGCCTTGCGCGCCGAGGGATCGTCGGACTAGCGCTTTGCCTTGCGTGGCCGAGCGCGCCGGGCGTCGCACAGGAAGCGGTGCCCGCGACGGAAATGCCGAGCACGCCGGAAGAAAAGGTCGTCGACGTGCGCGTCGACGGCAACAAGGCCGTACCGCTGCACAAGATTGCGCCGCACATTCAAACGCGCGCAGGCCGGCCGTATAGCCCGGAACTCGTAGAGGAAGATGTTCGCCGGCTCAATCGCACGCGGCAATTCGTCAACGTGAATACGTCGTATCAGCGCGTTCCCGAAGGCGTGGTCGTGGTGTTTCAGGTGATTGAACGTCCGACGCTCGGCTACGTGAAATACCTTGGCGCCACGCTCAAGCGCAGCACGCTCGATAAGAACTCCGGCATCAAAGTGGGCGACGCGATCGATCCGTATATGGTTGATGAGTCGCGTCGCAAGCTCGAGGAGTACTACCAATCGAAGGGCTTCTCGAAGGCTCGCGTCGTAACGCTCGAAGGTAACAAGCCCGGCGATCGCGGCGCGGTGTTCAAAATTACCGAAGGTCCGAAGCTAAAAATCTACGACGTCGAATTCGAAGGAAATACGATCGCCGACGATAGTCGTTTGAAGACGCAGATTAGCAGCAAACCTCCGATTGCTTATCTGTTTAAGGGCGAATTGGATTACGAGAAGGTCGACGAAGACGTCAACAAACTGACGGCCTACTACCGCGGCCTCGGCTTCTTCGGAGCGAAGATCGGTCGCGAAGTGGAAATCGACGAAGGAAGCCGCTGGGCGACGCTGCGATTCGTGATCAACGAAGGTCCGCGTTACAAGGTTCGCCAAGTTTCATTGGTCGGAAACAAGCAGTTCGACACGCCGACGCTTGACGCCGATCTCAAGCTCAAGGGGGGCGTATACTTCGATCAAGCGGCGATGACCCGCGATATGACGACGCTGCAAGATCGGTATGGAACGATCGGCTACGTCTTCTGCAACGTGCAGGCCGATCCTCGCTTTCTCGAAGAGCCCGGTGAACTCGATCTCGTTTATCAGATCGAAGAGGGGGATCGTTATCGCGTCGGTCGCGTCAATGTTCGCATTGAAGGAGACGACCCGCACACGCGCATCAATACGGTGCTCAATCGTGTGGAACTGCGGCCGGGCGACATTGTCGACATTCGCAAGATTCGCGACAGCGAGCAACGCTTAAAACGTTCCGGGCTGTTCAAGAACGATCCTGCTTCCGGCGTGACGCCGAAGATTACGTACGAGCCTCTCGAACCGGACGACATCAAAACGGCCGGCAAATCGGGCGACACGGTCCGCGGCCAAAGTCCCGACGGTACGCCTCCGGTGGTTTACTCGTCGCCGCGCTTTAACGCGCAAGGCGAGCCGGTGGTCGATGTGACGATTGGCGGTACGTTGGCCGGAGAGCAATCGCCGCCGCTTTGGCAACGAGGACCGCTGCCGTTTGCTACGCCGTCGAGCAACGTGCCCGATTCCGAGCCGGCCGCGCCCGCGTCAAAGCCGCCGCTCTTTAAGCCGCTCAACGATGCGGCTCGCGAAGGCAATCCGTTCTGGTCGGGCGTGCAACGCACGTCACCCGCCGAAGTTCCCGTGTTTGTGATGCCGACGGAAACTGCGGCTGCACCGGTTGAATTCGTCGCGGCAGAATCGTCCTCGATGCCGACTGCGACTGCGGTAAACCTGGAACCGCCGGCTCCCAAGCCGTTCGACGCGCTTGCCGCCGAGGGCATCATCGTACGCGCCCAGAGCCCGCAACAATCACCGCTTTACGGATCGACGCCGACATACGGGCAGGTGTCGATCGGCAACGTAAGTCCACAAGGCGCGCCGACTACCGCCGGTTATCAGCCCGGTGCCGTGACGGCTGCGCAGTATGCCCAAGGAACACCCGCCTACTCGAGCGCCCCGGCGTACTCGGCGCCGCAGTCGGGCGGAGTAGCGGGCCCGCTGACGCCCGTCGCGCCGCTCGGCGATGCAGGCCAGGCAACTCCTTATGCTTCGCAGCCTGCCGCGCCCGGTCAGGTACCCGGCGGTTACGGCAGCGGCAACGATCTCTTCGGCCAAAGCCCCCCTCCCGTCTTCGGCCCACAAGAGCCTGCAACACGCGATCTCACGATCATTCCGCAGGTCACCGAGGCACAAACCGGCAAGTTTATGCTCGGCGTGGGCGTCAACTCGAATGCCGGCGTGTTGGGGTCGATCGTGCTCGACGAACAAAACGCCGACATCACGCGGCTACCGCTCTCGTGGCGCGACTTCATCGAAGGCCGCGCGTTCCGTGGCGCCGGCCAACAGGTGCGCATTGAAGCGGTGCCAGGTAGCCAGGTTTCGCGCTACACGTTCACGTTCCGCCAACCGTATTTGTTCGACACACGCGTCAGCTTCAACGCCAGTGCGTACTACTTCCAACGCTATTATCGCAATTGGTACGAAGAACGCACCGGCGGACGTATCGGTTTGGGATACCAGTTTCCGTACGTGCCCGACTTATCGGTCAGTACCGCGATCCGCATGGAGCACGTAAACCTGGAGCAGCCGACGGTTCCCACGCCGCCGCAACTCGCCGCGGCGCTGGGCGGCAGCGACCTGTTCATGATCGAGAACCAGATTGTTCACGATACGCGCGACAGCACGTTCATCGCCACGCAAGGGCATCGCATTGCGCTCGGGTTCGACTACGGTTTCGGCACCTACAGCTTTCCGCGCGGTACGATCGACGCGCGGCAACACTTTCTGCTCGGCGAACGGCCTGATGGGTCCGGTCGCCAAGTGTTGACGTTGATGAGCCAGGTCGGCTTTACCGGTTCCGATACGCCGATTTACGAAAACTACTTCGCGGGCGGCTTCTCCTCGTTACGCGGTTTCAATTTCCGCGGCGTCGGACCGGTCGTGCAGCAGGTAAACGTCGGCGGCCAGTTTCAGTGGTTGAACACGGTCGAGTATATGTTTTCGATCACGGCCGACGACATGATTCGCGGCGTCGCGTTTTGCGACTTCGGTACCGTCGAAGAAAACATTGAAATGCACGCCGATAATTTCCGCGTGGCGCCGGGCTTCGGACTGCGGATTTCGGTGCCCGCGCTGGGGCCCGCACCGATCGCCATCGACTTCGCCGTGCCGGTCGCGCATGCTCCCGGCGACAACATCCAGAACGTCGCGTTCTACTTCGGCCTCGGTCGCTAGTCGATCGCCGGTTTAACGGCCGCGGAAGATCGTCACATTCTCGTAGTCTTCGTAGTAGCTACCGCGCGTCGAGCGGCTGTTGGCAGGCCGAGCGCCAAACCAGCCGTACGGATAGACGGGGGTCGCCAAGTCGTGGCGGCGCCACAGTTCCTGCGACGCGTGCGGAGCGCCATGCGGCGGATGCCCGGCTGCATGGAGATCGCCGTAAGCGGGGGTGCGCGGCGCGATCGGGTCGACCACGACGTAGCGGCGAACTTCCGGTTGGTACGGGCCGTCGGCACGCTTGGTCATTTGCGTGAGAATCGGATACTTCGCGTCGGCGGTGGAAGCGACGTTGAAACTCGCAACGACCAGGGCCAGTGAGAGGCGGATTGATTTTATCATGCCGGCACGCATGCTACCCATGAGTACGAGACGTCCCTGCTCTGTACTATCGGCATCGCGCGGCATCGGAGCCAAAGAGTAAGCGACTAAAGAGTAAAAACGAAAACGGCGGGCATGAAGCCCGCCGTTCGCTTGATTTGCATTGTCGGCGTCGCCCATCGCGGCGATCGGCGCTTACCAGTAGAAGCCGCCTTGGTAGCCCCAGCCGGCCGGGCCGGTACCGCCCCAAGCTTCCGGACCGCTCCAACCGTAACTACCCCAACCACCGTAACGGTAGCCGTAGACTCCCGACGGCGAATTCCAAACGGGGAACGGGCGACCGTAGTGCGAGCCCGACGATCCCCAGAGGTGCCCGTTCGGATAATAACCGTACGGATTCGGCGTTGCATAGTAATATGCGCCGCCGGAGCCGGGATAGAACGACGTGTATGCGGCTTGCGGTTGGTATGTCGAGTAGGCGTTATAGAGAGCCGGCGACAATCCGCCGTAGACGGCGCCCGTGTTGCCGCAGCAGCCGCGACGGTGATGACCGAACGCGACGAACTCGGGCGAGGCCGAACCGGCGGCTTGTACCGGCGATTCGAGTTGCGTCGAGCCGTAGTTGCGAATTGCATCGTCTGCCGCGAGAGGCGACGCTACGGCCGAAAGTACGAGTACGGCGGCAGAAAACAGTGGAGCCTTCATGGACCTGGACCTCTACGACTTCGCAAAATGCGTAAATTGGCGAGCTAATCCATAGTAGGTCGCCGTCGTCGCGAGGCCAAAGAAAATGCCCGGAAATCGGCGTTAGTCGTTCAAGAGGCCGAATTCCTCGTCGAGCAAATGCTGATACGCGCGGATCTTGCCGGACGCCACATCGTCGACACAAACGGTACGACCGGAAGAAGCGGACTCCAGCAACGCGTAAGCGGCCGCTAAATCGGCAAGGCCTTCACGACCGCTGGTTTCCGGTTGCGAGCCGGCGGCGACGGCGCGGAGCCAATCGAGTTGCGCCAGGGCAAAGCTGTCGGTGAGGCCAAACGGAAATTGACGCGACTGCAGCTCGCGTGGAGCGTGCGACGCATAGAGCGCGTCGAGTAAGTTTGTCGCGCCGGAATCGAGCGTGAGTTGGTTGCCGGTGATTCGGCCGCGCGAGCCGTAAAAGACGGTTCCTTCGCCGGTGCGCGTAGGTCCGCCATGACCGGCCCAACTGGCGTAAAGACTGCCGACCATGCCGTCGGTGGTTTCGAGATGGGCCGAAAACGTGTCGTCGGCGTCGCAAGTTTGCTCCTGAATGACGCGTCCTTGTTCGTCACGCGTGTAACGCCGCGGTTCGACGACGGACGTCTGAGCCGAAACCGTGCGAATTTCGCCGGCCACATAGCGAAGTTGATGCAGGAAATGAACTCCGAGGTCGAGGCTGATGCCGCCGGCTTCCGAGCGCAGGTGTCGCCAGGGGGTGTTGGCGACGATCTGGTCCGGCGCCCACCACACGCCGGCGTATCCGAGGAGAAAGAGTTGCAATCGGCCGGCCGTGCCGGATTCGAAGGCCCAACGCAAATGACGCGTAATCGGCGCGTAGCGAAAGTTCTCGAATACGCCGAACGTCAGTTTTCGGCGTTCGGCCTCGGCGCACATCCGGCGCGCGGCGGCGACCGTCAGCGCGAGCGGCTTCTGCGACATCAGATGTTTGCCGTTTTGGAAGGCGGCCGCGGCCACCTGATGATGTAGGGCATGCGTCGAGAAATCGTTGACGGCGTCGATTGGTCCGTCGGCGATCATTTCTCGGTAGTCGGTGTAGAGACGCACGTCGACGCACGGCTGAAAATCGCTGAGGAATTCGTCGCCGATGGCCAGCGGGTCGCCGGCAAGGTTGCTGCAAGCCGGCCGCTGCGGAGGGCCCTCGCCGCGCCGCACGTACATCGCCGCGTCGTCGTATTTACGGGCACAAAGCGCGGTGATCTGGAAGTCGTCGATGCCGGCCTCCCGCAGCAACCGGTAGCCGCGTAGATGTGCCGCGAGGATTCGGCCGCAGCCGACGATGCCGATACGAATCATGTCGCAACTTCCCAAATGGATCACCGGCGGAGGTCGCCGAAGGAACTACTCGTACTGCAATAAGCTAAACGACTCGTGCGGTTCGAGGAGCTTGCGGCCGCCCAGGCCGGTGAGTTCGATGACGAACGCACATCCGGCGACGCGTGCTCCGCTATTTTCGACGAGTCGGCAGCAGGCGGCCATCGTACCGCCGGTCGCCAACAGATCGTCGACGAGCAGCACGTTTTGGTTGACGGTAAAGCCGTCTTTGTGCACTTCCAACGAATCGGTGCCGTATTCCAAGTCGTAGTGGAAGGCGTGCGTTTCAAACGGGAGTTTGCCCGGCTTGCGAAACGGCACGAACCCGACGCCCAGTTCCAAGGCCAGGGGAGCGGCAAAGATAAATCCGCGCGCTTCGGCGGCCCCGACGACGTCGATCTTGCGGTCGCGACAATGCTCGGCCAAGCGACGAATGGTTTCCCGAAACGCCGGCGCGGAGCCTAGTAGCGGAGTGATATCCCGAAATAAAATCCCAGGCTTGGGGAAGTCGGGGATAGAGCGGATGAAATCGGGGAGATTCATGAAACAGCCCGTCTCGCGATTGACCTGAGGGAAAGGGGGCTTGGAAGCGACGACCATTGTGCCGCAATCGCGCGCCTATTGCCAGGAGCGGTGAATCGGGGCTTTGACGGATCGAATAGGTCGTTTTTGGCCGGCCTCCCGATTACAATCATCCTCACTATGAGTACAGCACCAGCGTCCGTCAGCTTCGAACAATTCGGCAAGAGCGTCGTCACGTCGGGCCTGCTTTCCGGCGATGAACTCAAGGCCTGGTACACAAGCTTGCCCGCCGCCGAGCGACCGCGCGATGCCGAGAAGTTTGCGAATGCGTTAGTCGAGCACCGCAAGATTTCCAAGTATCAGGCGCAGGTTTTGTTGCAAGGCAAAGCCCAGTCGCTGGCTTTCGGCAACTACGTGCTGGAGGCGCAGTTGGGAGTCGGTGCGTCGGGCGCGGTGTTCAAGGCGCGGCATAAATTGTCGGGACGCGCCGTCGCCATCAAAGTGCTTTCGGCCGCGATGGCGAAAGACGAAACGGCGGTGAAGCGCTTCCGCCGCGAGGTGGAAGCCGCCGGGAAACTGGTGCATCCTAATATCGTGCAATCGATCGACGCCGGCGAACTGAACAATCAGCACTATCTGGTGATGGAGTTTGTGGACGGCGCCGACCTTTCGTCCGTCGTCAAATCGAAAGGTCCGTTGACGCCCGAGAAGGCCATCTCGTGTATTCGGCAAGCGGCCTCGGCTTTGCGGTTCGCCCACGAAATGGGTGTCGTGCATCGCGACATCAAGCCGGGGAATCTGTTGTACGATACCGCCGGCGTCGTGCGTTTGCTCGATATGGGGCTCGTCCGTTTCGAAGACTCCGCCGATGCGCTGACCGGCACGCAGCAGGTGATGGGCACCATCGACTACATGAGCCCCGAGCAGGCGGCCGATACGAAACGCGCCGATGCCCGATGCGATATCTACAGCCTCGGTTGCACGCTCTGGTTTCTCTTGACGGGCAAGAAGCTTTACGACGCGAAGGGAGTCGTCGAGCGCATCATGATGCATCGTGGTTCGCCGATCCCTTCGCTGGCGAAGGACGGCGTGAAAAATCTTCCCGCCGGTCTCGAAGACGTCTACAAGAAGATGGTCGCGAAGAAGCCGGAAGACCGATTTCAAACGATGGCCGAAGTCATCGCAGCTCTGGATAAGGTCGAAGGGAAAGAGTCCGGTGCCGCAGGCCAAGCAGAGGTCGTGGCGGTGGTGGAAGACATCGGGGAGCAATCACTGACGAATCTTCCCACGGCGGCGCTGGCAAAACAGGTTCCCGCGAGTAAGGACTCCGGCCTGAGCTTCGGCGGGATTGTCGCCGGCGGCGCGACGGACGCACCGGCCGGGCCGTTTACGCTGCAACTCGACGCGAAGGCCGGGGCGAAAGTGAAGGCGGCGGCCGGCGCCAAACCGGTGAAAGCGGCGGCGCCGTCCGACGGCACGAAGCGAAAGCTCGACAAGCGTCTGGTTTACGGCGGCGGCGGTCTGGCGATCGTCATAGTCGTGGGGGTCGTCGTTTGGTTGCTGATGCGGTAAACGTATTAGGCGATCAGTTTTGCTCCGTTCTCCGCCGCCCGCTCACCCCAACCTCACGCTTGACCATGCCTTCCGTTTTCGCCATTGCCGCGCATCCCGACGACATTGAAATCGTCATGGCCGGCACGCTCGCTCTGCTCAAAGACGTCGGTTACGACGTCCACTACATGAACGTCGCCAACGGCTGCTGCGGCTCCACGGTTTACGGCCGCGACGAACTCATCGCCATGCGTCGCGCCGAAGCGATAGAAGCTTGCCGCATCGCTGGGTTCGCCTTCCACGACAGCATCGCCGACGACATGGAGGTGATGTACGATCGGCCGACGCTTCGTCGTCTGACGGCGATTGTACGCGAGGTGCGGCCGGAGATCGTCTTGACGCATTCGCCGGTCGACTACATGGAAGACCATACGAATACCTGTCGACTTGCGGTGACCGCCGCCTTTTCCCGCTGCATGCCGAACTATCCTTGCGATCCAGCGACGCCCGCTTACTTTGAAGATGTTACGGTTTATCACGCGCAGCCGCACGGCAACTGCGATCCGCTGTACGGCCCGATCTTGCCGAAGATCTTCGTTGATGTTGGGACGAAGATGAACCTGAAGACCGAAATGCTCGCGGCCCATAAGAGCCAGAAGTTGTGGCTCGACCAAAGCCAAGGCATGGACTCGTATCTCCACTCGATGCAAGAACTCATGCGCGAGGTCGGGCGGTTGAGCGGCGGGCGCTGCGAATATGCCGAAGGGTGGCGACGGCATTTGCATCTAGGCTTTTGCGCCGCTGATGCCGATCCGCTCGCGACGGCGCTCGGTTCGCGCGTCTATGCCGCCCCATAAAGTCCGCTAGTATTAGGCCTCCTAATACCAATATTCGCTCGGCCCCTGCGGTTTCTCGTCGCCGCCGCTCGCCCCCTGGTCGATTGTTCACGTCAGTGATTAAGATGATGGGCCGTCCGGTCGATGTAAGTCCGGTCCATTTTGAACGTGGTCATCGTTTAGGTAACTCATGCACAGTCATGTGGTCGTTCTCGGCGGAGGGCCGGGTGGGTATGCGGCGGCGTTTCTAGCGGCCGATCTCGGAATGGAGACCACGCTCGTCGAAGCCGACACCCGCCTGGGCGGAACCTGTCTGTTGCGCGGCTGCATTCCGTCCAAAGCTCTGCTACACGTGTCGCGGGTGATCGAAGAAGCGCACGAGATGGCCGGCTGGGGCGTTGAGTTCGGCAAGCCGACGGTCAAGATCGATGCCGTGAGGGCTCGCAAGGAAAAGGTAATTAGCACCCTTACCGGCGGATTGAAGCAATTGGCCAAGCAGCGCAAGGTGCGCGTGATCAATGCGAAGGGAGTATTTGAAAACTCTACTACGCTTCGGCTCGAGGGGGGCGAGATCGCAACCGGCGCGGACAATACCCTTACGTTCGACTATTGCATCTTGGCCACCGGTAGCGTTCCGGCCAAGATTCCGGCCTTCGATATCGGCACCGACCGCGTGATGGATTCGACCGGCGCTTTGGAACTGAAAGACGTTCCCGAAACGCTGTTGGTCGTCGGCGGCGGCTACATCGGCCTGGAAATGGGCTCGGTCTATGCCGGCCTCGGCTCGAAAGTGAGCGTCGTGGAATTGCTGCCAGGCTTGCTGATGGGCGCCGATCGCGACCTTGCCAAACCGCTGGTTTCACGGCTTGAAAAGCAGTTTTCCGGGATTTACTTGAACACCAAAGTCGCCGGCATGGTGAACAAGGACACGCACGTCGACGTAACCTTTGAAGCCGCCGACGGCGCGAAACGCACCGAGTCGTTCAGCCGCGTGCTGGTTTCGATCGGACGGAAGCCGGTCTCGCAAGGCATCGGCCTGGAGAAGACCAAAGTCGAGATCGACCCGAAGGGTTTCGTAAAGTGCGATAAGCAGCAACGCACGGCCGATCCGCATATTTTCGCGATCGGCGATGTCGCGGGCGAGCCGATGCTTGCCCACAAGGCCTCGCACGAGGGACGCACCGCCGCCGAAGTGATCCACGGCGATGAAGCTGCACAATTCGATGCGGTGTGCATTCCGGCGGTCGTGTTTACCGATCCCGAGGTCGCTTGGGCCGGACTTACCGAAGACCAAGCGGCGAAGGAAGGACGCGTCGTCGAGATTGCCCGTTACCCCTGGGCGGCCAGCGGGAAAGCGCAGGCCCTGGGACGTACCGAAGGCATGACCAAGGTCATCGTCGATCCGGAAACGGAACGCGTGTTGGGAGTCGGCATTGTGGGAACCAATGCCGGCGACCTCATTAGCGAGGCGGTATTGGCCATTGAAATGGGCGCCACGGTCGACGACATCGCGCGTTCGATCCATCCGCATCCGACGTTGAGCGAAACGGTCGCCTTTGCCGCGGAAACCTTCCACGGCACCGCCACGGAAATCTACAAGCCGCGGCGCGATCGCCACGGAAGCTAAAACGTTTGTAAGCGGGCTCTTTGAGGGCCGCAAAATCGACGTAAATGCCTTGGCATCCGGGAGTTGGGCCTTTACGCACGCCTGCCGGCGGAGAATAATGACGACGCATGCTCCGGTCGTTCGACCAGGAGCATCTGCTTGAGAGCGAAGTACTTAGCGGGAGTTTGGTGATGTCGCAGGTTGAAGACACGCAGGTCGGCGGCGATTCCGATCCGTCGGAAACGGCCGAATGGCTGGAGTCGCTCCAGTATGCCCTGGAAAACAAGGGACCGGAGCGCGTTGCGTATCTGATGTCGAAGCTCGCGGTTGCCGCGCATCGGCAGGGGGTGGAACTGCCGTTTTCCGCGACCACGCCGTACATCAACACCATTCCGCCGGATAAGCAGCCGGTGTTCCCCGGTAATCGCGAAATCGAACGCCGCATCAAGAGCATCATCCGTTGGAACGCCATGGCCATGGTCGTGCGCGCCAACAAATTCGATAGTTCGCTCGGCGGACATATCAGCACGTTCGCTTCCAGCGCCACGCTGTACGAAGTGGGCTACAACCACTTTTTTCGCGGCAAGGGAGACGGGTACGACGGCGACCAAATCTACTTCCAAGGTCATGCCTCGCCCGGCATGTATAGCCGCGCCTTCGTCGAAGGTCGATTGAGCGAAGAGAAGCTCGTCAACTTCCGTCAAGAAATGGCTCCCGGCGGCGGGCTTTCGAGCTATCCGCACCCTTGGCTCATGCCTGACTTCTGGGAGTTCCCGACGGTGTCGATGGGCCTGGGCCCGATCATGTCGATCTACCAAGCTCGCTTCAATAAGTACCTGGCCGATCGCGGCATCAAAGACACCTCGCGGCAAAAGGTATGGGCCTTCCTCGGCGACGGCGAGTGCGACGAGCCTGAAACGCTCGGCGCCATCACGCTGGCCTCGCGCGAGAAGCTCGACAACCTGATCTTCGTCATCAACTGCAACCTGCAGCGTCTCGACGGTCCCGTGCGCGGCAACGGCAAGATCATTCAAGAACTCGAAGGAGCGTTCCGCGGCGCCGGTTGGAACGTGATCAAGGTGATCTGGGGCGACGATTGGGACGCCCTGCTCGCGCGCGACGTCAACGGCACGCTCGTCGAGCGCATGGGAGAAGTGGTCGACGGCGAGTACCAGAAGTACGTCGTCAGCGGCGGAGCTTACATTCGCGAGCAGTTCTTCGGCAAGAACCCCGAATTGCTTGAAATGGTGTCGCACATGAGCGACGAAAAGCTCGCCTCGCTGCGTCGCGGCGGCCATGATCCGGAGAAGGTTTACACCGCCTATAAGTGGGCGACCGAAAACAAGAACGGCAAACCGACGGTCATCCTGGCGAAGACCATCAAGGGCTACGGCCTCGGCGAAGCCGGCGAAGGTCGCAACACGACCCACAACCAAAAGAAGGTCAATGAGAACGAACTCAAGGAGTTCCGCTCGCGGTTCAGCATTCCTATTTCCGACGAGGACGTGGTCAAAGCGCCGTTCTTCAAGCCGGCCGAAGACAGCGCCGAAATGAAGTATCTCCGCGAGCGCCGCGCAGCGCTCGGCGGACCGGTGCCTTCACGCTCGACGGCCCGTCCGAAGTCGATCATCCCGCCGAATTCCGATTTCGCCGATTCGTTTACGTCGAGCGAAGATCGCGAAGTTTCGACGACGATGGCGTTCGTCAAACACTTCGGCCGGCTCCTCAAAGATAAGAACATCGGCAAGTACATCGTGCCGATCGTCCCGGATGAGTCGCGGACGTTCGGTATGGATCCGCTGTTCCGTCAATGCGGAATCTATGCCCACACCGGGCAGTTGTACGAACCGGTCGACAGCGACAACTTCCTCTTCTACAAGGAAGCCAAAGACGGTCAGATTCTCGAAGAGGGAATCACCGAGGCCGGCGCCATGTCGTCGTTCGTTGCGGCGGGTACCGCCTATACGACGCACGGAATCAATATGATTCCGATGTTCATCTACTACTCGATGTTCGGCTTCCAGCGCATCGGCGATGAGATTTGGTGCGCTCAGGACATGAAGTGCAAGGGCTTCCTTCTGGGCGGAACCGCAGGTCGCACGACGCTCAACGGCGAAGGCCTGCAGCATCAAGACGGCCACAGCCATCTTATCGCCAACGCGTTCCCCGGCATTCGCTGCTACGATCCCGCCTACGCCTATGAGTCGGCGACGATCGTCATGGAAGGCATGCGCGAAATGTACGAGCGCGATCAAGAAGTGATGTACTACATCACGCTGCACAACGAAAACTACAAGATGCCCGCGATGCCCGCCGGCTCCGAGGAAGGCATCATCAAGGGAATGTACAAGCTTTCGACGGTCGACGTCGGCACCGGCTCGCCGAAGGTACAGTTGTTCGGTTCCGGCGCCATTTTGAATTGCGCTCTCGACGCTCAAAAAATCTTGGCCGAGAAGTACGGCGTTTCCAGCAACGTTTGGAGCGTCACGAGCTACAAGACCTTGTGGACCGAAGCCAACGCGTGCGAGCATTGGAACTTGTTGCATCCGGGCGAGACGCCTCGGAAGTCGTACCTCGAGCGGGTTCTCGAGGGCCATGACGGGCCGTTTATCGCCACAAGCGACAACGTCCGCCTCGTCGCGCAACAGATCGAGCCGTGGGTTCCGGGCGAGTATTATGTGCTCGGTTGCGACGGCGTCGGCCGTAGTGATCGTCGCGTCCGCCTGCGTCGCCACTTCGAAGTTGATGCCGAATGCACGACGCTCGCCGCGCTCACTCAGCTTGCCAAGCAAGGCAAGTTCGACAAGGCCAAGCTTCCGCAAGTCATCAAGGATCTCGGCATTGACTCCGAAAAGGCCAACCCGGTTTCGACCTAGCAATGAGGTCAGAGTCGTGAGGTAAGTCGTCACGCTCTGCATCGCCCTCCCAACTCACATTTTAAGTCTCACAACCTCCTCCTATGGCCATAGACTTTAAGCTTCCCAACCTCGGCGAAAACATCGACTCCGGCGACGTCGTTAACGTGCTGGTAAAGGAAGGGGACACGATCTCGGCGAACACGCCGTTGATTGAAGTGGAAACCGGAAAGGCGACGGTAGAGATTCCCTGCCCGCACGCCGGGAAGATCTCTAAGTTGTTCGCTTCGGCCGGTAAGACGCTGAAGGTCGGCGAAACAATTGCGGTGATCGAAGCCGGCGCCGGTGCTCCTGCGGCTGCGAAGCCCGCCGGCGCTCCGCCGAAGGCCGAGGCCGCCAAGCCTGCCGCCGCCGCACCGAAGTCGGCCGCTCCCGCTTCGCCCCCCGCGCCCGTTGCAAAAGCCGCGGAGCCTGCTGCGCCGCCGAAGCCGGTCGCTCCGCCGGTCGTCGAAGCAGAAGAATCGACCGAACTTGCCGCACCTGCCGGACCGGCTACGCGACGATTGGCCCGTGAGTTGGGCGTTGACCTACGTCGCGTAACGGGCACCGGTCCCGGCGGCCGTATCACGCGCGACGACATCGTGGCCGCCGTGCGCAAGAGTACATCGGCGCCCGCCGCGAAGGCTGCTCCCGCCGGCAAACCGAGCAAAGGCGGCGCGGTCGAAGGAACGCCGGGCCAGGACAAGTTCGGTCCGGTGCGCGTGCAGCCGATGTCGCGCGTTCGTAAGACGATCGTCGGCAGCATGACCCGCTCCCTCACGATTCCGCAACTCACCAACTTCGACGACGCAGACATCACCGAGTTGGAGCGGATGCGCAAGGGGAGCATGACCGGAGCCGCCGCGGGCGACGTGAAGCTCACGATGCTGCCGTTTGTGATGAAGGCCGTGGCGATGTCGCTTCGCCAACATCCGGCGCTCAATGCCTCGCTTGATCTCGAGAAGGAAGAGATCATCTACAAGGATTACGTGAACCTCGGTTGCGCCGTCGACACTGAACGTGGTCTCGTGGTTCCGGTCATTCGCGACGTTGATCAAATGTCGATTCCCGGCATCTCGGCCGCCGTCGGCGAGATCGCCGATCGAGCCAAGAACAATCAGCTCGGCTTGGCCGACTACACCGGCGCGTCGTTCACAATCAGCAACCTCGGTGCCATCGGCGGCACCTACTCGACGCCGATCATCAACCTGCCGGAAGTCGCGATCTTGCTGCTCGGCCGTTCGCGTTACCTGCCGGTCGTCATCAATGACAAGATTGAAGTTCGCCTGATGATGCCGTTGAGCCTGTCGTACGATCACCGCCTGATCGACGGCGCGACCGCGGCCCGCTTCCTCAACGAAGTGAAGAACTACCTCCAGGTCCCGGGCCGACTGTTGTTGGCTTCGTAGTACCGGCGGTAAAGTACGGCAGTACTCAATTTGGAGCGGCCGACGTAAGCCGGCCGGTGTGCCCGGCGCTACGTCTTCAGTACGACGCCGGAATAGATCGTGCGCGTGCCGGCGGGAGTTTCCAGAATCAACGCGCCGTCGTCGGCGATTCCCGCGCAAAGCCCCGTCGTCTTATCGTCGCCGGCTTGTACCGTGAGAGCCCGGCCTTTTTGCAGGCATACTTCATCGGCTTCGGCGGCCAAGCGTTCGCGCTGGCCGCCGAGCGCTGCGAAGTAGACGTCGATCGCTTCGAGCAACTCGGCGAGCAACTCCGTGCGGTCGAGGAGTTCGCCGAGTTCGTCGGCGAGCGACGCGGCGATTTGCGACACTTCCGACGGAGCCGCGGCGACGGAGTTGTTGACATTAAGTCCGATGCCGACGATCTGCCTGCCGTCGCTCAAGGCTTCCACGAGGATGCCGGCCAGCTTGCGCGGCCCGATGAAGACGTCGTTCGGCCAATGGATTCCGACGGCCGGGCTGCCGAGTCGTCGCGTGACGACGTCGACGATGCCGAGCGCCGCGGCTAGCGGAACCATGCCCGTGTAACGCGGCTCGATACGAAACCGCCCGGGGTCGAAAAGCACGCTGAAGGCCAGGCTGCCCGCACCGGTCCACCACCTATTGGCCCCGCGCCCGCGCCCGGCGGTTTGCTCTTCGGCGACGATGAGCATCGCCGTGCCTAGCGGTAACTCCGTTGCCAATCGTCGGGCCGCATCGTTCGTCGAATCGAGCGTTTGCGCATATTCGACGCGTGAGATGAACTCCGGCAGACGCAGGCGATGCGGTTCAAGAAGCATGGAGAAAGTGTGGAATGCTGACTGCGGACTGCGGACTGCTGAACACGTGACACGGCCGGCAACAATATACTAGCCCCGATGCGCAAGCGAAGGGACTCTTATCGCGAGAGGACAAACTCGCTTCTCGCGTCATGTCGCAGCGAGTTGGCGTTCCGGGTAGAGATAGATGAAGCTCTTGCCGAGACGGCCGCTGTAATTGCCTGCGGAAATTCGAACCAGGCCCGGCGCGTCGAGGGCCGCTTCCACGGCGCGGCGCGTCGCCTCGGCAATCGTCGGTAAATCACGACCGTTCAGGATGATCTCCATCACGCTAGCGACTCCGGCCGGCAGCTTGGAGCGCTCGCCGAGTTCTTCCCGCAGCGTCGGGCAGAATTCGGCGTACGTGCTGGCGATAGAAAACGAATAGCGGCTCCCGGCTTTCGAACCGCTTCCGGCAATGCCGCCGGGAAACGGCAGGATGACGCCCGGCGTTGCTGCCGCAGCATCACGTGCTCGGCAGGCCGCATCCAGGGCCGAATCGACCGAATCGCCGAAAAACCAAACGTTGCCTCCCATGAGACCGTCGCGAAAGCCGAAGCGCCGGTCGAGCATGAACTCGCCGCCGAGAATCGGAATCACCCAGACTCGCCGGCCGTGCCGTACGGCTCGTTTTTGGTGGCCGTCGCCGAAGAACGCAATCTTGCGACCGAGCTTGAAATACTCTTCCGTGTCGAGCAAGTTGAAGCACGCGGCCGTCGGGCAGGTGAGCACGTTCTGGCTCAGCCGCACCAACAACGAACGCTCGAGTCTCGCGGCCCGATCTTTGTGAAAGCGTGGAACGTGGAATTGCACGATCGCTCCGGGGCGGCCGTCGGGCGTGGCGAACGATTCATCGCCGCCGGGGCCGACGTAGCGATCGAGCCCCGCTTCGCAGTCGCAGAAAATCGTGCTCGAGGCGTTACCCGTCGCCGCTTGTACCGCGTGGTCGAGCCAGGTGCGATCGCGAGCCGTGATCAGTACCTCCGCGTAGATGCTACGGAAGGCCTCGGCATAGGTGTCGTCGACCAAGCGTTGGAAGCGTTCGTCGCTCATGTTGCTGCCTCAATCCACGTCGAAAACCTTGGATTATCGACAGCCTCGGGCGTATACCCGAGGCTGTTGAACAATCGACCGCGCTACTCGCCACGACGGCCGGGAATTTGCCGTTCGTAAACGGCGGATTCCGTAATGATTTTGTCCATGAAGATGTCGTGCGGCATCGTCGGGATTTCCGGAAACATTTGGCATTCAAATGCCAAGGCCACGAGCGGACAATCCATCCGCGAGTGTTCTAGCAGCTTGTCGTAGTACCCGAATCCGTGACCCGTGCGGGCGCCGCGACGATCGAATGCGACGCCCGGCACCATGATCAGATCGAGTTCGTCGGGCCGAATCTTCTTGGCCGGAAGGTCGCGCAGCTCAACTCGCGGCTCGAGAATCTTGTACATGCCGACGGCCAATTCGTTCATGTCTTCCAACAGGAACAGTTCCAGCTCCCCGTCGACGCAATAGGGCACCACGATCCGCTTGCCGTGCGTCAGAGCCGTTGCCAGGTAGTGCCGTGTGCGAACTTCGCTCCGGACGTCGACGTAATACATCACCGTCTTAGCGGCGGCGTATTCGGGCAGGGCGACGAACTTTTCGCAGATCCCCTGGCTCAATTCATCCTTGTTCGGCAGGGCATTACGGGCCGCGTGGGCCTGCTCGCGGATGATCTTCTTGCGAGCTTGCATATCGGAGAGCGGGGTCCCTTCAGCGGCATCGGCGGCGATTTGGTCCGTCGTCATCCATGCTCCTTTAGTAAGTAAGAATTCGTGCGGCAGTCAGTGCCGGCACAGGCCTGCTATCGTAACGGAACTTACTGATTCGAGCCAGCGTTTTGCCGCGGTTACGGCACCCTGGCGAGGTCGCCAAATCCGGCCGTGATGGGCGGTCGATCTTGACCGAAACGTGCGTCGCCATTATCTAAATCGCCCCAACTTTCCTGCTCCGCAAAGTTTATGGGCGACGCCGTTTGGGCGGCTCTCCATTTCGCACACGACACCCTCATGCGCGTACCCGTACGCAATCTGGTTCAGCTGATCGTGCGTCGACGCGCGCCGATGTTGTGCCGAGCGACGATCGTCGCCGGAATCATGAAGGTCGTTCTGCTCGTCATCTGTCCCATGGCCGCCGCGCAGCGCGTGCAGTTTCCGACGACCTCACCCGCGAATCCGTTTACGACTCCTGCCCCCGCCGCGAGCACGTTTGCGCCCAACACGGGCGCACCGTCGCTCAGCACGTCCCCCTATAGCGCTCCGCCGTCGCTCGCGCCGACATGGGATCCCTACGCGTTGCCGGGTTCGACCTCAGCCCCTCCACCGGCGCTCCCCGCTTACGGCACACAGCCGACGCAGCCGCAACTCGGCTATCCGTTTCAAGATTGGACTGCGCCGCAAACGCGCCTGTTTCAAAATATCGGCATGCGCTATACCTGGATCAATCGCGGCGGCGGCAACGATGCGTTCGGCGTTCAAGACCTCGACCTCATGACCTCGTTGGCATTTCCGTTTTTCGGAAACCCGAACATGGCGCCGATTCTTTTTACACCGGGCTTTAACTTCCATTTCTTTCAAGGACCGAACCGGCCGGTCGCGTCGGACATTCCTCCCACCGTGTACGACGCTTACGGCCAACTCAGCTGGAAGCCGCAGTTCAATGAGCGACTCGGCGCCGATCTTGCCTTGAGCCTCGGCGTCTATTCCGACTTCTCCTACACGGATCATACGAGCCTGCGTATTCTCGGGCGCGGCGTCGGCACATGGACGTTTAGTCCGCAGTTGCAAGGCGTATTGGGCGTTGTGTATCTCGATCGGCTCAACGTCAAGATTCTGCCGGCCATCGGCTTCATCTGGAAACCGCACGACGACGCTCGCTTCGAACTGTTGTTTCCCCAGCCGAAGCTGGCGCAACGTGTCGCCAATTGGAACAACTACGATATCTGGGGCTATCTCGGAGCAGAGTACGGCGGCGGTCAGTGGTCCATCGCTCACTCCAACGGCGCACACGACGTCATCAACTACAACGATTACCGGATTTACATCGGCGTCGAAGGAACGGGGCCTCGGCTCCGTGCCCACGCGGAAATCGGCTACGTTTTCCACCGCGACATTCTGTATCTCAGCGGCCAGCCTTCCGTCTCTCCCGACGATAGCGTCATGATTCGCACCGGCTTCACCTACTGAGCAGGCGGTGAAGTATGGACGCGGGCGTTCTTCGATCGGCGAAAGTATGGTTTGCCGCGGCTTGCTGTTTCTTGGAAATTGCGATCGGCGACCTCGCAATAGCGCAACTTTCCGGGCCGCCGACGGCCATTCCGACCCATTCCGCGTGGCGCGAAGACGTCGCGGCCGGCGATGCCGCCTTCTTTAATTTGCCGAGCCGGTACGACGCCCCGCGCGATGCTCAGGCCATTGCGTCGCGAACTCCCGCGTCGTTGCTCGGCCTAGCTCCGGTGGAAGTCACGCCCCGACTGATTTCGCTCAATCCGCCGGCCGAAGGCAAGCAAGAGTTGGTGCCGCTGCCCCCTTACGCCGTTCCGCAACCCTCCGGACCGACGCTCCTCGCCGAGCCGCCTCCGGCTCCGCTGTTCAGTTTGCGGCCGACCTATATTCCGCCCGGCGCAAAGTCGGGCATCTTTCAGCAGAGCCTCGGGCGCGCCACCTACCTGCCGCGTTTCGGCGCCGACGGGTTCGGCATGACCTCACTTTCGCATCAGTTCACGTTTGCGTTGCCGCCGTTTATCAAAGGTTCTCCCATTCTCTTTACGCCGACCTTCACGGCGCATTTCACCGACGGACCGGGGCAGGCGCCGGTGCCGTCGGAACTGCGCGATTACGAATTGGAGTTTCGCTACCTTAAGCAAGCGACTCCGCGTTTGGGGATCGACTTGGCCATCGCTCCCAGTTACTTCGGCGATTTGAACAACGACTCCAGCGATGCTTGGCGCATCACCGGGCGCGCCCTGGCGGCGTGGAACTGGACGGAGACCGTGCAGGTCGTCGTCGGCGGGCTTTATCTGGGCCGAAGCGATTTTCTCGCGGTGCCCGTCGGCGGCATCATTTGGAAGCCGTCGGAGAATCGACGCTTCGATATCCTCGTTCCGCGGCCGCGAGCCTACCTGCGTACGTACGTCAATGGTGAACTTGAGCATTGGGTCTACGTCGGCGGCGAGTTTGGCGGAAACACGTGGGCCATCGATCGTCCCGGCGACATTCCCGATAAGATGACTTACGCCGATCTTCGGCTGCTCGTCGGCTGGGAGCGGAAAGTTCCGCACGGACTCAACGCGCGCTTCGAACTCGGCTGGGTTTTCGACCGTTCGATCGAATTCAGCAGCGGGTATCCGGGCTTCGACCCTGCCGATACGCTGATGCTCCGCGGCGAAACGAGTTTCTAACGCTCCTCCGTCCACTCGACGACGTGCCGGCAACGGTTACAATAAACCGTGCTTGGCGAAAGTCGTATCTGTCGCTGCGGCTAGGAGTTCCGTCATGGCGAGCAAACAAACATCGGCGCACCCCCTTTGCCTTTAGGGTGGTGTGTGAAAGAATTCACAAGCTCATTCGGATTCCGTGGTCGATACGATAACCGGTGCAGATAGCTTGCCCGACGGATGTGCCTTATGACTGACGAGCTCACGCATTTCGACGCCTCGGGAGCGGCTCGCATGGTCGATGTGGCGGAGAAACCGGTTACCGTCCGTGTTGCTCGGGCTTCCGCGCATGTGGTGATGCAGCCCGCGACGCTGGAATTAATTCGCACGCGCGGGCATCGCAAGGGAGACGTCGTGGAAGTGGCGCGACTGGCCGGAATCATGGCCGCGAAGAAGACGAGCGACCTGATTCCGCTCTGTCATCCGCTGCCGCTGGACGGAGTGACGTTGGACTTTACGTTTCTCGACGACGCGACGCTGGGCATCGAGGCAACGGTCCGTTGCACAGGGCGAACCGGCGTGGAAATGGAGGCGCTCACGTCGGTGAGCGTGGCGGCGCTCACGGTTTACGATATGTGCAAGGCCGTCGATCGTACGATGACGATCGACGCAGTTCGGCTGGAAGAGAAGTCGGGAGGGCGCAGCGGGCATTTCGTACGTGAAGATCGGACGTCGAAATGACCAGCGAGATCTCTCCAATGTTGGCGCAATAGCAACGGAAGGAAGACCATCGAATGGCCAGCGTCGTGCAACGACAAGACAGCGCCCAGCGTGCGTTTGGCTCGCTTTTTGAGGGCATTCGTGACGACATGGCGAAGGTCGAAGAGTTGCTCCTCGCACAGTTGCGCAGCGCCGACCCCTACGTCGATCAATTGGTGAAGCACGGTTTTCGCCTCGGCGGCAAGCGTCTGCGCCCGGCGCTCTTGCTATTGGCCGCTTCGGCGATCGGCACGATCGGTTCGGCGCACATTACGCTGGCCGTGGTGATGGAGATGATTCATACCGCGACGTTGATTCACGACGACGTGCTCGATGAGGCTGCGCTGCGGCGCCATTTGGACACCGTCAACGCCCGCTGGGGTAACAAGTCCGGCGTATTGCTCGGCGATTTTCTCTTCAGTCACGCATTTTTTCTCGCCGCGACGACGGACGATGCTTACGCCTGTCGGCTGATCGGCCGCTCGACGAACATCGTCTGCGAAGGAGAAATGCGGCAGATCAATAGCCGTGGCCGGCTTGATCTTCCGGAAACGGAGTACTACGAAATTATCAACGCTAAGACGGCCGAATTGTGCGCCTGCTGCTGCCGACTCGGCGGACATTATGCCGGCGCTTCGCCCGAACATGAAGCAGCCCTCGACGGCTACGGCCGCAACCTCGGTATGGCGTTTCAAGTGGTCGACGATTTGCTCGACCTGGAAGGGGATGAAGCTCTGACGGGCAAATCGCTAGGCACCGATCTCGAACAACTGAAACCGACGTTGCCTTTGATTCGGCTCTTAAGCATGTTGCCGCCCGATGAGCGATCTGCGCTGCAACGGCAACTGGCCGACGCCGAAGGGGGCCGTCGCGCTTTGCTTGACCCATGGCTCCGGCGGAGCGACGGTTTAAACTACGCCCGCGCCGCCGCACAGCGTTTCACGCTCGCCGCGCAGCGCGATCTCACGGCCTTGCCGCCGGGACCGGCGCGCGACGTTCTTCATCGGCTCGCCGAGAGCGTGATCCGCCGCAACGTGTGACTCACGGCCGTTAGGAGTCGCGGATCGCGGCCGCAAACGCCGCTGCGCCGTTGGACTCGATGCTGTTCGCTTCGATCGGCAGCATGCCGGGGCGAACCGCCAACAGTTCTTCCTGGCAGCGATGTCGCGTCTCATGCTCACCGATCGTCACGCGGGTATGCGTGCCGTCGGGCTGCACGATCCGGGCCTTCACGTTATCGCGCAAGTAAGCCGGTAGGATCTCGCCGAGAATGCGCTCTCGCAAATCAGGCGCCTCGACGGGGAACATCACTTCCACGCGCCGGTAGAAATTGCGCGGCATCCAATCGGCGCTGGCCAAGTAGATGCGGCAGTCTTCTTGCGGGCCAAACACGTAAATACGGCTGTGCTCTAGAAACCGATCGACGACGCTGCGAACCCGAATGTTTTCGCTGAAGCCGGGAATGCCGGGACGCAATCCGCAGATTCCGCGGATGATGAGATCGACGGGCACGCCGGCTTGGCCCGCACGATATAACGCTTCGATCACGCGATAATCGACCAGTGAATTGAGCTTCGCCAATATCCGCGCCGGCAAGCCTTCTTTGGCGCGCCGCGTTTGCTCCTCAATGAGTTCGACCGTGCGCCGATGCAAGTCGGTCGGGGCGACGACGAGTTTTTTCCACTTGTGCCCTTGCGAATATCCCGTGAGCAAATTGAACAGCGCCGAAGCGTCGGCCGTCGTCTCTTCGTCGGCGGTAAACAGGCCCAGGTCGGTATAGATGAGTGCCGTATTGGGGTTGTAATTGCCCGTGCCGAGATGCACGTAGCGCCGCAGCGTTTGACCTTCCTGCCGCACGATTAGGGAAAGCTTGCAGTGTGTTTTCAGGTCGAGAAAGCCGAACACTACGTGTACGCCGGCCCGTTCGAGCTTTCGTGCCCAGCCGACGTTGTTCTCCTCGTCAAACCTGGCTTTGAGTTCCACGAGCGCCGTGACGTGCTTGCCGTTCTCCGCGGCCTGGATCAGAGCCCGCGTTACGGGTGAATCGCCGCTCGTTCGGTAGAGCGTCTGCTTGATGGCCAACACGTTCGGGTCGACCGCCGCCTTGCTGACGAACTCGACGACGGCATCGAACGCGTCGTACGGATGGTGGAGAAGAACGTCGTGCCGGCGAATGGCCGTGAACAAATCTTCTTTGCCACGTTGGCCGCGGCCGCGCGGCTGCTGCGGCGTAAACGGCACGTCGCGCAGATGCTCGCGCCCCGGCATCTTCAGCAGTTCCGTGAGCGCCGTCAGATCGAGCGGGCCGGGAATGCGATAAACTTCGCTATACGCATCGCCGGAGTTTCCCTCGCGAACGTTCTCCGGCTCGACGATTTCGCGAATCAACTCCTCGTCGCCGTCGGCGGAAACTTCCAATCGCACGACCTGCCCGCGCTGCCGCGCCTTGAGGCGATCTTCGATCACCTGCAACATGTCGTCGGCTTCTTGTTCCAGCAGTTCGATATCGCTGTCGCGCGTCGCGCGAAAGTAGGTGTGGTTCACCACTTCGGCGCCGCCGAAGAGTTCCGCCAGTCGCATGCCGACGGCGTCTTCCAGCATAATGTAGAGCTGCTCTTCCCCTTGGCTCAGCGTCACCAATCGCGGCAACACCTGCGGCAATTGCACTACGCCGAAGAGGTTCTTGGGTCCTAAGCCGGAGTGCCGCCGCAAACGCGCCGCCAAATACAAGCCGCGGTTATGAAACCGCGGGCTCGGATGCGCGGGGTCGACCGCCATCGGCGTCAGAATCGGGTAGGCCCGCTCGTTGAAAAACTTATCGAGGATCGCATGATGCTCGGGCGCTAGCTGGCTCGGCGTCAGAATGCGGATCTTCTGGTCGGCCAGTTGCGGAACGATTTGCTCATTCCAGCAACGATATTGCGCCGCCACGAGTTCCTTGGTGCGTTGGGCTATTCGCTCCAACTGTTGCAACGGTCGTAGGCCGTCGGGGGAGTAGTCTTGGGGAGCGCCATCTTCAAACGCCTGTTCGCGCAGGCCGGAGACGCGCACCATGAAGAATTCGTCGAGGTTGGAACTAAAGATCGACAGAAACTTCACGCGCTCCAGCAGCGGAACGTCGGGCGATTCTGCTTCTTCCAAAACGCGCCGGTTGAACTCCAGCCAGCTCAATTCGCGGTTGAGAAAATGCTCGGGAAGAAACTCTTGCTCGCTCACGATCGCTCTCCGAAATTACGGCCCAGAGCCGTCGCTGGTCGCCGTTCTAGCCGGTCGATATACTGGGGACTTGGTCAATTCTCCGCTATGGTTGCGAAAAGAAAAGCGGGCAACCTCGGGAAGATGAGCCGGATCGACCAACTTTCCCTTCGTCTACCTACAATCGTCACGACCGGTCGCCGCTTTCGGCAAGGCGGGCAGTGTCGCAGAACTGCTGGAATTTCGGTACGTGAGCGACCACTGGCAAGATGAGTACCCCTTTACCTCACATTTTCTGAATGTGCCGGGGGGGCGACTGCACTATCTCGACGAAGGGCCGATTGCGACGAACTCCCGCGGTTCCGATTCGCCGCCGACGTTGCTTTGCGTCCACGGCAACCCGACTTGGTCGTTCTATTGGCGCAAGATCATCGCCGAGTTTCGCGATCAGTCGCGCGTCGTGGCGCTCGATCATCTGGGCTGTGGACTTTCAGAAAAGCCGCAAGACTATGCGTACCGGCTCGCCGACCACATCGCGAACCTGCGACAACTGATTGAAACGCTCGACTTGCGCAACATCACGCTGCTGGCCCACGATTGGGGCGGGGCCATCGGGCTCGGCGCGGCGGGGCAGATGCCGGAGCGGTTCACGCGTTTGGCATTATTCAACACCGGAGCATTCCACGGCGAGCGTTGTCCGTGGCGCATACGCGTTTGCCGTATTCCGGGCCTCGGCGCCTGGGGCGTGCGCGGGTTGAATCTTTTCGCCCGTGCGGCGCTGGTGATGGCCACGGAAAAGCCGGAGCGATTCACAGCGGCAGTGCGGGCCGGCTACTTAGCGCCGTACGACAATTACGAACATCGCGTAGCCGTGCATCGATTTGTGCAGGACATTCCGCTGGCTCCGACCCACCCGAGCTATGCGACGCTGACCGGCGTTGAAGCGGGGTTGGCTCGGTTGTCGGATAAGCCGGTCATGTTGGCGTGGGGCATGCGCGATTGGTGCTTCACGCCGAAGTTTCTCGAGCGTTTTCGCCGCTTTTTTCCACAGGCCGAGGTCCACCGGTTCGCCGACGCCGGACATTACGTCATTGAAGATGCGTATGAGCAAATTGTGCCGCTGTTGAGCACGTTTCTCGCGCGCGAAAAGGGGCCGGTGGGGAGTCTGGCGGCGGGGGTAGGAGAGTGAATCTTGCGACGGCACTCGACGGGACTTCGCCGCTCGACGTCGGCCAATGTGCGACGCTCGCATGCTTGCTCGAAGTGATTGTGCCGAAGCCGGGTAACGTGCATCGCGGCGCAGACTTCGCCGACCTTACTTTCGCCGACTTCGCCGCCGCCGCCGTGGCGATCGGGCCGGCCATGCAACGAGCAGCGTCCGGCGCGCCCGTCGGGCAATCCGTTTACAACGCCGTGGCCGCAACGCGTCGGTTCACGGCGACTAACGTCAACCTCGGGATCGTGCTGCTGTTCGCTCCGTTGGCTGCCGCGACGACCGCCGGACGTTCGCCCGATCTGCTTCGAGTCGGGCTTCGCAGCGTGCTGGCCGATTTGAATCGGGATGACGCAGCGCAGGTTTATGCCGCGATCGGGTTGGCGAATCCGGGCGGCATGGGGCGTGTGGACGAGGCCGACGTCGCCGAATCGCCCCCCGCCGATCTGTTGCACGCCATGCGGCTGGCCGCGGATCGCGACGCGATTGCCCGGCAGTATGTGAACGGCTTCGCCGACTTGTTTGATCTCGTCGTGCCGTATCTGGAACAGGAAATCGCCGCGGGCCGCGGCCTGTCGGACGCCGTCATCCGTACGCAACTCCACTTACTGCGGCAGCTACCCGACTCGCTCATTGCCCGCAAGTGCGGCGCCGGCATGGCGCAGCAAGTCGCCGAGGGAGCCGATCAAGTTTTACAGGCCGCCGAGTTCGGCGAAGAGGCGTTTCATCAGTCGCTTGCCGACTTTGATTTCTGGCTGCGCAGCGACGGGCATCGTCGCAACCCCGGCACGACGGCTGATCTAATCGCCGCGGCGTTATTTGTCTTGTTGCTGACCGGCGGAGTTCCGCGACCGCTTCAGCTATAATTGAGAGTCAGTTTGACACGGGAGTCGTGAGCAATGCCGCAAGAGTCGTATTCAGTTCGGCTGCGGAAGACGGAACTCGTCTTTTCGGCGGCGCATTTCATCACGTTCGCGGGAAATATTTGCGAACGTTTGCACGGCCATAACTATCGCACGGCCGTCGAAGTATTCGGCCCGCTGGATGAGAACGAATACGTCGTCGATTTTATTGCGCTGCGCGATACGCTCAAAGCGATCGTATTGGAGCTCGACCACCACATGCTGCTGCCGACGCAACATCCGCGGATTCGCGTCGAGGCGGACGAGCGTGAGGTCGTCGTCCGTTTCGAAGATCGCCGGTGGGTTTTTCCCCGACAAGATTGCGTGCTCCTGCCTCTCGTGCAAACCACGGCGGAACTGTTGGCAAAGCAC
Source organism: uncultured Pirellula sp. (assembly GCA_964633125.1). Classification (GTDB taxonomy): domain Bacteria; phylum Planctomycetota; class Planctomycetia; order Pirellulales; family PNKZ01; genus PNKZ01. The sequence goes on along the minus strand of CAZWDN010000003.1, from coordinate 30,890 downwards.
ATTGCCGAATCGTTGCTCACTCGTCTCGCGGCCGCATCGGGATATCGGCCAGAGCGGCTGCGCGTCATCGTCGACGAATGCGAAGGGCAAGAAGGGGTCTACGATCGCACGCTTTAAATGCGTCCGATAGCCGCTTGGCTTACTTTTTCTCGCTCAGGCTTTCGACGATCGACCGTTGTTCGGGATTGAGCACCGCCAAACACTTTTGCTGGGCGTCGTCGAGATAGCCGAACGCTTCGATGAGGAGTTGACTGTCGGCGTTGTCCGCCTTCCCTTGTCGATAAAGGTGCTCGGATTTGTCGAGCGCTTCGTCGATGATCGTGCGAATGGCGCGAAGTTGCTTTTCATCCATCTTGAGATGCTCGGCCATTTGCGGAAGCGCTAGGGCCGGAGCGCCAAGTCGGCGATACAACTCTTCGGCGTCTGCGGTCGGCCAATACTGCATGACGAGCTTTTGCAGCAGATCGGTCGCGCCGATCGTGTGCTCCATCAACGACTCGAGGCGGTACTTTTGTTCGGTGTCGAGCACGCCGAGCATGGCCATTTGAGTAATGTACAAAATGGCCGCTTGTTGCGACTTCGGCACGCTCGGCTTCAGCACCGAGTTCTTGGCTTGAATCACGCTCGTGATCTTGCCCTGTTGCTCGGGCCGTAACCGCAGTAGCACCGACATTTCGGGTTCGCTGAACAAGTCGATGTCGAAGCTATGACGAAGGCGATCCCGCAGCCCGGCGCTGATCTTAGGGCCGACCGGGCCGCCTTTGTCGTCCGGCGCGCTGAAAACTTTGGAAAAGCCCGGCACTTTGACGAGTTGTCGCCGAATCGGCTCCGCTTGAGCACCCATGCCGACGAGCAACCCGATGCCGACGAACAACGCGACTCGCAGGCCTTTCCGAGGCTCCCTCTGCGGTCCGGCGTCGACGTTCTTGCCGTTGTGCGTCAGGGTTTGCAGCCGCCGTAGGCCGATCTGGGAGCAGAGGCCCCGTTGTTCGATATGGATGACTTCCATCCGGTACAGATCGCCGTCGTCCGTCTCTAGTTCCACCTGCGCGCCTTCGGTGAAACTAGGCATCGCCTCCGACGTGACCTTCAGTCCGCCGGCCGACTCGTCGATGAGTCGCACGGACAAATTGGTCTTGCCGAAGATGATATTCGCTTCCCGAGTGCCGACGACCGGCGAACGAAAGTTTTTGCGACGTTCGGAGAACATGGAACTGAACCTGAATAGTAGTGTGCGAAGTCCGCAGGACACCCTCCGTCGGAGCGTGGCGCGAATTCGTCCGCGTCAACTCTAGCTTTCACTAAAGCGCATGCTCAAGATTCTGGAACGTTCCACGGCTTCTCACAGGACTGCGGTACTGCTCGCGGTTTGCGTGCGGCATGACCGTTACAATCCTCGCCGTCGGCCATCGTCCGCGCCGCGGTGGATTGCCGCCGTGTGCGGATTACAACATTGGATTTTGACGCCCCACCGCCGTGATGTAGGTTTGTGGTCGAATCCCTATCCCGGCCCGCGTGTCGGCATTCGGGCGTTCGTGCTTCGACGAAATTCCGAGTACCTTCTACGAATCGCGGTTGCCGAGAGGATTGCATGAAGGCCGAATACATTAACCCGTTCATCACCTCTGCCGTGAACGCCTTTCAAACGGTGTTGGGCTGTGAAATTCGACGCGGCGTACCGAGCCTCAAGAGCAATACGAAGCCGCAGTTCGACATTAGCGGCGTGATCGGTCTTTCGGGTAACGCCGTCGGGACCGTGGTGCTCAGCTTCTCCAGCAACGTGGCGCTGCAAGCCGCCGGCACGATGCTGCTTACGGATATGACGGAGATCAACAGCGACGTCATCGACGCCGTCGGCGAGCTTACGAATATGGTCGCGGGGGGCGCCAAGGCGCAACTTGAGCACATGCAGCTCTCGATCAGTCTGCCCAACGTCATCACCGGGCTTGGTCATGAAGTTCGCTTCCCGTCGAACGTCACGCCGATCGTCATTCCGTTCGATTCCGATTGGGGACCGCTTACGGTCGAAGTCGGACTCTCGGAAGTTCCGGCCGCGGTGACGGCTTAGTTCTTCGATAAATTGGGTTGCTCGTCCCGCCGGCAATGAAGTCGCCGGCATGACGTCGCGATTCCGCCGCGAATTATTCATGCCGCGACCGCCCGACGTCCGATCATGCGCGAGACGACGGCGACTTTGACGGTCGCGACGGCTGGGAGCCGTGGAGAAGGACTGCGCTTGACGGTGCGCTTCCGCCGACGTCGATAAGTCCGCAGAACTCAGGGAGCGAGTCGCCGTGGCAACCGCAGAAATTCGCAAAGCCGCCGTGTTGTTGGCCAGCTTGCCCGAAGAAGAAGCGGCGCAACTCCTTTCGAAGCTCCACCCCAAGCAAGTGGAACTCGTCTCGATCGAAATCGCCCGACTCGGCCATATTGCCGGCGAAGAACAAGCGAACATGATTCGCGAGTTTGCCGACGTAAACCCGAATTCCTACGGTAGCAGCACCGGCGGCCTTGATCTGGCCAAAAGCCTCGTCGAAAAGGCCTTGGGCAAAAACGCTAACAGCACGCTCGAAAACGTCCGTCAGCAAATCGAGGCGTTACCGTTCGCCTTCTTGCAGAAAATAGACGCCACGCATTTGCTCACGTTCATTATGGACGAGCATCCGCAGACGATCGCATTGATTCTCTCACATCTCGCGCCGCAAAAGTCGGCGCAAGTCATCGCCGGACTGCCCGGCGATCGACAGTTGGCGGTCGTGCGACGCATTGCGCGCATGGGCCAGACGAGCCCCGAGATCATTCAGGAGGTCGAAAAAGGGCTTGAGCATCGGATGTCGAGCATCACGAGCCAATCCTTCGAAACGGCCGGCGGAGTCGAATCGGTCGCCGAGATTCTCAACGTCGCTGATCGTGCCACGGAGCGGGCCTTGCTCGAAAATCTTGCTCAGGAAGATCCGGACCTCGTCGAGGAGATTCGCCGACGGATGTTCGTGTTCGAAGATATCGCGAAGTTCGCCGTCAAGGATATCCAGACGGTGCTCAAGAACGTCGAAAACTCGCAGTGGGCTCTGGCTCTCAAAACCGCGAGCGACGAGCTTCGCCAAAAGGTGCTCGGCAACATGTCGACGCGAGCCGCCGAAATGCTCAAGGAAGAAATGGATTATCTCGGCCCGGTCAAGCGCTCGGCCGTCGAGCAGATGCAGCAACAGGTCGTCGATATCGTACGCCGATTGGAAGACGGCGGCGAAATCACCGTCAGCGCGGGCGAAGAAGTCGAAGAAATGGTCTAGTTCTCGGGACTATTCGTCCGGCGGCTTATGCGTTGTTCGCTTCGGGCGAGCAGCGGGCTTTGCGCCCGCCGCTCGACTCTTCACTTTGCCCCGTTTGTCGGCCGGCGACGCCTTTCGTTTCACCAGCCGCTTCAGCTTCTCTTCGGCGCGTTCCTGTAATGGCGCGACCGGCGGCGCGCCGTCGCCGCGCATGGCCGCCAAGCAGAATTCTCGTCGATTGTGCTGTAGTTGCGTGCATTGCACATGGTCGTAGCCCCAGCTTTGCACGCGCGCGACGAATTCCGGAACATGTTCCGCATATTCCCACGAGAGCAGCTTGAGCGTCAGCAGCAGTCCTTCGATATTTACTTCGCGATGCGTCACGATGCCTTCGACCGTGTCGAGCGTGTAAGTCGGCGTCACGTTCATGTCGGTCATGAGCCAGCGGACGTCGCGAAACTCTCGCCGCTTCACGTCGCCGCCGCGCATTTGCAGGTGGCGGAAGTTCGGATGATCGAGGACCGCCGGATGCATTTCGGCCGGATCGATGCCTGTGACCAGAAGGCCGCGTTTGAGCAACGCTTGGCACGAGCCGCCGGGGGCACAGCCGATTTCGGCCGCGTGGTCGCCCTTGCGCACCGGCAACTTCGACCAGCGGAGCGATTCCTCCATCTTGAGATACGCCCGCGATACGGCTTCGTACGGCAGCTCGATATCGTCGTACAAGCCGCCGGCGCGGCGCGAGGCGGGACTTCCGGCGCGATGGTAGCCGACCCACCAGAGCTTGGGGTCGATCACGATCACGTCGAGCACGAGGTCGCCCGGTTGCGTGATGCGCTTTTTGTGGAGCGCGTCGAACTTCGCCGGTGCCGCCGAGCGCAACATGATTTCCGCCGCCCGCGATTCGTCGGTCTGTCCGACTTCGTAGCCGCGTTCGCCGGGCGCGAGTCGATCACGGGGCCAAACGTGCAAAGCCTTGAACGGGCGCTCGCCCGCTAAACGCCAAACTTCGGCCACGGCCGAGGCCGGATCGTCGGCGACCGCCACCTTGCCGAGCGAGAAACCGTATGCGCGGGCAAAGACCGAATGCAGTTCGAAGTCGTCCGCGAGGTGGTGCTTGTCGGGAAGCTTGAACGTGAGAAAACCCGGCCGCGAATAGGCGAAGCGGAAGTTCGGGCGGTAGCGAGCCATTTCCGACTTGAGCGTAGGCTCGGCGCCGACCTGACACGTCATGAACAAGAACTGCGGCTGGTCGGACATGGCGGCTTGAGAATCAGAGAAGGAGATCGGGGGATACGGCGGAGATGTCGGGGATTTGAAAGAGAAACCTGCAATTAGGTACGGCGGTACCCTTGATAGTTTTCCTCCCCTTTACCTCCCATCATCCCCACATCTCCCTTTCTGAAAAGTACCCGAGACCGAGATGAGCCGAGTTTATCGAAGAATCAGCCGTTTCAGCGTGTAGAAGCCTTCGGCCGGAAAGAATTTCGCTTCCCCCGTCGGAGCCCGCGGGGCGAGATTCGCCAAGTGGAACTCGTAGACGAAGCCGGGCTTCAATTTGTCGACGGTGAGACGCACGCTCCGGCCGTCGTCGGCGACCCGGGCTTGCAACACCTTGACGGATTGGCGGTCGACGTCGTTGCCGCCGTACTGCGGCGTGGAAATCCGGCGGAACATTTCGATGGTGTAGGCGGCGCGCTCGGCCGCCGCTTCGCGGCTGACGGGTTGCGTGAACAGAATCGTGAAGCCGTCGGTTTCGGCGCGGATCTCGGCCATGCCGGCCGGAAGTTCGCCGCTCGGTCGCATGCGCACGAGCGAGCCTGTGTTGCGACCGCCGCCCCAGCCGCTGTCTTGGAGATTGCCGATGTAGAGGTCGCCGTCCGGGGCGACTTCGCACACCGTCGGGCCTTCAAAGGTCGCTTGGCCTACTGCGGGGAACTCGTTGAGGGGGAACGCCGATCCTTGATAGACCCCGTCGACTTGTTCGAGCGCCATCCTAAACAGCGAGCGGTAATTGAACTCGCAGCCGAGCATGTGTCCTTCGAAGGGACCGAAGAGGTCTTCGCTTTCGCCGGCGGCCTTGCGCGCGGCGCGCACCTTGTCCGGAGTGTCGAGAAAGCAAATTCCGTTCACGCTGCGAGTCCAGGGGTGGGGCAGATCGACGGCCGGCGATTCCACCGGCGGCGAAAAGCCCGGCTTCGCTTCGAGCTTGTTGATGAAGCCGTAGCGCTTGCCGTCGACGAGGTGGTTGATCTCGTTAAACGGGTTGTAGTTTCCTTGGTTGTCGCTCGCAAAGAGGTCGCCGGCCTTGTTCACGGCCAGGCCCATCGGGAAGCGCAAGCCGCCACAGAACGGTTCGACGGTGAAACGGCGCGGGTCATCGAGCGTCGGCGTACGTGCGAGGAGCCGGAGCCCTTGACCGCGCAGCGCCGCCTTGGCCGGCGCGCGATCGTCTTGCTGGCACGGCAGGCCGACGTAATAGCCAAGCTTGTCGCCGGGAATCTTCGGCAGTCCGACCGCCCAATCGTGATAGTCTTCCGTGTGTCCCCAGCCGCTCGCGGCGACGACGGAGCGTTCGTAGTAGCCGTCGGCATCGTCGTCAAAGAGGCGGAGTAGGGCATACTTGTTGACGACGTCGAGAACCTCGCGGCCGTCTTCTTCGGCGACGGCGATCCCGTACGGCGCCGCGAGATCGTCGCTGACGGTTTGGAGTTGATCCTCGAGGCCGTCGCCGTTCGTGTCGCGCGCTACGATTACGCGCCCCTTGAGCGAAGTGAGCACGAGCGAACCGTCTTTGCGCCAAGCGAGGCCCGTCGGCATTTCGGCAATGCCGAGCGGCAGCTGCACCGCTTCGAAGCCGGGAACGACGTTGATCTTTACGGCAGGCGGGTTCGGCACAGCGGGCATTTCCACGGGAAACGTGTCGACGGGGAGGTCGACGAGGTAGTCGATTTCAATGACGGTCGATTCGGCCGTTGCGAGATCGACGAAAACGCCGCCATCGGCGTCGATGCGCCAATTTCCCGGCGATCGCAGTATCAAGCGAGGTTTGCCCGGCAGGCTCGCGGCGACCACGGACCGATCGTTGTCGCCGAACTGAAACAGTTTGCCGGCCGCTACAAGCAAGGCGAGTTGCGGAAGCGAAGTCTTGCCTTGAACTTCCCAACGCCGTCGGAATCCGCCGGCGATCGGCGCGAAGCTTTGCCGTACCGTCAAGTTTGGCTCGGCATTCGCCGACGAAGCGTCGAACGACAGGCGATAATTCAGGTCGACTCCATTTTCGGAATGCCCAAACTGATCCAGCAGCGCAAGATTCTGCGACGTCGGAAATGGGCCTTCTTCGGCGTCGCTGTTCGGGTCGCGATTTTGCTTGCGCAGTTCCGAGGCGATCGATCGGTCTTTGATGACGCTGTCCTGGGCAAGGACCATCGCTCCGCCGACTTCCCAGTACCAACTTTTTCCTTTTGTCCGTTGCAGCGCCGTATCGCCCGTCCACCACGCGACGAGGTGATTCGTTTCCAAGTCGAACAGCACGTTGTGCCGGTTCGGCAAGCCGATCACGATCGCGCTGTCGTAGGTTTTGCCGTCGACTACGAACACGTCGGTCAGAATGTTGGCCCGTTCCTTAATGCCGGGCACGTTGCGCGAACGGACGATCCGCACGGGGTTCGGCAGCGGCGGCGTGAAGCCGGGCTCGTTGAGCACTTTCCAAACGCTCGCCAGTTGCAGGTTGACGTCGTCGTGCATCACTCCCTTGACCGGTAGTTGGATCGCCGGCATCTCCATGCGGGGAATGATACGCGAGGGATTGCGAACCCAACGGTCGAACCACGGCTTGCGAATGCGGTCGCCCAAGAGCGTGAGGTCGGTGCCGTGGGCCGCGATGTTCGTGATGCCGGCCGGTTCCGACGAGCCGATCTTATGGCAACTCGTACAGCCGAAGCCGTCGGCCGTCACCAGACGGCGGGCCGCGAGACGTTGGGCGGTTTCGTCGTCGCCGGCCGTTGCGGCCTCGGGCGGCGGCGGCAGGTCGGGAATGCGATCGTGGTTGACGAGATGTCCCTTTAGCGACGCAAGTTCTGCCGCGGCCAGCGGGAACTTCGGCATGCGTACACGAAGCCAAGGGCGCAGCGGATTGTGCTTTAAGAGGAGGGCGTCATCGAGAGCGGCTTCGGTGAGTTTGTCGCCGACGCCGTTGAGCGACGGCGGCAGCAGCGCCGGCTGCACGGCCAAGAGTTCCGGTTCGGCCGCCGTGATGCGCGGCGCTTCGCCGGCGAGCCCTGGCCCCAGGCCGCGGGCATGGCAGGCCGTGCAGTTACGCTCTTGCAGCACGAAGCGATCGTCGAGCGCGAGCGATTCGCTTGTCTCGGGCGCCATCGCCATGTGGAGGTACTCGACGATCGCTTGCCTTCGTCGCGCATCGAGGCGGTATCCGGGCCTCGGCTTCTCGGCGCGCGGTTCGCCGAAACAGGAGGAAGCCGGATCGTCGCCGAACTGCGCGATGCGCGACGCGGTCAGGGCCGGCGCGGCGTTAGCCGGCGGCAATTCGACCGGTCCGCGATGGCAGGCCGTGCACGATTGCGAGACAAACAGTTTGCGCCCGCGCTCGACGAGCGCCTTGTCGCTCTTGGGTTCCGTCTTCTTATCTCCCCTCGCCCCTTGCGGGAGAGGGGCCGGGGGTGAGGGGGGCGTTCGCGACGCGTCATCCGCCGAAGTCCCCTCGCTTGCGCGTCGGGGCTGGTGTGTCGTCGCAGGGGCGTTGGCGACTCTTAGCGTGCTCAAATACGCCGTCAGATCGTCGCGTTCCAGCTTTGACAATTTGAAGACCGGCATCCGGTGCTGCGCATTGAGCGCCGACGGATTGTCGAGCCAGCGCAGAAAAAACTCGGCGGGACGCTTTTGCGCGATGGTCGAGAGGTCGCCGCCGGTGAAGAGGGTCGCCGTGCCGAGCGAACCGATCGTATGGCAGGCCAAGCAGCCGACGCTGCGAGCCAAGAGTTCTCCTTCGCGCACGCTGGCGGAAGTGCGCGCTTTCGCTTTGGCTTTGACGCGTTTGGCTTCCTCCGCGGCGCGCGGATCGAGATGCACCGGCGCGGCGGCGGCCGGCTTCGGTTCGTCGGCCTGTACTTTGGGAAGCTTTACCTCCGGCGACGGCTGGGAGGCATCAAGCAGGTAGGCGGCGAGGGCCTCGGCGTCGACTTGCGAGAGAGCGAAATGCGGCATGCGGCGCGTGAGCGCCGTATCTCCCCTCGCCCCTTGCGGGAGAGGGGCCGGGGGTGAGGGGGGCGTTCGCGACGCGTCATCCGCCGAAGTCCCCTCGCTTGCGCGTCGGGGCTGGTATGGGGTGGCGGAGGTCGTCAAATGGTCCACGATCCACTCCGGGTGCAGGTTGCCGCGGAGGTGCGTCAGCGCCGGGGCCGGCAGGCGGTCTTGCTCCGTCGGTATTTGGTGGCAGGCCGCGCAGCGGAGCATGCGCACGAGCGAGCGCCCTTCGTCGAACGCCGAACTTGGCGTTTGCTGGGGGTCGTGAAAGAGGTGCCGATCGGGAATCGGTTCGACGGCGAATTGCGGACCGCTCCAATCAAGCTTCAGTACGGCGTCGGCACCGGTCTTTTGAAACGTCAACTCCAACGGCGAGTGGGCGTAGCCGAGCTTGACCGGCTCGCTGACATGCCAGGCCGGTTCCGCCGCTTCGACGGCAAGCAGCGGTTGCCCCTTCAGCTTCAGTTCGACGCGCCCTCCGCCGGCATAGATGTGGAATCGGTAGTCGCCCGCTGCTTGCGTGAAAAGGAGCCCTTGCCAGCGCGCAACGAACGGACCGGCGGGCAAACGCAGATCGGGCCGAGCGGCGCCCCACACGTATTGCACTTCGTTGTCGATGCGTGCCGCGACCGGCGCGGCAAGGTCGCGTGTTGCGAACGTAGCGACGAGGCCCGGCGCGACCTTCGGTTCGTCTTCATCCTCTTCGTCGGCGGCGAATGCGAAAGTGACGTTGCATAAAACAACGGCCAAAATGGTGAGGAACAGGATTCGCCGGCGGACGAGCATCATGGAATATCTCAAAGGTTTAAATCCAACTTCCGGTCGCACTGCCGGGCAAGCAGGCAGCGGCACACAACCCAATCCACATTGTTAATTGCGCGGTTTGATCCGCACTGATTTCAAGTCGAAGAGAGCTTCCTTCGGAGCGCCCTCGGCTCGAACGACCAAGCGTTGTCGACCCGCAGCGAGCGTGAGCGGTCCGAGTGCGACGGTGTTGTAGCGCTCCCAGGAACCGGTCGCGGCGCTCCGGCCGCGCAAGCGGGAGTCGGTCGCCTCCAGCACAAATTCTCCTCCGGCGCCTGGCGGCAGCGCATACTCCAGCCAAACGTCATAGGGGCCGGCCTTCGCGACTTCCAGTTCCCATTCGGCCCGATCGGCGGCGCTTTGCCAATAGCCGAGGTTGGAGAACTTCGGTTCGAAAACGAGCGACGGCCCGAAGATTTCGGCGTGTTCCGGCAGCAGGTAAAACTCGCCCCGCAAGGCCTCGGGCTTGACGATCTGCGGCGTATTGCCGGCAAAGGTCTTACGCGTCGGGCGCGTGGCTGCAACGAAGGCCAGCACATCCGCCAGCTTTTGCGGAGGGAGGTCCTTTTCCAGCCCTTCGGGCATGAACGACTTGGCCGTGCTCGCAAACGATTCGAGTTCGCTGCGGAGAATCGATTGCCTACGCCCGTCGGCTAGCGCGAGCGTTACGTCGTTCGTTCCTTCGGAGAGGAGCAAGCCGGTGAAGGTGAGGCCGGCCGACGTTTCGGCGGTGTACGCCAAGAACTTCGATTCGACGCCGCGATTGGGATCGAGCACGGACACCAGCAACGTTTCCGGCCGACGATCGGATAGCGCCGCCAGATCGGGACCGACGGCATGTCCGACTTCGCCGAGCTTGTGACAGGTCGCACAAGACTTTGTAAACACTTCCCGTCCGCGCGCCGAATCACCGGCGAGCGTCAGCGCCGATTGGTATTCGTCGATCACGCGGCGTCGGTCCTTGTTGACGGTCGCGGCCAACGCTCGTGCGGCAAGTTCGCGAATGCCCGGGTCGGCGTGCGTCAGCAGTTGTTGCGAACGGGTCACGTCGATCTCCGCGGCGGGAATGCGCTTCGCGGCGACGGCTTCAAGCAATTGTTTGGTCGAATCTTTGCGGCTGAGGCAAGCGTCGAGCACTTGCGCCTTGCGGGCGGGCGGGAAGCTGCTCCAACGGCCGAGCAACGCTTCGGCGGCTTCCGGCGTGGAGAACCTCGTGAGAGCGGCAATCGCTTCCTGTTGGAGATGATCGGCGGTTTGCGGAGTGAGAAACTTCGCCAGCAGTCGCACGTCGTCCGCCTGACGCGCCGGCTCGAAGCCGAGCAGCCGCATCGACGACTGACGAAGCCCGACGTTGTCGCCGCGAGGATTCTCGTCGGCGATCCGCTCGCGCGCCCCTTGAAACGCGCGCGCTAGTCCGTCGAGTTGCTTGTCGAGCGCCGGGTTTTTGAACTCTCGCAACTTCTCGGGCGTCAGCCGATGCCGTGTCAGACCGGCAAACAGTTCACTGATGCCTTCCACATTGACTCCGACGGGGTGCGATACGGCGGCGGAAATTACGACGGCCAGCGCCTCGGGCGATTGGTAGCCCGCCGCGGCGTCGACGAACGGGGCGACGGCCGGTCGCTTGTCGGTGGATTGCATGAGTTCGTCGAGGCCCGCCGCCGCCGCGACGGCGATATTCTTCTTCGTCAGGCTACTTTGCACGGCGGCCGTCCGGAAAGGATCGGAGTCGACGACGGCCAGACGTCCCAACGCGTCGGCGCATCGCTCGTCGTCGATGTCGCCCAACGCGCAGGCCGCTTGGAGTCGTACGCCCGCATCCGGATCGCGGGCCGCGGCGAGCACGGCGGGGAGCAATTGCTTGTCGAGCTTGAGAAACTCCGCGTCGACGAGTCGCAACGCCCAGCGCCGCACGGCCGGGTGTTCGTCGGCCAAGGCCTTGCGGAGGACGAGCGTGTCGAGTTCGTCGTCGAGCAGCGCCAGGGTGCAGAGCGCGTCGAGCCGGGCCGTTGCCCGCGCCGATTCGCGGAAGACTGCGTTCAAAGCATCGGCGACCTGCCCGACTTCCGGCGTGCGGGTTGTGTGCCCCGTATAACGCTCGACGAGGAGTTGCATGGCGAGTTCGCGCACGACGCCGTTGCCGCCGGCGAGCTTGGCGACGAGTTCCTTCGGCCCGAGGTCGTGAAGCTTTTCGATCGGCCAGGGCTTCAGCGCCGACGGATAGACGCGATAGATGCGCCCCTTGTCGCTGCCGGCGCGGAGGTCGAGCTTAGCTTGCCAATCTTTCGGAATCCATTCGGGATGCTCGATCACCAAGCGGTACATGTCGGTGATCCACAGAGCGCCGTCGGGGCCGGTGCGCACCATGGAGGGGCGGAACCAATTGTCGCTGGAAGCGAGAAACTCCGTGCGGGCTTCGTCGGCAGGCTTGCGGCTGGTGAAAGTTGCGCCGACCGGCGTGAGGATTTCGCGATGGATTAAGTTGTGTACCGGTTCGCATACGAATGAGTTGCCGTAGAATTCGCGTCCCAGAAGTTCATCGCGGTAGATCGTCGCGCTGCAGGCCGACGTAAAGCGATTGGCTCGGCTCAAATCGTTGAACCGCGCGACGGTGCGACTCACCGGAAACACCTGCGATGCACCGGGCGTTTCCGAGACGTCTTGTTGAATCTGCGGATAAACGGCGTGCGGATTGCGACGCAGATAACGCTCTTCGAGCGGAAAGTGGTAGAGCGGGTTGCTGTTGGAACTGCCGAACCAGTTGCCCCAATCGTCGCTCTCGCGAAGGCATTGCGATCGCCCGGCCAGCGGTTCGATATCGCCCGTGCCGGGATGGATGCGGAAGTCGCGCGTGCCGACGTCGACTTCCTTGCCCGTGAGCACCGACTTCACCGAGGTTTTCGTCGCGCCGTTGGCGCAATGGATCCAGCCGTCGAGCCCCCAGCGCAGGCCGTTGGCCAAATGCTGCGGGTTGCCGACATGCAGGCCGGTGTAGAGCGTGCGGCGCTCGTCGGCTCGGCCGTCGCCGTCGGTGTCGCGCGCAAAAAGGATTTCTGGTACGGCGCAGACCAGTGCCCCGTCGCGCCAGGGAAATACGGCGGTCGGAAACTTCAGACCTTCCAAGAACGTCGTTGCGCGGTCGTAACGTCCGTCGCCGTCGTCGTCGGTGAGAATCTTCACGCGGCCGCCGGGCTTGCCTTGGCCGTCGAGCCCGAGCGGATAGTCGTTCATTTCGACGACCCACAGCCGGGCCTGCGCGTCCCAGGCAATGGCCACGGGATCGACCACCAGCGGCTCATGGGCGACGAGTTCGACCGTGAAGCCCGGCCGCACGACGATCGCCCGGCGCGATTCTTCCGGCGACAGCGGCGCCGAGACGATATCGTCGACCGGTTCCGCGGCACGGAGCGCGTCGGAGAGCGAGAACGTGACGAGGGCGGCGAGAATCGTAGTCGCCCAAGCGACGCGAACGACTTGCATCGGCGGGGTCTCGAGGAAGGCGGGAATCAACGTGCCTGCGCGGCTACGAAGAAGGCTCGCATTCTAACTCGACGGCCCGGCGGTCTACCACTTCCAACCGGGCATAATCTGCGAATTGACGACGCACCCCGCGGGGTTTTCGCCTTGGCTTAGTTTCACGATACACTCGGCCGCGAGCTTGGCCATGGCGTCGAGCGCGGTTTGATCGATGCCCCCCATGTGCGGCGCAAGCGTCACGTTCTTCAACGCGAAGAACGGATGGTTCTTCGGCGGGGGTTCTTGCTTGAGCACGTCGAGGCCCGCGCCGAAAATGCGACCTTCCGCGAGGGCTTCGAAGAGCGCGTCTTCATCGACGAGTCCGCCGCGCGAGGTGTTGATCAATACGGCATCGCGCTTCATCAGGCCGAGCGAGCGCCGATTGATGAGGTCGGTCGTTTCGGCGGTGCAGGGCATGTGCAGGCTCACGACGTCGGATACGGCGAGCAATTCTTCAAACGTGCAAAGGCGGATGTCGTGCGTCGCGGCAAACGTCTGGTCGGCATAGGGATCGTAGGCGACGACCTTGAGCCCCAGGCCGTGCGCGCGGGGGACCATCGCCTTGCCGATGCGGCCGAGGCCGACCAGCCCGAGGGTGTTGCCGGCCAATCGGCGGACGCTGTTGCGACGCCAGCCGCCGGCCCGAATCTCGCCGTCGCGCACGGCGATCTCGCGAAACACGCTGAAGATCAAGGCGAACGCCTGTTCGGCCACGGAGTTTTCATTGGTGCCCGGCGTGATGCAAACCGGCACGCCGAAGTCGGTGGCGGCCGCCACGTCGACCGAGTCGTACCCGACGCCGACGCGGGCGACGCAGCGGAGTTTGCTGCGATTTAGGACGTCGCGCGAATACGGCTCGACGCTGCAAAGCACGGCATCGATTCCTTTTAAGTGCTCGACGAGCACCTCCGGCCGCATCAGATCGGCCTGCAGATCGGGATAGATCACTTCGCAGCCGGCGGCGGTCAAGACGTCGTAATACGGACCGGCGTGACGATCGAGCGTCGGCGGCGTGATGAGTACGCGAGGTTTATTCATCGGGCGGCGAGGGTGCGAGGTTTCAGTTCGGAGAAGTTCGTCGTTCTACCGCGCCCGACGGCGTGATTCAATGCACGGCGCCGAGCGGTGAAGCCGGCCGCGCTTGACACTTCCCGAGCCCGGCAGGAACAATGCGCTATTCCATGCCTTTTCACCGTGCCATTTCCAACTGCCGACACGTGCGGCGGTACTCACACTCGTAGGACCAATCCGTGGCTAACGATTCGCAGGCGGGCGGCAAGATCTACATCATCGGCATCGGCGACGACGGCTTCGACGGCATCACCGCCGCCGCTCGAGGGCTCATCACGTCCGCTTCGCTCTTGGTCGGCGGCGACCACACGCTCGGGCTCATTCCGAAGTCGTCGGCCGAGCGCGTCGTGTTGGGGGCCAACTTAGAACCGGTCGTCGCCCGCTTGAGGGCGCACGCGTCGGGCACGGCCGTGGTGCTTGTGTCGGGCGATCCGCTCTTCTACGGCATCTCGCGTTTCCTGTGCGAAAAGCTCGGCAAGAATCGGTTCGACGTCGTGCCGCATGTGAGCAGCATGCAGTTGGCGTTTGCGCGCGTAAAGGAGAATTGGGAAGAGGCGTATCTTACGAACCTAGCGAGCCACACGCTGGAGCATGTGGTCGAGCGCATTCGCTCGGCGGAGAAAGTCGGTCTGTTTACGAGCGAGCAACATTCGCCGGCGGGCGTCGCCAAGGCGCTGCTCGAGCGCGGCATCGACTACTTCACCGCCTACGTCTGCGAAAATCTCGGCTCGCCGGATGAATGTGTAACGCAAGGCGAACTCAAGGAGATCGCCGCCGAAGAGTTTGGTCCGCTGAACGTCATGATCTTGGTGCGCAAGCCGAACGTGCCGGATCGGCCGGCGGAAGCGATCGGCCAGCGGCTGTTCGGCAACCCCGACGAGATGTTCCAGCAAGCCAAGCCGAAGAAGGGGCTGCTCACGCCGGCCGAAGTGCGCACCTGGGCCTTGGCGGAAATGGACCTGGGCCCGCGCAGCATTGTGTGGGACATCGGCGCGGGAAGCGGCTCCGTGGCGATCGAGGCGGCGAAGATCGCTTCCGGCGGCACGACCTACGCCATTGAAATGGACCCCGGCGATCACGGGCTGATCGTATCGAACGCCGAGCGCTTCGGGGTGCGCAACTTGCAGCCGGTACTCGGCCAAGCGCCCGAAGCTTGGGCCGCGTTGCCTGATCCCGACGCGGTGTTCGTCGGCGGCCTGGGGCGCGAGATCGGCCGTTTGGTCGATTTGGCTTACGAGCGCCTCAAGCCCGGCGGCCGGCTGGTCGCCAATACCGGCAGCATTGAAAACCTTGCCGAGTTGCAAGCCACGCTTCAACGCAAGGCCGGCCATGCGAACGTTTGGATGCTTAACGTGGCCCGCGGCACCCACCAGCTAGAACGCATCCGCTTCGACGCCCTCAACCCGACCTTTCTCCTTTCCGTCGTAAAGCCGGCTGCGTAGCTTTTTCAGAGAAGGGGATGGCCGGAGATTCTGGAGATCGGGTAAGACGGGACGGGCGAGAACCTCTCAAAGACTATTCCGTCGACAAGCTTTCGCAGGAGGTGATCGCGTCCATCATTCGCGTCCATAAGGCGCTTGGTCCCGGCTTTTTGGAAAATATTTGCCATCGGGCATTAGCTGTTGATTTGAAGAATTCCGAGATTCCATTCAAAACCGAATACGAAATTGATATCTGCTACAACAGCGAACTCGTCGGTAGGCACCGACTCGACCTAGTGGTTCGCGACAGTCTGATTGTGGAATTGAAAGCCGTGGAGAAGTTGACGAAGGCTCACTACTCGCAACTCCGTTCGTATCTCAAGGCGGCGGGACTCAAGACAGGTTTGCTCGTCACTTTTTTCAAGGACAAGGCCGACTTTCGGCGCGTCGGCTTGGAAGCTCACGCACCGAAATATTAGCTCGATCTCCCGTCTCCAATATCTCCTCCGATCTCCCTATCTCCTTCTCTGATCCGCGAATGTGTTCCATGGCCGAAGATGATTTGAAGCTTGATGTGATTGCCGTCGGGGCGCATCCCGATGATGTGGAGATTGCTTGCGGCGGGACGTTGGCCTCGCTCGTAAAGCAGGGGTTCAAGGTCGGCATTATCGATCTGACCGACGGCGAACCGACGCCGCTTTCGCCCGGCCCCGAAGTGCGGGCCGCCGAAGCTCGCGCGGCCGCCGCAACGCTCGGCGTTCACGCGCGCGTGCAACTCGATTTGCCCAATCGGCGCTTGTTCGATTCGTTCGAGGCCCGTACGGCGCTGGCGAAGCAGTTTCGCAAGTTCCGGCCGCGGCTGATCATCGGCTTCGGCGAGAAGACGCCGCTGGCGTCGCCCGACCATCATCAAGCGATGCTGATTACCGAGGGGGCCGTGTTCTATTCGCGGCTCACGAAATGGGACGAGCATTTCGAAGGCCTGCCCGTGCATACGGTGCCGTCGCTCTTGTACTACACGCTCAACTTCAGCTCGCTGGAGTTGCCGCCGGGGGCGGGGCACGTCGTCGTGGATATCTCCGAAACGTTGGAGCAAAAGCTCGACAGTATTCGTTGCTACGCCACGCAGTTTCCGCCGGCCAAATCGCATGTGTTCTCGCGCGTTCGCGCGCTGGCCGAGCATTACGGTCAGGCGGCGGGCTTTCAAGCCGGCGAAGTGCTCTCGACCGCCGGCACGATCGGCACGAAGAACCTCATGCAGTTCGTGTTTCACAATGTGCCGTAACGGCGCGCGGCGTCGCTTACCCGCGGCTCCATCGGGTGGGAAAACCGCCGTCATAATCGTTACAGAATGATCCTCGGCGTTTTTCCGACGGCGATAAACTCTGTGCACATTCGCGCTCTATGGTTGGTGGTAGAGTTTACCAGGGACGGCGTGCGACGAAGTGTCGTCGGAACGCCGGAGCACCTGCGACATTCACCGCGCGAGTGTAAGGACCGAGCCCATGATCGAACTAGAACTGGCCACCACGGAACAGATTCTCGAAGAACTCGGCCGCCGCCCGGTGAAGTTTGTCCATGTTTGCACGATTTACAAAGGCGCCGTGCCCGACGACGGCTTCATCGCCTACAGCCCGTGCCTCGAATCGGACGACGCGGTGTGGATGCTCCGCAAAGCCCAAGAGCTCTTGGAACAAGAAGAGCCGCCGCAGGAAGAAGTGCTGGGCAAATAGCTCAGGCACACGTCGGCCTTACGGCTCGACGCTCGCCTAGTCCTTCGCCGAGATGATTTTCGGCGTCAGGTAGCCCGGCTTCCATTCGCCGGCGAATTCGATTTCGGCGAAGAGGTCCTTTTCCGTGAACTCAAAGGCCGAATCCTTGGCCGCGCGGTTGTCGCGGTCGATGTAGAGCTTGGCGAGGTACCGCTCGCCGGGAAGCAATCGCGGGTTCGTCAGTCGCTCCGGCGTCGCGTCTTGGCGGTCGACCAATTCGCAAACCGGGTTCTGCCATTGGCCGTTCTTCGGGTTGATGCCGCTGTCGCCCGTGGCGATCGGGCGCTTGCTCCAGCCGTTTCCTTCCCGGCGGTGCAGTAGCACGCGCATCAGGCGGCCGCCGTAATCAAGCGGTAGATCGGTCACCCGAAGCTGCTGGCCCGTGGCGATCGTGATTTGCTCGCGCGGCTTGGGTAGTTCGCTCGCCGTGCGGTATTTTCCTTGGACGGCTGCGGCATAGTCGTTCAGAAAGCTGCGAAACTGTCTGTCGGTCCGGCTGCCGATGACGAATTTCACATGGCCCGCATGTTCGACGACGCCGAGCGGCTTGAGCAGCAACAAGCTCTTCTCCGGTTCATCCACGTCGATCAGTCCTTGATCGGCGAGGAATTGGAGCGTGGCCGCGGGATCGCGGGGCGTGATCCAAGAAACTTGCTCGCCGTGCTCTTTGCGGAAACGCTGATTGCGCTCGGGCGAGTGGCAATTGACGCAGCGTTCCATCTCGACCCAGACGTTCTCGATGAAGGCGTTCAGCACGTGGTCGCGACGCGCGTGGCGAATCACCTCGGGCGGCAACGCGGTGCCGATCGATTGGGGCGACGGTGAACTTGCCAATAGTTCGGGATTGCGAACGGCCGCCGCGATCCAGCCTTGAAAGGCCGCGAGCTCTTCTGTGCGCACGCGGGCCAGCGTCGGGTCTTCGCGCTCCGGCTTCCTTGCAATGAATTGCAACAGCTTCGAATGTTCCGGCCGGGCGACGTCGATCAAGCCTGCGCGACGCAGCGCGGCGAACGTCGCGGCTTCGTCGGCCAGCACGTATTGTTTGAGTTCCACGCCGGAAAAATGACACTCGGTGCAACTGGAAGCTCGCTGCGCCTGCGCGATCGGCAAGATGCGGCGCGTGAAGAACTCTGTCGATGTGAGCGAAGTCGACGGCTCGGCGGCAATCAGCGGTGCACCGTTGCAAACGGACAGCGCTGCGAGCAACGCAAGACGGAATGAGCGGCGGCAATGGAACGATTTCAAGGGAGCTTCCTCCGCGTGCGACCTAGCGAGATCCGGCGAGTCGCCGACAGTATAGCAGCCGGCCAAAAATGACATGGAGGTTTGCCGAGGAAGGCGGTAGGTTGCGGGATGGCAGGCAAAGTTGCAGGCACACGGAGTGTGCCTGCAACTTTGCAGACTTACGTCGACGGGCCGATCCGGCCGTGCGTACATAACTCGGGCTTATGTACGCACAACCCCAAAACCCACAAGGGGTGCGTACATAACGCGAGTTATGTACGCAGTGAGCGGTCTGACCAATCGACGTAAGTGGAGTTTCCATGTCGGGCCTGATGCCGTTCGACCCGACCTGCGGCCCTTGGCTATAATCTTCAGTTCAGCACCACTCACGCGAGAACGCCGACGGATGGGTATTCGATTTATTTGCCCGGCCTGCACGAAGCGGATCAACGTCAAAGAGCATCAGGCCGGGAAGCGCGGCCTCTGCCCGAAGTGCGGCGCGTCGGTGCAGATTCCGCTAACTAGTACGCTGCCCGACCGGCCGGAGGCGGAAGAATCGCCAACGGCGACGAGCGCGAATCCCGCCGGCTCCGCGCAACCTTCCGCAGCGCAGGCTTACACCGAGGTTGCGGCCCCCGTCGGGCGGATCGTCGCGATCCAATCGGCTCCGGCGGTCGACCCGCTGGCGGAGAACCCGACCGCGGTCTGGTACGTTTCCGCAGCCGACGGCGGGCAGCCGTTCGGTCCGGCCGACGGAGCGACCATGTTTCAATGGCTGCACGAGGGACGGATTGTCGGGGCGTCCATGGTTTGGCGACAGGACTGGCCGGAGTGGCGGCCGGCTGCTTCAGTCTGGCCGCACCTGTCGGCCGGATCGCCCGTCGCCGCAGCCCCGCAGCCGCCGATGCCCGCACCAACGGCTACGCCCGGCGGCCATGCGCCGGTCGGTTCCGCCCCGCCGGCGGCGGCGATATACTACCAACGCCGTTCTAACGGCACGTACCTCGCGACGGTCGTCGTGCTGGTGCTGTTGGTCGCGGCTTTGGCTTGGGTGACGTACTTTGTGATCTCGCGCGGCCCGAATCCGGCCGACGAGGAGACGAGCCGCCGCTCGACCGAAATGCAAACGCTTTAAGTAACGAATAGCCTTTCCTCAGGGGAGCTGAAGATGAAGAGCCTGACGTCGATGACTTCGTTTCGTTTGGTAGCGGCGGGCGCGCTGGTCGTGCTCGGCGCCGCGTCGCAAGCCGTGGCCGCGGAAGGGACGCCGTTTAACATCGGCGAGAAGTTCGTGCTGGTCGCCCCGGCCGATTGGGAAGCGAAAGAGCCCCGGTCGCGGATCGTCGAATATGAATTTGAAACGCCGAAGGCCGAAGGGGACGAATTCGCCGGCCGCGTGACGGTGATGGGGGCAGGCGGCGGCGTCGAAGCCAACATCGATCGCTGGAAAGGCCAGTTCAAATCGGACGACGGCGAAGTGAAAGCCGACGTCAAGCAACTCAAGGTCGCGGACCAGCCGGTGCATGTCGTCAACATCAAGGGAGTTTACCTTGATAAACCGGGCCCGTTCGTGCCGGGGCCCGGAACCGAACGTCCCAACTATCGGATGCTCGGCGCCATTATTTCGACCAAAGACGGGGGCCAGTACTTCGTCAAGCTGTATGGTCCGGAGAAGACCATCGCCGCCGCCGAGCCGGGCTTCATGAAGATGGTCGAAGGGCTCAAGGCGAAGTAGCGACTCGGAGTTTGCCGCCTGAATATGTGTGCCGCTGCCGGCCTGCCCGGCAGTGGCACACTTTCGTGCCTGCCATCGTGACGGATCACCCATGAAGCTGCAGCAGTTCCTCGAACATCACGGCGTGGGCAAGAATCCGTTCGCCGAGGAAGACGCCCAGACAGATCCGGTGTTCAAGGAACACTGCATTGCCGGTACGTATCACCCCAGTTGGGACAAGATCTACGGCGACCCGCAGGAGCCGGCGACTTCGGTGGTGTTTGGCGAGAAGGGTTCCGGCAAAACCGCCCTGCGTTTGCAGATCGCCCGGCATTTGGCCGAGCACAACCGTCGCAGCCCGTTGAAGCGGGCGTTCGTCATTCAGTATGACGACTTCAATCCGTTTCTCGATCGGTTTCGCGATACGCTCTGGGGCAATCGCCCGCCGGAGAAGGTGTTGGAGCAATGGATGCTCTGGGACCATATGGATTCGATCCTCGCGCTCGGCGTGACGAAACTGGTCGACGGCGTCGTGCAGCCCGCGGGCGACGACGCGAAGCCGGACGTCGCCAAACTCTCGCGGCACGAGGCCCGCGATCTGTTGCTGCTGGCCGCTTGCTACGATCAATCGACGGCCGAGCCGTTTCGCGTGCGTTGGCATCGGCTCCGCCGGGCGCTCAAGTTCCGCACCTGGAAGAGTTGGCAGCCGATGCTGATCGGCGTCCTGGTGACGGCCGTGGTTTGCGGGCTCATCGGGTCGCTCGGCAAATGGGATTGGCTCGAAAGCGTTTGGCCGTACGTCGTCGTGGCGGCCGGATGGTTGCCGTGGGCTTGGCGGTTTACGCGCCGCTGGTGGACGGCCCGGAGTATTTCGTCGAACCTGCGCGTGCTCGAACGAAATTCAGGGCTGTTACGCAAAGTGCTGATGCGGCTGACGAACGACGAACTGCTGCAACAGCCGTTGCCGAACAAGCAGCGGACCGACGATCGCTTTGAAATGCTCCATAAGTTCCAAGGCGTGCTGCAAACACTCGGTTATCCGGCGATCGTCGTGCTGGTCGATCGGCTGGACGAGCCGCACTTGGTCAACGGTTCCCCCGATAAGATGAAGGCCCTGCTGTGGCCGATGCTCGACAACAAATTCCTCAAGCACCCGGGCTTAGGGTTCAAGCTGCTGCTGCCGATCGAGCTTTCGTACTTCGTGGAGCGGGAAAGCCGCGACTTCTATCAACGCTCCCGGCTCGATAAGCAAAACGTTGTGCCGACGCTCGAATGGACCGGCGAGGCCTTGTACGACGTGGCCAATGCCCGCATGCGGGCCTGCGCGCTCGCCGGGAAGAAGCCGACGCTGAAGGATATGTTCGACGAATCGCTCGGCGACCGACGGCTGATCGATGGAATTCGCGGCCTGCGGGTGCCGCGGCACCTGTTTAAGTTTCTCTACCGCGTGATGTCCGCCCACTGTAACGCCCACACGGACGACGCCCCGGTCTGGCGCATCTCAGCGGCCGAATTTGAAGCGCAGCTAGCACTCTACCGCCGCGAACAAGACGCCTTCGATCGGGGCGTCGGAGCAGGGTAAGCCGGTTCGTCGAGAAAACCGGGCCGGCCAGAACTTGTCTTGACCCGATTTTTCGTTCCTGACAGACTTCCGACACGATCTTCCTATTTTCCGCGCGACGGCGACATGAAGTCGCTCGCCCGGTTGTCGCTCGGGATGTGGGAAGAGCCGGGAATATGCGGTAGACGGCTAGACGGAACTGGGCGCGGGCTCGAAGGCCCGACGCGTCATATACGATTCACGGATGAAGCGGCGTCGAGACGAACTCGGGGCCAAGCCATCGTAGGAGAGGGACCATGCGAAGGATCGCAACGACGGGAATGTTGGCGGCAGCGCTTTGCGTTGCTTGGGGATGCAGTAAGTCGGAAGAGAATGCGGGAGCCCCGGCTGCTCCGGCGGCGCCGCAAGTTCCGCCGCACACGGTGGTGTTTCAGTTCCTGGAGTCGGTTCGCACCGGCAACGATAAGGGAGCCGAAGCGATGCTCACCGACTTAGCTCGCGAGAAGACGCGGGCCATGGATCTGATGGTCGCTCCGCCGGGAAGCCCCACCGCAAAGTTCGAAGTGGGGGCCACGGAAGTCGCCGAGCAAGGACAACTCGCTTACGTCGAAAGCCGCTGGACGGATGTCGGCCCGGACGGCAAGCCGGAAGTGAACGATTTCGTTTGGGCCATGCGGCTCGACAAGGGGCAATGGCGCATCGGCGGCGTCGCCACGCAACCGTATCCGGATATGCCTTTTCTTCAACTCGATTTCGAGAACCCGGAAGACATGGTTAAGCAGACGCAGTTGGCGGAGCAGGAATACCAACGTCGCCTGAACGGCGGTCAGCCGGCAGGCACGGCGACCGCAGGAACGGCGACGACTGCAACAACAACAGCAACGACCCCCGCCGGATTGACGCAGCAAACCAATGGTTCGACGCCGACGCTGAATCCGACGCCCGGCGCCATGTCGAGCGGCACACCGACGCTTCCGGGCGGGACAGTGCAAAATGCCGGGGGAATTCCTGCCGGTGGGCAGGGTGGCAGCGTCCAGCCGGTTTCTGGGTTTTCTTCGGGAACTGCCACGAGCGGAAACGGCACGCTTCAAGCACAACAGCCGGAGCTTCCCGGCGCTCCACAGCTTAAGTAGATTTGTATAATAAGCCCTTGTTGTTAAAGGGCTTAGGACGCATTCGAGAAGGCGATCCACGAGTACTCGTGGATCGCCTTTTTTTTTGCGCATTGGGCCGCACCGAACGAGGGGCGTGGTAAGCTAGTAGGACAATTTCACTTATTGCCCCCAGAATACGCTTTCAGCGCATTGCATCCAGTCGGGCCTTTTGATTCTTGACAACACGACCCTCAATGCTAACTTATCCATCCTAGCCTGTGCACTCAGGTGCAGAATATGCAATCGGAAAAGGCTCACATCAGGGTTCGTTGCCGGCAACGATTGCACCAACGCTAGACGTTTACGCTCCCGAATGTTTTGCCGTCGCAAAGCGGGATGCGGGAAGAAGACGGCAAATTGATTTGCGTGGTACGTACCAGTTTTTTGTTGGAGGAGTTTAGAATGAATCGTGTTCTTTGTTTTGGTATCGCGATTTTCTTCGCGGTCGTCGGCATCGCCCTCGTCGGCGGTGAGAAGAATGTGGCCGTCGCCGGTCACGGTTGCCATGGTTGCAGCGGTTGCGACGGTGGTTGCGATGGTGGTTGCAGCGGTTCGGATTGCTCGGATTGCGGTTGCCGTGGCGGCTTGTTCAGCCGTCTGCGTGATCGTTGCTGCGGCGAAAAGGCTTGCTGCGGCGCTCCGGAACCGACCTGCTGCAACGAACCGTGCTGCGGCCGCAAGGGCCTGCTCGCTCGTCTTCGTGAACGCTGCTGCGGTGAAAAGGCTTGCTGCGGTGCTCCGGCCTGCTGCGAACCGGCTTGCTGCACCCCGGTTGCCCCGAGCTGCGCTGGCGCTGCTCCGGCCGCCCCGGCTGCTCCGGCTGCCCCGGCCCCGAAGCCGGCCGCTCCCGCTGCCGCTCCGGCTAAGTAGTCCCTGCTGATAAGACGGCGATCGGCGCACCCCTGAAGCGCCGGTCGCCCCTGATTCCCGCGAAAAGCCGGGTCTCCTCGTGAGGCCCGGCTTTTTCTGTTTTGCACGTTGTTTCCGCGGCGGAAAAACTTCGGCAGTTCGCGGCCGGCGATTACGATAGATAGTTCCGTCACGACCTCGAACCGCTCAATTGCGAGTAGCGCTCTCCATGCCTTCCGCCGAACCCCCGGCAACCGACCCGACGCCTGACGGTATGCCGTCGTCCGGCGTGCGAGGTGTGATTACCTACCTAATCTTTCTGCACTTCTTCTTTTTGCTCATCGGCATCAAGTCGCGAACCGACTCCTCCGGCTTAGAGCAGGACCTGCGAAATAAGGTGCCGGGGCTTCGGCCGTATCTGCAGCTCTTGGGGATGGATCTTTCCTATATGTTCCATTTCACCTACTACGACCCGTCGCCGGTAGCGACCTACCCGCTCACCGACACGGATTTCTTCGTCGAGGCCGACATTCCACAGCCCGACGGATCGACAAAACTCGTGGTGTTGCCGAACCGCGACGATCTGCACGGCCAGCGATTTCGACGGTTGGAGCGGCTCATGCATGTGACGGGCATGGAGGGGGAAAACCAGAACGACGCCGCCGGCGTGCTGGCCGAGGGAATTGCTCGGCGACTCATCGTCGAAAACAACTGCATCGAACTCGCCCAAACAATGCCGGTGAAGCTCCGCTTTCGCCGCCGCTTGCTTCCGAATTACATGATGACGCCGGAGGAACTGGAGCGAACCGGCGTGCTCAAGGTCGAACGGGATGACCCGAGCAACTTTCAGACGGTTTACGAAGTGCTGGCTTCCGTGACGAAAGACAAGGCCGTGGTGGTGACGCGGGTTGGCGAGGCCTCGAACTCCGCGGCTCCGAGCGTCGCCGCCCCCGCCGTTCCCGGGGCAACTGCTCCGGCCGGAGGGACGCCATGAGCGCTGTTTCACGGTACCTCGGCACCACGGCTCGCAACTTTGGCGACGGTTGGAATCGGTTCTGGTTCACCCCGTCGCAGCCGCTTCCCTTGGCCATGCTCCGGATTGGCGCCGGCTCAGTCGCGTTTTGGATGATCCTCACGTTTAGCTTTGATCTGCTCCGCTATTTCGGACCGAGCGGCATCGTCAGCGTTTCGATGCTGGAGCGGCTCTATCCGTCGGCCACGTCGACGCGATTCTCGTATCTCGATTTTGCGCCCGATTCCGGCAGCCTGCAGGCCATGCACTACGCCGGCTTGGCGATTCTCGCAGCCTTCACGCTCGGACTTTGGACGCGAATCACGTCGGTTTTGTCGCTGGTCGTGTTTCTCGCCTACTTCCATCGCGGGCCGATGCTCACGAGCGTCGGCGAGCCGGTCGTCGCGCTGCTGCTGTTCTACCTTTGCTTCGGGCCGTGCGGCGCGTGTCTCTCGATTGATGCCTGGCGCCGTCGCGCGGCGAACCCTTCGTTGCTCGTCGCCCGCCCGGCGTATGCGGCGACGGTCAGCACCCGGCTCATCCAGGTCCACACGTCGCTGATTTACTTCTTGATGTTCTGCGCTACGTTGCAATACAACGCGGTGTGGTGGAACGGCACCGCCGTCTGGTGGCTTATCGCCCGACCAGAGTCGTGCCTCATCGACTTGCGGTGGCTGTACCAGTTTCCTTATGTAATCAACATTTGGACAGCGTCGCTGATTCTCTTTTATCTGGCGTTCGCCGTTCTGATTTGGAACCGTGCCGCGCGGCCGCTGCTCGTCGCTTGGAGTATCCCGGTCTGGATCGGCACGGCCGTGCTGACGGGCCTCGTGCCGTTTTGCGTCGCGATGTTCTGCTGCGGCCTGTCGTTCGTTTCGGCCGAGCAATGGCAAGCGATTCTAAGTCGGCGAACCGCTGACGCTTCCGCAGCCGCCGCGCACTAAGCCGATCCCGTTTTCGACGCTTGAGCGGCTCCGCGAATCGAGCGATAATGCCCGGCGTCGCAGATGCGCGCATTCACCGACTTGTAGACTCTCGGAGCAGCAGCCATGGCCTCGATCGAACGACGCGGGTTTCTCACCTCGGCCGCTGCCGCAGCCGCCGGGCTTTCGCTGGCCGGAATGTTTGATACCCCGCGGGCCGCGCACGCCGTCGAACCCGTCGCGCGCAACGGCCAAGCGAAGTTTAAATTTAGCTTGGCGGCGTACAGTTATCGCAACTTCTTGCCTAGCTCGCGCGGCAAGAAGCCCGCAGGCGCTCCGCAAGCGACGCTGACCATCGAAGACTTCGTCGCCGACTGCGCCAAGTTCGGCTGCGACGGCACCGAGCTGACGTCGTACTATTTTCCGGAAAATCCGACGCCCGTGTATCTGCGTTCGCTCAAGGCCCTGTGCTTCAAGCTCGGCCTCGACGTGACGGGCACCGCCGTCGGCAACGAATTCACCTACGACAAAGGTCCGGACCGTGACAAGCAAATCGCTTACACGAAGAATTGGATCGACTACGCCGAAATTCTCGGCGCGCCGGTGATACGCATCTTCTCCGGCAGCGTTCACAAGGGGCAAACGGAAGCCCAGGCTCACGCATTGGCGGTCGCGGCCATTGAAGAATGCTGTGACTACGCCGGCAAGCACGGCGTGTTTCTCGCCTTGGAGAACCACGGCGGCCTCACCGCCGAGCCGCAAGGCTTGCTCAAGCTGGTGAAGGACGTAAAAAGTCCCTGGCTCGGCATCAACTTCGACTCGGGGAACTTTCATTCCGACGATCCCTACGCCGAGTTGGAGCAAATCGCTCCGTATGCGATCAACGCGCAAGTCAAGGTGGTGATGCAACGCGGCGATCGAAAGACGGCTAAGAAAGAGCCGGTCGACATGCCGCGTTTGGCGAAGATTCTGCGCGAGGCCGGCTACCGCGGCTACATCGTATTGGAATACGAAGAGGATGAAGACCCGCGCGAAGTCTGTCCGAAGTTCCTCGCCGAGATACGGGCCGCCTTCACCTAAGGTCGGCCCTGTTCGACAAGGACGCGCCCGGCTTTAGTCCCACCACCAGCCGCGTGCGGGCACGTTCGTCGGGCGTTGGCTTTGTCGCACTTTCGTGAGTTGCCCGCGGTCGTCGATCTGCATGGCTTCCGGCCGTGCGATCGAAGCGACGTCGACGGTCACGCCGCCGCTGGCCGTGGCGAGGATCAGCGTTCGCGACAACTCCCGGCTCGCCGCGACCGTTTCCACGGTCCGCGGCGCGGGTGATTGCTCGGCTTGGTAGACCGCCGGGCTCATCAACCCGGTGCGTCGCCATTGGATCCGATCGCAGACGCCGTCGTGCTTCAGTACGGCCGCCACGAGCGCCAAATCGAAGATGTTTTGCAGCTCCGCGTAGATCGGATACTTCCGGGCCAGCGCGGCGAAGTGCGTCGTGAAGTTGGCGGCGAAGAGCTGGTTCGCGGTGTTCGCTTGGCCTGTGCCGACGCGCTCTCCTCGGGCCGCGAGGAATTCGTTTTCGCCCAAGAGCTTTACGCCGGTACCTCGCAGCTCGTAGACGTCGTGTTCGGCCGAGGTCAACAGCGCGTCGTAATTCATCGTGAACCACCAGCGCACCAGGTCCAAGGCCGGCGGCTGCTTCGGCTTCGAGTCGGCCACAATCTGCAAATAGCTCGGCACCTGCACGATGCTCTCTTCCTTGCCGATGCCGAGGAGCTTCATGCGGTAGTCCGCTTCGACGAGCACCTGCGCCGCGTGCGAAGTCGGATCAATGCGCGTGATCGAGACGTTTTGCGTGCCGAGCCGCTTGCCGAGTTCGTCGGTCCATTTGCCGCGGCCGCCGGGCGCGAGCGGCTTCTTGTTCGACTCCGTCACGAACGCCGTCAGCCGCCGGATACCCTCGGCGGTCGGGTCGATCGAGCAGCCGAATTCGCCGCCGGCGGCGAACTCGCGGCGCAGCAGCGTAATCAAATCGTCGAGCAGCACGACGGGGCGATCATTTTCCACGGACAAGCGGCGGTTCTCGCGGCCGAGATACCAATCGCCCGCGGGGCCGGCGAGCACCACGTCGCCCGACTGCGGGTAGACGAAAACGTATTGGATTTTCTGCAGCCCGGCGAGCGCTTGCAGTTCTTCCTCGATCGGCAATCCCCGCGCCGCACGAATTTGTAGCTCGCGTTCCAGCCGCGTCAGGGAAACTTTGCGGAGTTGCGACGGCCGACGGACGTTCGAGGACTCCGCGCCGCGGGCCGCGTCGCGTCGTAGCGCCGCCAGCCCGGCGAGTTCGACGCCGTTCACAATCGGCCGCATCGCGCCTTGTGCGTCGACAAATACGCCGCCGGCATGTGATTTCACCTCGCCTTGCGTGCCGCCGGCGGTGCGCCAAGTTTCCGGCGCGATGGTCGACTCCATGAGTTCGATCAAGGAATCGAAGTCGGGCTGCACGCCTCCTCCGAGCGCGTTGCCGTGATTCGCCCCGTTCGCATCCCCGGCGAAGCCGCCGCCGGTGCCGGACGTCTGGCCGAACATTTGTCCGAGTACGTCTTGGCGCAGGCGATCGTCGCGAATCGCGGCGACGGTGGCCAGTGACGCGCCGCCGGCGCCGACCTGATTCTGCGCGGCCGCCAAATCGCGCAAAGCCGCGTCGCGTTCGGCTGCCGGAAGCTTTTCGGCGACGGCGAGCGCCGTCGAAAACTCGCCGGCCGCCAAGCTCGCGCGAAAGGCCGCGTCGCTCGGCTCCGCGGAATAGGCGATCGCTTCGCCCGTTCCCGCGAGCACCATCGACAAACAGAAGACTTCGAAGTAACGACGTACGACCGACATCGCGGGAGCCTCCTGAAACGGCGGAACATCGCGCGGCGGCAACCCCGCCCGGCGACGATCCGGCGACGCTTCTAGAATGGCCGCTTGTCGTGCGTTGCGTCAAGCGATCTCGGCTCGAGATTCCGGACGCCGCGAATCGGTCGAAACGAAACAGCGGCGAAGCAATTTTTTTGCCGGCTTCGCGGCAAGGCCTGGCGGGAGGTCAAAAAAGAAAAGCGGCCCGTTCGATGGAGGTCTCGAACGGGCCGCTCAGTATTTTCTACGCCGAATGGTTGCGGGCGGGTGCTGCAGCTCTTCCGCGGGGCAAGGTTCGGTCGTTAGAGAAACTGATTCAGACGCAGATCAAACTCGGACTCAAACTCGAACTAGTGAGCGCAACCGCAAGCCGGTTCGGCAGCGGCGCAGGTCGCTTCGCAGCAACCGCTATCGCAGCACTTGTTGCGATGGCAGAGGCTGTGGATCTTGCAGTGCAGGTTCGCGAGGAAATCGCGGACCGGCGTCGGACGGCAGCACTTGCCGCAGCCGTTGTCGCAAGCCGGAGCGCAACCGCACGAGGGTTCGGCGGCGCACGACGGTTCGCAAGCGGGAGCGGCACAAGCGCAGGTCGGTTCGGCGGCGGCGCAGGTCGCTTCACAGCACGTGGGGGCGCAGCAATTGCCGCCCATCATGCGATCAAGCAAACCGGCTTGGGCGCTCGAACCACAGACGAAAGTGGCGACGGCGACCAAAGAGAACAAATACGACTTCATGGGGAGGACTCCTGTTCCTATTGGGAAACGAACACTAACTCAAGCCGATGGTTGGATGAAATTCTCGGCTGCAGCTAAGCCAATCTATCGGCGCGATTTCAAAGCCGGCTTGGCTTTGCTTTTAGAGTTCGCGATCTGCCGAATGTTCCGTGTCCGCCAGAAGATCGGGTCTTGCGGCGGCGCGCTGCCGGCAATGCGTAAGTCGATGGTGCATCGACGCTTGAGAATGTCGCGAGAAACATCATCGCTCACATGCGCCGCATCCGCACGGCCCGACGACTAGGAGAAAGTAATCGACTTCGCGCATCGAAAAACGGAGCCTCAATTACCCGGGCGATACAACCGCGCAAGTTTGCCGGCGATTTCGTAGGCACTTCTCGGCCGCGGCCCGCGCCGATCGGAATCGCTAGGCGTTTACGGCGCAAGCCCCGTGTGCGCAGGCCTCGGCGTGGCGGCGTTGCATCGTCAGATCGTGCAGCGCCTTCCACCAATGTTCGATTTTGTGAAACGAGGCGTCGATGGCCGCCGTCAGGGGGGAGAGGTCGTTCACCGGCTTGAAGAAGCAGGCCTCGGCGCCGCAACGAAAGGCCGCCATGGCGTGCGAGAGGGTGACCAACCCCGTGAGCATGATTACTTGAATTGCGCCGTCGTACTCTTTGACCCGACGTAGCAACTCGATGCCGTCGATGCGCGGCATATCGATGTCGAGTAAGATCACCCGGTAACCGTGCTGGATGATCTCGCCCAGCGCCGCTTCCGGCGTATTGAGCGCCACGACTTCATAGCCCTTGCGCTGCAACATATGCCCGACGACGCGCGTCAGTTGCGGATCGTCGTCGATATGGAGAATCTTGCGGTTAACGCCTGATGCGGACATGAGACAGGCCTGGGTTCGTGAAGCGTTAAAGTGAATTCGGGCTACTCACAACGCTATGGCGCAGCTTTCGATACGCAAACGAATCTGACGTTTACCGCACGTAAAACGTCTAGGGATGCGGATTTCCGAGGAGTCAGTCCGCAAAAAAACTACGCCAACGACGGGTAGTGAGCTACCCTTGCACATCAGCATGTTCATTTCGAGGTATTGGGTACGCTCATCAAGGACATTCTATGATCGACGCAACCGCTACGATCGGTTCCACGCTCTCAGCCGACCCGGAAATGGTCGAGTTGGTCGAACTCTTCTTGTCCGAAGTTCCCGAGCGCCTGGGAGCGATGGCCGCGGCGTTCGAGCAAGAAAATTGGAGTGAATTGCGGCGCGTGGCCCATCAATGGAAAGGGGCCGGCGGCAGTTACGGCTATCCGCAGCTTTCCGCCGCCGCCGCGTACGTGGAATACGGCTGTATGACGGCTTGCGCGAAAGACGAGATCAAGCGGCGCCTCGACGAACTCGTCGAACTCTGCGGCCGCCTTACGGTGTAGGGCATCACAGATTTCTTAGCGAGCGGTGGGGATCAACCCCGCCGCTCGCCAATCGTGCAATTGCCTTCAATCGTCGGCCGCTACTTCTTCGCCGCCATGTAGAGCGCTTGCAAGTACGGCACCGGGGCGCTTCCCAGCGCGTTGAGCACCGTGCCGCCGGCCGTGAAGCAATGGGTGATCCAGTCGCTGCTGCCGTACTTCTCCATGGCCGCGCCCCCCTCGCCGCCGCCGATATACACCTCCACGCCGGCGTCTTTCAGCCGCTTCAATTGCGGCATGAAGTTCTT
>CAZWDN010000002.1:0-66175 GCA_964633125.1 uncultured Pirellula sp. | reverse complement strand
CGCGCCTGCTGCCGCGCGGCAAGCACAGCGTTTCGTACCGCGTGCGGGCCGAGATCCCCGGCAAGTTCAGCGCGCTGCCCACGCGGGCCTCGGCGATGTACGCGCCGGAACTCCGCGGCAACTCGGATGAAATGAAGTTGGAAATCGTCGACTAGCGCGACTCAATTAGCGGCGACGATTTCCAGGCCGTCTTCATCGAAGCGTTTCTTTTTCTGCGCCGCCTCATAAGCGACCGCTGATTTGAGCGAGGCGATGAGGCCGACGACGATCAGAATCTTGACGATGATGCCGCTGACGATGTTGGTCGGATCGAGAAAGCCGAGAGCGCCATGAACGCCCAGGTAGAGCATCAGGCCGGCCGCCGTGACGCCGACCGGAGCGCGTTTGACGAAGAAACCGAGGATGAATAGAGCCAGCCCGCAAACGCCGATCCCGCCGCCGATGATGTAAACGCCGAGCATGATTTGGTTGGCGAGTTGCTCGACTTCGGCCTTATTCGCCGCTTGAGCACGGGCCGCATCGACGCTCTGACTTTCGGCGGTCGCCAACGTAATGCCGGCGCTGACCAACAACGTGATGCCGGCGAAGATCAACAACCCTTTCGCTTGGCCGAACGACTTCTTTTGCAACTTCTCCGCGATGCTTCCCGACTCGCCCGTATTGATTTTGAACTCGGGATTGCTCATGTTTTCCACCGAAAATGACGTGCTCAACGACCTAGAGAGAACGGCGTATTCAGGGCGAATCTATCCGGCGCGCCTCCGTAGTGCAAGAAATTTCAAGGCCATCAAGATGCGGGAGCGGCAAGGCCGGCCAAAAGTTGCCTGGAGATCGCCCGCCGGATTCGCTACGTTGCGGGATGATCTTTGGCAATTGAGCAGGCCGCCGCTACGTAGCGGCAAAACGGCACCCGCCGTCGTGCGCGACGGCTATCGACATCGACCGAGAACGCGCATTTCCGCCGCTCCGGCAGCGGACTACTTGGACGTAAGTAGTTCTTCGTGTTCCCTACTTACGTCGACGGTCGAAAACGGCCTGCGCACATAACTTCGGTTATCTACGCACAACCCCAAAACCCACAAGGGGTGCGCACATAACTCGAGTTATGTGCGCAGCGCGAAAATGAGAGTCGACGTAAGTCGCGCACGCGAATGGGGACTTACGTCGATTTGCAGGCTCCGTAGGGAGCGCCCTCCGAGGCGTTCCCTACAGCCGGTTAATCATTCTCATCGAAGGGGTTCGGTTGCGACTCGAACGCTTCCAGGTCTTCCTCGCTCCAGCCGAAATGGTGCGCGAGTTCGTGAATGATCGTCCGGCGGATTTCGTACGCAACTTCCTCGCGCGAGCGGCAGACTTCTTCGATCGAGCGTTTGAAGAGCCAAACGCGATTCGGATACGCCTCGTCGAATTCTTGCTGCGTGACGGGTACGCCCTCGAACAGCCCGAGCAGCGTGTCTTGTTCGGGATCGAGCCCGAGACCTTCGAGTTGCCGGCGCGTCGGACGGTTGCGGACGTCTACGACGACGTTATCCATCCACTCTTGAAACTGCGGCGGCAGAGCGTCGACGACTTTTCCGGCCAAGCGGCAGAAATCGTCCATGCCGAGCCGAATATCGGGGAGATCGTCTGGCGAGTCGGCGTCGCTCATGAGCAGTTGCTCAAGCCTTGGCGGCGATGAGTTGATCAAGCTCGGCCTTGAGCTTCGGGAGAATTTCGTCGTACTTGTAGGCTCCTAGCTCGGCGCTTCCCTTTTTGAGGTTCACGTGCGTCGGGCCGCACCAGAGACCGAGATCGGCGTCGTCGGTTTCGCCGGGACCGTTCACCCGGCAGCCCATCACGGCGATCGTCAGGTCGTACGCCTTGGCGTACTCCGTCATGATTTTGACCTGTTGGGCCAGCTCGATGAACGCTTCGTTCTCGACGCGCGAGCAGCTCGGGCAACTGATGATGTTCAAGGTGCCGAGGCCGAAATCGACGACGCTGCGCACGCGGCCGGCGGCGATGTCGGCGAGAATCGCGCGACCGGCGACGATCTCTTCGCTCTTCTTCGAGTTGGGAACGGTGAGCGAGACGCGAATCGTGTCGCCGATGCCGCGGCTGATGAGTTGCTCGAAGGCGATGCGCGTTTTGATGATGCCGTCGGGAGGAAGCCCGGCTTCCGTCACGCCGAGATGCAGCGGCACGTCGGGCCTTTGTTCGGCAAAACGTTTGTTGACCTCGATCACTTTAGCCGGATCGGAATCTTTCAACGAAACGATATAGCGCGTGAAGCCGAGCGAGTCGAGCAGTTCGCAATGTTCCCAAGCGCTGGCGAGCATCGGCGAGATGGAGTCGTCCTCGGGGAACTTGCCGAGCTTGTCGGGATCGACCGAGCCGCAATTG
This sequence comes from uncultured Pirellula sp., assembly GCA_964633125.1. Classification (GTDB taxonomy): domain Bacteria; phylum Planctomycetota; class Planctomycetia; order Pirellulales; family PNKZ01; genus PNKZ01. The sequence goes on along the minus strand of CAZWDN010000002.1, from coordinate 63,793 downwards.
ACGCCGACGCGCAAGGCGCAATCGTGGGCGGCCGCGGTGTCGGCGATGAGCTTCACCTTGTCTTGCCACGGCTTCGTGCGCTCGTGGTGATACAAGTGGCCGGGGTTGTACCGGATCTTATCGACGCTAGGGGCGACTTCGACACAGAGGCGATAATTCTCTTGGAGATCGACCGAGAGATTGGCCTTGGTCTGCTTCCGGATTTCGGCCAGAGCCGCGGCGTCTTTGGAACTATCGACGGCGATCCGCACGACGTCGGCTCCGGCGGCCAAGAGGTCGTTCGCCTGACCGACCGTGGCGGCGATGTCCTGAGTGTGCGTGGCCGTCATGCTCTGCACGGCGATGGGGCGGCCGCCGCCGATGGTGCAGGTGCCGACCTTGACGGCTCGTGTCTGATTGCGCTGCAGTGCCAAAATGAGCGGCCTCCGTGGGGAATACAACTCTTCTATCATCGGAAACCGACGGCATTTCGACAAGGGAGCCGTGGTCGGTCGACGACGGGGCCGTTTTCGGTAAAATTCACACGTGCGGTCTCACGGAAAGGCCGCCGAGTTTCGTTGTTTCGTACCCGAATGTGAGCCGTTATGCCGACCGCCGAAAAGACGCTGATCCGCGTCGGGCACTCGCCCGATCCCGACGATGCCTTCATGTTTCACGCCTTGGCCAACGGCAAGATCGACACGGGACCGTACGAATTCACGCACGAACTCGTCGACATCGAGACACTCAACCAACGGGCCATGCACGGCGAGTTGGAAGTGTCAGCGGTGAGCATCCACGGGTACGCATACCTCACCGACAAATACGCGCTCTGCCCGTGCGGCGCGAGCATGGGAGATCGCTACGGCCCGATGGTGATCGGCCGGAAGAAATACACGCTCGACGAATTGCGGACGATGACCATCGCCGTGCCAGGCACGCGGACGACGGCTTACTTAGCGCTGCGGCTTTGTCTGGGAAACGACTTCTCGCACGTAGTCGTGCCGTTTGACCGGATTTTTGAAGCGGTCGAAGCAGGCACCTGGGATGGGAAGAAAGTCGACGCGGGCCTGATCATCCACGAAGGGCAACTCACGTATGGCGACCGCAAGCTCGAGCTTTCGGTCGACCTCGGCGAGTGGTGGTTTCAAACGACGGGCCTGCCGCTGCCGCTGGGAGGTAACGTCATTCGCAAAGACCTGGGCCTGCCCGCGATGAAAGAGATCAACCGGATGCTGCGGCAGAGCATCGTCTACGGATTGGAACATCGCAAAGACGCGCTCGACCACGCCTTGCAATACGGTCGCGACTTGAATCGGGCGCAGGCCGACAAGTTTGTCGGCATGTACGTGAACGACTGGACCGTGGATTGGGGCACGCGCGGACGCGAGGCGGTGCGATTGTTGCTCCGCCGCGGCTATGAAGCCGGCGTGATTCCGCACTTGGTCGAGCCGGAGTTTATTGACTAGCGTTCGGCCGGCTGAATGCGCAAACACCCGCCGCCGCCCTTCGGGCACCTTCTCCCGCGAGGGGAGAAGGGCCGATAGCGGTCGTGACGAGACATGCGCTATGCTTCAAACGTGAAGCCGCCCGTGTAGCCGGAGGAGAGGCTATCGAAGGCGGCTTGCGGCGCGGGGGCGGAGTAGTTGGAGTGCGGTGCAGGCGGGTTCGACGACGCCGGGGTTTCCGCATCTGTCGATGACGAGCGCGAGCAGACGAGGCGCCACGTTTCATTCTCGATCTCCAACACGCGAATCGCGGCACGAAGCGGCGCGAGATCGTCGGACAGGTGCGTTTCCGTAATCGACTTGAGAATGAAGCCGTAGACCACGGCGACTTGCGCCACGAGTTCGGGAGCAAGATCTTTACGAAGCGAGCCGATGAGATCGGACATGATCGCTTCGGCTTGGGCGAGTTCGGCGCTTGCGGCAACCGGAGAGCCGGACGCAATGAGTTCTTCGCCGCGTCGCGCGGCACGCAGCGCCGCTTCGATGAGCATCAGTTGCAGGCGTTGCGGCGAGGCGGTGAGAACTTGATCGGCGAAGTATTGGTTATTGGTGTTCATCCGTGAATTCGACCCTAATCAAGAGTGGCGGGGGCGTTAGTTGCCGGATTTCGACGAACTGGAACTCGAGGACGTCGAAGCGGCGAGAGAGGCAAGACTGTTGAGCGACGTTTGTTGCGATTGCAAGGTCGCCAGCGTTTTCTCAAGCACGAGAAACTGGTTGAGAATACGATTGCGTTTGGCTTCCACGGACTTGGTGATCTTGTCGATTCGAGCTTGGAGCGATTCTTGTTGTCTATCGAGCGAGTCGATCTTATTGAAGAGCGTGCCCACGGCGGCGTCGGTGTAGCCTTTGATGACTTTGCCGATTTGCGCCGAGGCGCCGACATTCGTCGCGCCGAAGAAGTCTTTGACGGCGGCCGGATCGGCGGAAACTTGCGCGCGAAGCTTGCTCTCATCGACGGTAAGTTGACCGCCGGAGAGCGTGATGCCGAGTTGGCTAAACGTGCGAAATGCGTTGCCGCCGTTGCCGTACCGCTTGGACACGAACGACAGCAACGCACTTTGCAAGGCGATCGCCGTTTGATCTCCTTGCAGAATTGCCGAGGTGTTGGTGGTCGTGTCGAACTTCGTCTGCTTGGCAAGCGAATCGCTGATGGTGTTGAAGCTCTTCACGAACGCAGTCACGGAATCGACGATTGCATCGGAACTTTGTTCGACGTTAATCGTTACGGATGACGCCGAAACGCCGGTGATATCGACGGACAATCCGGCGACGACGGAGCTGAAGGAGTTAGTCGCCGAGGCAAACACGACGGGCGCGGAGCCGTTACCGCTGAGTTGAACGACGGCGTCGAGCCCTTCTTGGGACTGATTAAGATTCAAACCGGTCGTACCGGAATCGATGAGTAGGCGACCGACTTCGCCCCCCTTTTTCGAACTGACCAGGAGTTTGAAGCCGTCGGTGCCGCCGACATTGAAAAACGACGCGTTAATCGGAGCGCCGCTGGAGCCGATTTTCGCGATCACGTCGTTAAGCGTGTCGTCGGCATCGATTTCGACGCGATCGACGAAAGCGCCGTCGATCGTCGGGGAGCCGGTTCCGGCGATGCGTAGATCGGCGGCAGACTTGCTTGAGCCGATGTCTTCGACCGTCAACGAGCCGGCTCCGCCGGAGATGTCGGAAATCAGCAAGCCGTCGCCCGTGGCATTGATTGATGCCGTGACTTGCGCACTGCCCGCATTAATACCGGTGATCAAGTCGCCGAGAGTCTTGTAGTTGTCGCCGTTGATGATCAGCACGGTCGAATTGCCGGCTTTGTCTTTGATCTTGATCTGCCCGTCGCGAATGCCCGCCCCGTTGCCGAGGCTGCCGAGCGACGTATTTTCGTTGATGTAGGCGCGGTGCAAATCGCCCGATTTGATCGTCGTCGCCGCCACGCTCCCGTCGATGTTCAGATCCGCGGCGGTCGTGCCGCCCGAAAGGTCGGCGACGATGAGATTCGAGGCCGACGAACCGGTCGTGTCGGTGAGCGTGAGGCCGTGCCCTTGGTCGTTGAGAGCGGCTTTGATGCCGAGTCCGGCGGCATTAATCGCGTCGATCACTTCGCCGAGGCTTCCGGCGCCGGAGAGGTCGATCGCGGCGGTGGCTCCGCTGCGATCGGTGAGTTGTACTTGGCCGGGTATCGAGATGCCGGAGCCGCCGTTAAGATTCTTCAGAAGGACGGAATTGAGCCCGGCCAGAACTCGCTTGCCCGTGAGCACGCCGCCGGATTGCTCGGAACCGAGAATGCCGAGATCCGCGGCCGCTTTGCTGCCGTTGAGGGCCGCTACCGCGAGCGTTCCGCCGCCGCCCGTGGTATCCGTAAGTACAAGCGCATCGCCGCCGCCGGAGATCGAAGCGGTGACTCGGTTGCTATTTTCACTGTCGCCGTTGATGGCCGTTACGACGTCTTGAATCGTCTTCGCGGATGCAAGCTTGACGTCGATCGTACCGCCGTCTTTGAGCGTGATACGAAGGTCGTCCTGTGTGCCGTTGGTGCGCACGCCCAGTCCGTCGTTCAGATGCGAGAGACGCAAATCGCTTCCGAGCTTGACGACGTCGGTACCGACTTTTTCATTCGCCGCAACCGATCCCAGAATCCCGAGGTCAGCGGCGGTGCGGCCGCCGCCGAGTTCTTGAACCTTTAGTTCGCTCGCGGTCGAACCCGATTGATCGGTGAGGACGATCGCGTCACCGCGGACGGAGGCGGTCACGGCGGCGATGCCGTTATCATTGATGGTCTTGAGCACGTCGCCGACGGTGCGCGTGCCGCTCAGATCGACGACGGTCGCCACGCCGCTGCGATCGGTGATGCGAATCTTGCCGCGAGCGACGCCGGCGCCGCCGTTGAGCGCATCGAGCGACGTGTCGGCGGCGACAAAGCCGCCGCGCTTGATCGAGATGGTTCCCGCGCCGACCTTCGCCGTGCCGAGATCCGCAAAGCCCGCGGAGGTAAAGCGTTGAGTTTGCGCCAACCGAACGGGCCGGAAATTGTAGGAGCCGAGAACTGCCGTCGTATCGGCCCTGGCGCTTACGAGCGAAGCGTTGGAACTGCCGGCAACGCGCGAATCGAGCGTACTGGACCGACCGAGCGTCGACACGGAGAGCGAAAGCGAGAGCAGCGTTGCGGAGAGGCCGGTATACGCGGCCTGAGCGCCTTTGCGATTATTGAGATCAGTCGTGAGCTGATCGATCGGAGCCTTATCCAGCGTGATGAGCGAGTCGGCGATCTGCGTATAATTAAGGCCCGAGACAAGCCCGGTGCCTGCGGCGACGGTCGCCATATGCAAGGTTCCGCGAACACGTAGTACGAACAGAGCGAACGCCCGCAGACCGAAAGCCTGCAAGCACTGCCGGCCGGCAAGCCGAACGGCAAAGTCTCCTTATCCGTTATCGGCGTCCCGAGTCGCCTGGGGGATAAAAAAACGGTAGGCGAGGTGGAGTACCTCGCCTACCGTGGTTAGATACGAATTCAAACCTGCGAGGCTTACCGACCGAGCAGCGACAGAACGTTCTGCGGAGCTTGGTTGGCCAAGGCCAAGACGTTGGTACCGGCTTGCACGAGAATCTGCGAGCGGGTGAGGTTGGCCGTTTCCACCGCGAAGTCGGCGTCACGAATGCTGCTTTCCGCGGCCGTCACTTGTTCGAGCGACGTTTGCAAGCTGCGGATATTGCTTTCGATGGCGTTCTTCTGGATGGCGCCCAACTTACCGCGAAGGGTAGCGACCTGGCTGATCGCTTGCTCGATGATGGCCGCCGCATCGGTGAGGTCGGCCTTGTCGAGCGAGTCGCTGCCGCCGGTCTTCAAGGCGGAGAGGCCCTTGTTTCCCGTCGTCGTGTAGTCACGACCCAGCGTCGACAAGTCGAGCGAGGTGATGTTGATGTTGACCTGGTTCGCGTAGTTCACCGAGGGGCCGATTTGGAACAAGGCGCCGCCGGTGACGTCGAAGTTGTTCGACACGGCGGGGTTGGCTCCCGCGACGATGCTCGTGAACGTGTCGGCGTTGTTGAAGATCGCCACGTCGCCGGCTTGCGTCGCGGCGGTGGCGGTAATCGCCACTTGACCGGCCGAACCGTTCGTCGTCGATTCCAGCACGATGTTGCCCGAGGCGCCCGTCGTCGAGGCTCGCACGCCGGAGCTGGAGCTCGTGGCGTTGATGAGGTCGGCGAGGTAGCGGCTGTCCGACTTGAGAGCGGCAACGTTGACGTTGCTGATCGAGGTCGAAACTTGAGCACCGTTGACGACGCCGGTCAGCGTGAAGCTGATGGTATCGGTTCCGGCGCCGGTGAGGCTGTCCAAACCGCCCGCTCCGGCCGTCGTATCCTGAATGGTCCGCGACGCCCGAACGCTCGGCGTGAGCGTGGGATCAATCGTGGCTTCGAGGCTGATCGACGAGTCGGTGTAGGCCAGTCGTTCGCCGGCGGCCGTGAAGTTGCCGCTGCCGTTGCCGTGGCTAATCGTTCCCGTGGCATTCTGGCCGTCGACCGAAACCCGCGTGCCGGCCGCATTCAGCAGCGTGATGTCGGCGGAGTTGGAAGCGGCGAGAGCGTTGACGGTGACGACGCCCGCGGCCCCGTACTTCGAAGCACTCAGGCTGACGTCGGTTCCGAATCCGCCGCCGGTGGCGGTGATGCCGGTTTGCGACGTGACGGCGTTGATCGCGTTCCGCAGGACGGTGCTGTCGTTGATGACGGCATCGTTGTTGATGGTGATCACCGAGCGTCCGAGATCGCCGATGAGTTCGAGAGTCGTCGTGTTCGACGTACCGTCGGTTCCCGTCGTCGTGGTCTTCGTCGAAGCCGAGTTGATCAACGTTTGATCCGCACCCGCGGTGCCGACCGTGATGTTGGCCAGCGACGTGCTGCCGACGCCTTGCGACGTGAGCACCAAGTTGCCCGAGCCGTTGATGCTCGCGACGACGCCGGTGGTGTCGGTACGCGAGTTGATCAAGGCGGCGAAAGCCGTGATGCCCGTGTTGGTGCTGAAGTCGTTGTTGATGATCACGTCGTTACCGGTGAGGCCGCCGGCGGCGAGAGCGGCGGTCGAGATATCGGCCGAGCCCTTGTTACCGGTGATCGTGAACACGGTCGTCTTCGTGCCGAGGGCGCCGTTGGTCGCGGCGGTGACTGCCGAGCCGGTAATCGCAGCGTTGAACTCGGTGACGTCGGTATCGCCCAGGGTTTGCGTTCCTGCAGTGATGGCTGCATTGAACAACGTGACGTCGCCGGCGACCGCACCGCCGCCGCCCGCAACGTTCGCGAAGGTAATCGCGCCGGTGCCTCCGGTGGAGTTGGTCAAGGTGATCGTGCCGTCGACGCCGCTACCCGTGGCGGTGATGCCCGTGGTACCCGAGGCGGCGTTAATGACGTCGACCAAAGCATCGCTGTCGGCCTTCAAAGCTTGCAAGTTGACGGAAAGACCCGTCGCGGTACCCAAGGCGCCCGTCAGGTCAAACGTAATGACGTGACCGGCACCGGCGGCAGCCAACGAGCTATAGCTCGAACCGGCGCCCGGATCTAGAGTACGAACCGTTTCTTGAGCACCTTGACCCGCGGTGGCGTTAAGCGTGGCCGTAGTACCCGACGTACCGACGAGAGTCGACGTCAAGGTCAGGTCACCGCCGGCACCCGAACCCGAAGCGAACACGCCGGTCGTCGCCGACGTCGCATTGATCGCGTCGGTGAGCACCTGCGTATCGGCCTTGAACGCGGCGACGTTCACAGTGATCGATTCCGTGCCGAGGTTGCCGGTGACGTCGAGCGTGATGGTTTCCGAGCCCGCACCGGCCAAATCGGCCAAGCCCGTCGCGCCACCTTCGATCACGCGGGTATAACGCGTCGACCCGGTCGAAAGCGAACCCAAGCTGCTCGTTGCATTGGCGACGCTGAAGTCGTTGGTGATGAGGGTCGAGTTGGTGCGTGTCGAGGTGCCGACCGAAAGGTCGAGCAAGCTGTTCGACGTGCTCGTGTTGAAGTCGGTGCCCTTGAAGCTGACGCTCTTCTTCGTGGCTTCTTGCGTCACGCTGAGGCTGACGTCGTTATTGGCGCTGGCCGTGTGCAGCGACGGATCAAACGAATTGATCGTGATGTCGGTCGGGCTGTTGAACGAGCCCAGCGTACCGCTAACCGAGAAGCTCTTCGAGCCGTTGAGCAGTTTCTGCCCGGCGAAGACCGTGGTTTGAGCGATACGCGTGATGGCGTCGAGCGCGTTGTCGACTTGAACTTGGTTAGCGGCGATTTCCGAAGCCGAGACGGCTCCCTTATTGGCCGACGATTGAACCAAGCTGCGAACGTCGTTAAGCAGCGAGCTTACTTCGCCGAGGGCGGCGTCGGCCGTGGCAATAATATTGCCGGCCCGTTCGCTGTTCTTGATCGATTGGCCGATGGAAACGATTTCCGATCGGAGCTGTTCGCTCGCGATCAAACCGGCCGGGTCATCCTTACCCGTGTTGATGCGCAAGCCGGTCGAAAGCCGCGTCAGCGACGTTTCCAAAGAGGAGTTCGACCGCTTCAAGCTGTGTTGAGCGGTGAGCGAACTCAAATTCGTGTTAATACGGGTCATCTAACTCACCCCTCAAAAAAATAGGACTCGGTTATGCTGCCAAGCCCGTCTGGATGCAGGGAGGACTCCCCGGACCGGCTTGCTATTCGTCTCGCGGCCTCGACCTCTCAAAGCCGCAAACCTTACGGAATCAATCTCGTCAAACGTAGCACGTCTTTCGGCGCGGTTGCCGCAATTTGCGGCGATTACCTAACTCGGGACTTGCACGTCACTGATACCATAGGTCGTTATTTAATCGCTCGTAATTTTCTTTTTCTTCGCCTTGTCGCCCATCCGTCATAGCCGGAATAAACGACAGACTAACGGAGCGGAAGCGAAGCTACGCACTTCGCAACTTCGGAGATCCCCAAGCGCGCAAAGACCGGCGCCGACGGAATGTTGCGGGTAGCCGCACGGGGAAACTTGCGAGCCGCGGGGGAACAGAGCGACGGCGATGTGACGGGAACGGCCGGCATCAGACTCACCGCTACCGAATTGCCGCGGCGACACAATATATATGTGTCGCACGGCGGCCGGGACGATCCGCCGGCTCGACGGAATGTGCCGAAGCGCTCGAATTGGCGCTATTTCACTTCGCCGCGGCCCACGTTACGAGCATCCTTCGGCTCGAGACGCCCGGCGCGCAGGTTTTCGCGTTGGATGGCTTCGTACACCTCTTGCCGATGCACGGGGATTTCCGTCGGGGCGTTGATGCCGAGACGTACCTTATCTCCGCGAATATCGACGATGGTGATAACAATGTTATCACCGATAATGATGCTTTCGTCGCGTTGCCTCGACAATACAAGCATCGTCGGCTCCTTCCAAAGCTGCGAACCAGTGAACGCCCCGCGATCCCCTCGCGGCAGACTTTGCCGGCGACGCAAGCGTGGCACAAGTCGTGTTCGGCAGTTTCCTCAACGAGAATTCAACCTGCCGAACCAAAGCGCGGTTATGCGATCTTCTTCAATCGCGCGGGCGTTGACGGGATTACAAATTGCAGCGGCTGATCGTCGTTCGTGGCGATCTGACGCCCCATTCGCGTGACGGCGTTAATCAGGATTGGAGCGCGAAGGTTGAGCGTCAAGGCGCCGTCGTGGCGAGCCACGGTGACGAGCACCTGCGCATCTTCCAGTCCATTCAGCTCCAACGGCGCCAACTCTTCGCGAAAAGTGCGAAAGCGATAGTCAGGCACAAAGCGTCGCGGACTGACGACCGCAAACGCCAGTTCCGGCCGAGCGGTGCTTTGCAGCCACCCCAACGCATCGTTCGCCTCATCCGTCAAAAAGACCCATTGGCGGCAGTCTTCGAGCCCGAGTAAACCGGCGGGAAACAACAGCAAGTCGTCTGTTTCCACCGTGAGCGTTCCGAATCGCGTCGTGCGAATCTGCATGGTGCGCACCCTTTTGAGCGTGACCGACAAGCCGTCGGAGCCGACGTCTCTACAAACTTAGTTTCGGCCGACTTGGCCGCGCCTCGATAGTAATACCGTTGCAACTGCCGCAGCTGCTAGAACGCGAGGAATCCCTTTCCCACACCGCGCGTTCGTCATGCATTCCCCAGGCCGTAGAACTTGCCGCGCAACATGCGCGGAGATTGATTACGACTAGAGATAGTCGAGCAACGTCGTTTTTGCGATCAACGACGAGACTTTCAGCGCCGCGTCGAATGACGCCTGACGCGTCGACATCTCGGAAACTGCGGAAACAAAGTCCACGTCAATTTCACCGGACAGCGATCCCTTCAACGAGATCGTCTCGGAGCTCATTCGATCCTGGAGCACATCGAGCCCCTGCAGGCGAGTGCCGAGCTCGGCGCGGGCAAAGCTCAAGGTGGTGGAATTAGCATCTAGGGATGCGACGGCCTTTTGCAAGGCCGCCGTATCGTTGGCGGAAATCGCGGCGCGCATCGCGATCAGCGTGCCGAAAATGCCGTCGACCTGTTGGGGGTTGGCATCCCGACCGGTGAGAACGTCGGAAGTGCCGTCTGCGAGCGTCGAATCGGCCGGAAGCGTTCCGAGGAATCCGGCACCGCTGTTCGCCGCTCCGCCGTCGGAACTTGCGAGACTGGCGACGAATCGCGGGTCGCCGGCAAGTAGATCGACGATATCCTGGGCCGTGGTCGTCGCAGGATCGACGTCGAACGTCAACGTTCTGGTCGTCGTATTGTAGGCCACGGAGTTGTTGCCCGGCACGCCGTCGTCGGCAAAGTGAATCGTTACTCCGTTTAGCGTTGCACCGCTGCCACGGGCCGAAATCACCAAGTCGTTGTCCGCTCCGGCGAGCGTCAGCGTCGACTTCGCAGTATTTCCCACCACCACGACGCCGCTCGCACTGTCGGCAGAATTAACTAGGCCTAGATCTTCGGCCGCCGAACTCGTACCGATGCGCGTTATGCTCAGGCTACCGCTGCTCGGCGGACCGTCATTGATCAATTCGATGCCGTTGCCCGTTTGCACGAGTCGTGCCGTCACCGGGGAGTCGCCGGCAAGATTTGCGGGATTGTTGTTGATCAACGCCAGTACGTCGCCGATCGTTTGCGCCGGTCCGGCGCCGTTAGTAAAGGAAAGAACGCCCGTCGCCGCCAAATTGCCCGTGCCGGCATTGGTCGTGTCGATGGACTTATCGAGCACGGCGTTGAACTGGCCTGCGAGCGTCACATCGTTGGCGAGTAACTGCCGTGCTTCCTGCGCAGTGAAGCCGGCCGCAACGTCGACCGTAAATCTGAGCGTGTTGCCCACCAGTGCGACGGAATCACCACCGCCAAGTCCCGAGTCGACGATCTGCACGCTAAACTGGTTTCCCGCGATTCCGCGATCTACTCGGCTGATGAGTAGCCCGCTGTCCGCCCCCGCCCCCGCAACACGAACCGATGCGGCGTTTCCTTGGGAAAGATTGACGTTGTAAGTCGTGCCGTTTCGACTGGTGACGGAAAAGTCGTCCGAGGTCGTTGAAAGGCGCACTCCCTGCCCGCCGTTGAGCGAGGTAAGCACCGTATTCTCGGTCGTGGTGCGTATGCCGAGCTGCGTGGCCAATCGTCCGCCGTTCTCGCCGACGGAAAACGTCGCGCCGCTCAATCGCGAGCGAATCTCGATACCCGTACCTGCGGCATTTAGCGAGGCGAGCACATTGGCGCCGGCACCGTTGATCACGTTGAGCATGTCCTCCACGGTCTTTGCACCGGTGAAGTCGATCGTCACGGTCTTCGAACCGTTGACGATCTGGAGGCCGCTTGCGAGATCAAGGTTTTCGCCGGCACCGCCGTAAGTGGTCCCCACCGCTAACGCGTCGATGAAAGAGTCTTTTACCGTACCGTTGCCGTCGTTCTGTTCTTCGCTCGGGTCGAGCGAAGCCGAGAACGTCCCCTCAGCGGCAATCGCAGCAATGACGTCGTTGGCCGTCGAATGCGTCGGGTCGATGTGGACCACGAGCGTGCCGGCGTCGGAACCGGTGAGGTAAGTGTTTCCAGCCGCCACGTTGTTGTCGGCCGCGGTAAGCACGTACGCCCCGTTCCCGGTCGGCGTTAATGAAGCGCTAAATGCCCCCGCTCCGCCGTTGATCGAGGTCAGTAACGAACCGACGGTCGTGCCGGTTTCCACGGAGATGGAATAGAGATTCGTCGTCGCATTGAACGTCACTTGCGGACCGAGACCATCGACGGCGCGGACATTGAGCGACGTAGTCACGTTGTTGTACGCGGCACCGGGAGTATTCGCCGTGAGTTGAATCGCGTTATCGAGGCCCGGCCGGCCGGGGAACTTCAGAAACGACACGGCCGCCGCGGCAGTCGTAAGATACTGAGCGGTTTCGTTTCCCTGCGTCAGACCCGGCGTCGACTGGAACCAATCGTCATCGACGTACTTGATCTGGACATCATTGTACTGTGCGCCGGAGTTTACGGCCTCGATGATGAGATCGTTGCGACTACCGTCTGCGTTGACGTATGTACGTGAACGACCGCCGAACACGTCGGTCAAGTTGGTGGTCAGTTTCAACTGCGGATTGAGATCCTCTCCGACGACCGGTCCCGGCCCGGCGGGAATCGTGCGTTTGATGCCCAGTTCCGCCGCAGTCGTGCCGCCGGCGACTTCGCCGATCAGCAAATTGCCCCCGTCGAGCGACACTTCCAAGCCGCGGCTCGTCACGCGGGCCGTGACGACCCGATTCCCCGGCGGATTGGCTTCCAGCAAGCGTGCGATATCGCCGATCGTCGCTGCGCCGGCGATGCTGATGGTCCGCGCGTTCGTACCGTCGCTCACCGATATGCTGCCGGTGCGAATCCCCTCGCCGCCGCGCAAGTCGGAAAGTCGCGTATCCCATGTTAAGACCGGATTCAAATCCGTCGCGATGCCCGAGGGCTGCGAGAACCCGCCGAAGACTTGACTTCCCGACACGTTTGATTGAAAGAGCCGATCGATATCGGAGAAGGCGACGAGTTCTCCTTCATTGCCTTGAAAGACCACGCCGTCTTGAGTTTTCACGTAAGGAGACGACAACGTTTTCGAACCGGCGAAAAGATAGCGATCGCGGAACTTTTGATTGCTGGTATCGAGTAACTGTTGGATGGCGAGGTCGATGGAGGCCACGGCGGCGGAGCGCTCGGAGGGACTAACGTTGTCGCCGACCATGCTGATTGCCGTCGCTCGTGCGTCGGCGAGCATCGTCGCCACGCTTCCGATAGCCGCTTCCGAGGAATTCAGGTAAGTCTGATTGGTCGCGTAGCTCTCTTGAATGATGCCTTTTCGTTCCAACAACGACTGCAACGCCATCGCGCGCGATGCGGCCGGAGCGTCGTCGCTCGGCGACAATACCCGGCGACCCGAACTCAACTGACTCTGTACGCGAAACAGATTCGCTTGATTCGTCGACATCTGCGACAGAATCTGTTGAGTGACGAACGGACTGCTGAGTCGCGTCGTCGGAACTGAATTGATGGCCATGTCGGGCGTCCCGCAATTGCCGAGCGGCGAAGGAACTAAGAACTAGATCTGCGTCAGCAACTCGAGTAGGTCGTTGATCGTCGAAATGAATTTGGCGGAAGCTTGAAATGCGCGCTGATAACTCATCATGGAAACCGCTTCTTCGTCCAGATTGACGCCGCTAACGGCGAGCTGCTGCCCTTTCAGCGTCGTCTCAAAGGTGCGAAACCCCTCGGCGACGGATTTCGCAACCGCCGACCCTTGCGTTACGCCGCTGACGAGTTGATCGTAGATGTCGGAGATTGACTTGCCGTCTGCCGAATCGAGCAGGCGATTGGCGAACCCCGCCAGCGCGACGGCATTTTGCGTATCACCGTCGATACCGGATCGACTGGCGGCAAACTTCGACGGGTCGGCGGTCATCACGCGGCTCACGCCCAAATCGCTCGCGGTCGATCCCGTAAAGAACGTATTGATGCCGAGCGACGCCAGCAGTCCCGACGTATCGTCACCGAAGGCGAATTCGGAGTTCGGCGAACTACTCGCAAGCACCAACCGGCCGCGAGAGTCAAGCGATGCCGATACGCCGTCGACCGTATTCAGTTGAGCGACGAGCTTATTGAGCGTCAAATCGTCGCCGTCGAGGCCGTTGAGGTCGACGCGGATTTGCGTCGTCTTCGACAGATCGGTCTGCTTGTTGTGAACGACGATATTGAACGTGCCGTTGACGGGAATGTTCGCCAGCCCCGCCGCATCTAAGGGCGCGTCGGCGTTGCTCGGAACGTTCTCGGCCGTAAGCGACGTATAGCCGCTCAGGCCCTGTCCCGACGAGAACACCTTGTTGAATTCGAAAGACAGCGTCTTGGCGAAACCGTCGAGGTTCTCCATAAACCCGGCGACGATATTGTCGCGCGCATCAATCAGTCCGGCGAGCTTTCCGGTGGAGGCAGTTAGCGGAGCGTCGGTTTCTTGAATCTGCAGCTTCGCGACGTTAAGGCCGTTTTCCTGGGTATGAATCGTTTCGACCTGTCGGTAGGTACCTTCAAAAATCAGGAAGTCGCCCCCGGCGTAAACATTGACGGCGCCGCTTGTTTGCTCTTGGGTTTTGATATCAATGAGTTCGGATAGCTTTTGCAACGCTTCGCTGCGCTGATCTCGCAAGCCGACCGCGTCGCTACCGAGTGAACCGCCCCCTTCGGTCGTCGCGATCTTGACGTTCAGTTCCGCGATGCGCTGCAGCAGGCGGTTGACGTCGGGCTCCAGGTCGGCGATCTGCGAGTTGAGATCGTCCCGCACTTCACCGGCGCGACTTGCCAGCCGATTAATGTCGCCGGCGAGCGTTTTTCCTTGCAACACCGCTAAGTTGCGGACCGAAACGCTTTCCGGCTGGTTCAGTACCTGCGAGATCGCGCCGAGGAAGTTGTTCAGCGACGTGCTGAGGTCGTTGTCCTGAAGTTCGTTGATGATCCCTTCGAGCTGGCCGTAAGCGTTCTCCTGCACCTCGCCGCCGACCCGATCAGCCGTTGCGGCGCGCAAGCGGGAATTGAGATGCTCGTCGATGATCTGCTTAATCGAGTCGACTTCGACGCCGAGCCCCAGCAGCAAATTGCCGACGCGTTGCGTCGGGGCAGGGGTGAAGACCGTCGTCGCGCGGCTATAGCCGGGCGTGTTGACGTTCGCGATGTTCTGGCCGACCACTTGCAGTCCGATCGACTGCGAGTGGAGCGCATTCGTGGCCAGTTGTAAGCTGCTGAAGAGCGACATCGAGCGGATCACCCGGGACTAGGTCCGCGCAGCGACCGCCGAAGGCTCGCACCGATCGCCGGCTCCGCCGGCAATACTTGGCGCGAATCTCAAGCGGTCCTTCGCTTGACGGGAGCCGACCCGGTTTTCCTAGACGGCGCGATCTAACAACGCGCCCCCCGTCGGGCTCGACTCCTCTCTTCCGTATGTCGGACAGAGTTTTCCGCCGGTTGCGATAATCTCCAGCAAATGAGAGAGATGTAGCAATGAGCGCTGCGTCACCACCCAATTGGTTAGACTTTGATGCTGCAACAGCCGTGTTTTGCCGGCGGCTTCAGCAACGCGCGCTTCGAGTTGCCGGCGTTGCTTTCCCGGCAGTGCTCCGGAGAGTGCCTGCAGACTATCGGAAGGCAAGCCGACGCGCTGTGCGCGTTCGAGCATTTCGCAACGACGCTGATAGCATCCCTGCAAGCGCTCGCCGAGCGATTGCTCGACTTCTCCGATAGCGTGCAAGCCTTCGCGATCGGCCGTCGCCAAGAGGCGCAGCTTTCGGCGCAACACGTCGAGTAGCTCGTCTTGCGCCGACGAGAGATCGTTGAGGTAATCCGCGAGTTCTGTTTCCCACCCTGCTTCGGTCGACATCGGAATTCCGTCTGATCGCAAAGAGTACGCGGTGCTAAATCCAACCGTACGACGTGCGTACCGGCTTCTAACTACGGTTGAGGGTAAACAGCTCGAACATCGGTTCGGAGAACTGCGACGCCGAGGCTTTGGTCATTTCTTCGGAAAGCACTTGATCGAGCTGCTTCTGGAAGGCCTCTTCGCCCCGGCCGCCGTGCATATACGCCGGCTTTCCCACGGTTTTCCGCATGCTTTCCATCATCTGGCCGAAGAACACTTCGCCGACGAACTTATCGAAAGCGGACCGTAGTTCGGTGTCCTTTTCCGTCGCCGCGGCCTTGGCGTCGATTCGCGATTGCGCCAACTCCGACGATGCATTTCCTACCATCGCCGAGAACCCGCCGCTTACCGATCCGATGCCGCTCATTGTTTATCTCTTTGATTAATCCAGAACGTGCCCACGTGCATGCCGACGACCTGCGACCAACCTATTCGATGATCAGTCGGCCGTGCAGCTTGCCGTTGCGCTCCAAGCCTTTGATGATTTCGATGATGTCGGCGTTCGGAACCTTTACTGCCTGCAAAGCCGACACGAGCGCCCTCAGTTTTGTGGCTTGTGCGCCCGACGGATCGAGCGGAACAAAGCGATCTGCGGGCAACGCGTTCTCCGTCTCGATCACGATGTTCTTGTGGCTCACCACCACGGCGCCGATCTCGACGTCGGACCCGATGATGATGCTGCCGGCCCGTTCGTTAATCACCACGCGTGCTTCCACGGCCGGTTCCGGCATGGAAAGCGACATGATTTGGCTGACGAACAACACGTAGTCGTCGCGATACTGTTGCGGTACGTTAACGACGATATTCTGCGAATTGAGGGCCTTGGCCGGCGTGGCTTCGCCGCTCTGAATGCTCAATTGGCTGTTAATGACTTCCGCAACTTCCTGGGCCACTTCAAAGTCGGCGTGATTACGATCGAGCACGAGCGTGAGTTGGTTGTTTTCGATGAACGGATTGAAGAAGTCTTCTTCCATCCGGCAGCCGTTGTGAATCTTACCGACGGTCGGGGTCAACGGATCGTCGATGTGCAGCAGGCCCTCAGCGAAGGCGAAGACCTGTGCATTATCGATGTTCGGGCCTTGCAAAGCCGCGAGGAACAATCGACCGCCCGCTAAACTCTTGGCGGCGCCGATCGAGCTAACCTGGCAATCGATCTGATCACCTTGGCGAGCGCCGCCCGGCGGAACCGTCGCGGTAACCATGACCAGAGCGACGTTCGACGCATCCTTTAATTCGGCCGCGCCCCCCAGAGCCGGGCTGCGCATGTATTGCATCATCGTGGCGAGACTGCGAATCGTCGGCAGATACTTACCGCCGTCGCCCGTGCCCTTCAAGCCGACGACCAAGCCCAAACCTTGCAACGAATTGCTTTCCTGGCCTTTGACGCGGGCCACATCCTTCAATCGCACGGCCGCGTGCGTCGACGCTACCGTCCCGAAGATGGCGACGGCCGCAATAAACGTGGCAAGTTGGTTTTTCATGCGAATGACTCGGGCTAACAATGACCGGCGGATCGACGAACTAGCGTTTTCAACTCACAATTAAAACGGCTTAAACTGGTCGTAGAACTTCAAGGCCCATCCGCGCCGATAGGCGTCGTTGATATGACCGGTTTCCCGCTTGTGAATGCTGAGCTCGGCGATCTTTTCGCTGAACACGGTATTGTCCGGCTGGATATCTTCGCGCCGTACGATGCCCGAGAGCGACGACTCCCAGACTTCGTCATTGTCTTTCACCATGCTGTGAGCTTCCAGCACCAGGTTGCCGTTCGGGCGGATATCGACCACGGTCGCGGTGATGTTGAACTGCACGAACGACGCCGATTCCAATTCGGCGTTCGTGCGCAGCGTGCCGTCGAGCGAACCGCGGGCACGCGGGTCGCCTTGACGCTGCGGAGCAAGCTTGATGTTTAGGCCGTCGAGTTCGACCCAGTCGCGAAGACGAGCGTCGATGCTCGATTGTTGGATGCGGTTGATTTCCCCTTCGCTCTGCGACTGCTGCTTTTGCTTGACGAGAATCGTAACCAAATCGTTGACCTGAACTTCACGCACCGGCGGCATCGGCACGTAGAGCCAGGAATTATTTTCGAGCGATAGCGGCACGACCGCCGTTTGACGCTGGTACAAACTGGAACGTTGCGCAACCGCATTATCCGCGGCGCCGACCCAAGCGACGAGTAAAGCGGGAACCAAGGCGCGAGCTAGCACGTTCATCGTTGCAAGCCTCCTACCGCGGAGTTGAATGGTCCGGAAGCCGTGATGGGGGCCACGGCGGCGGTGGCCGGAACGGGCGCGATCGAAACTGCCGGATCGGCATAGACTTCGGCTTCCTGCACGCCGGTGATGCGGGCAAAGAAAGGACTTCGATCGGTGAGCGATTCGACGGTGATCAGGTCGCCAAGTCCGCCCGCTTCGCGAGCCCGCACCGTCGTACGAACGCGAACTCCGGCGGTGCGAGCGTAAAGCGTGACGGCGTCGCCGCGGCGTACGACCTGCGGACGCTGCACGCCGGTGCGGCTGAGAATGGTACCTGCGGGAATCGCCCAAGTCGTTTGTCGGCCGACCACTTCCTCGAGCGAATGAAACGGTTGCACGCCGGGATTGACGGCCATGATCGGCTTGAGGGCGACGTCGGAGGCGTGGATAATCGTTCCCGTCGGCAGATTCTTTTGCACGACGACGACGCTCGGCGGCAAGGCCGCTTCAGCGCTAACATCAAACAACTTCTTGCCCGCATCATCGAATAGCGCAAGCGTCTGGCTGCCGGTGAATGGAGCCGTGCCGCCTTGCGCCGACATCCGACCGCCCAAGCTCAATGCGGTCGAGCATTGGACATCAGAGAGCGAAACGCGCACCTGAAACGGGTCGCGATTGCCGGCCGCTGATTGAAGCGTCTTCACCACGGCTTCCGCGACAAAGCGTTCGGCCCGTTCGCGTTGATTGGCATTGATCGTCGAGGCTGCGGGAGCGACCGGCACGGCCTCGCCGCCTCCGGCAGTGACTTCCGTCTGTTCGACGCCGGAGAACTGGTGCAGAGCGAGATTGATGCCGCGCATCCACAGTGCGTCTTGCACTTCGCGAACGCGAAAAATCTTACGGTTGCCCGCCAGCGGCGCCGGGCCAAGCTCGATACCGGCCAATTGATCGCGTTGAAATTCGTCGTTGGCGAACACGTCGGCCACGTCGCCCAACGACACGACGCTCGTACGGCAACGCGCTTGCGCCTTCATGCGCACTTCGGCGGCCGGTGCGGCCGATGCGCCGAGCAGGCAGGCGAGCGACAAGGCGACGATTCGAGTTTTGGTGTTGATCGAGATCATGGATTCTGCAAGCAAAGTCAACAAGCGGAATAGAGCCGGTTAGCCGCTAGAAGCGGCGAAGGTTGGCAACCAACTGCAACACCTGATCGCCGGCCTGTACGGCCTGCGAATTCAATTCGAAGGAACGTTGCGTCGTGATCAAGTCGATCAATTCGCGGACCGGCTCGACGTTGGATTGCTCCAACGCGTTTTGTTGGAGAGTTCCGGCGCCTTGCTGGCCGGGATTCACCAAGTTGGCGGCGCCCGAAGCTTGCGTTTCGGTGTAGATGCCTTCGCCTTGCTTGAGCAAACCTTCCGGGTTGATGAAGGTCGCGAGCTGCAATTGACCGGCCTGTTGGTACTGCGGGTTGCCGACCTGGTTGTAGGAAACATTTCCGTCGGAGCTAATGACGACTTCCAGGGCATCTTGCGGAATATTGATTTGCGGCTGCAAAACGCGACCGGTTTGAGCCGAGCCGATGACGAGCGTTCCTTGCGAATTAAGCGAGAAGTTCCCTTCACGCGTGTAGACGTTTTGGCCGCTCGAGGGGTCTTGCACCATGAAGAAGCCGCGGCCGACGATGGCCACGTCGAGCGGATTGTTCGTCGTGGCGAAAGCGCCTTGCGAGAAATCGGTTTGCGTGCTTTGAACGCGTGTTCCCAGGCCGACCGCAATGCCCGTCGGCGTAAAGTTGCCTTGAGCGTCTTGTGCGCCGGGGAGCTTGATCTGGCGATAGAACAAATCTTCGAAGTTGGCGCGGCTTTTCTTGTACGCCGTGGTGTTGATGTTCGCCAGATTATTGGCGACCACGTCGAGCTTCGTTTCCATGGCCTGCATGCCGGTGGCGGCCGTATACAACGATTGAACGCTCATGGTTATCTCTTACCGAATAGGGAAAACAAATTAGCCGACGCGAAGCACGCGACTGATCAGCGTGCCGAACATCGAATCGTGATTGCGGATCATGTTGACGTTGGCTTCATACGAACGCGTGGTCTCGATCATCTCGACCATCTCGCGCACGGCGTTCGTGCCGGAACCTTCGACCATACCTTGCGCCACGCTGCGGAGTTCCGGCGCCAGCGCGCCGGTCGGAGCCAACGGACGGAAGAGGTTTTCACCGACCTTGGCCAAGTCGCCGAGGGAAGCCGGTTCCGCGATGGCCAATCGGGCGATGCCGTCGGGCGTCGTGATCGTGCCGTCTTCGCTAAATTGCCACGGCTCAGTGACGATGATCGGCGTGCCGTCTTCGCTGATGACGGGGTATCCGTCGGGGGTGACGAGCGCGCCGTCGCCCGTCAATTGGAAGTTGCCGGCGCGGGTCAGCATTTGTTCGCCGTCGCGATCGACGACGAAAAAGCCGCGGCCGCGGATCGCGAGATCGGTGGGTTGGCCGGTGTTTTTGAGCGGGCCGGGGGAAAAGTCGGTTCCGGTTTCGCGCACCATGACGCCGCCGCCGACGTCGTTGATCGTGCCGGCTTGCGGCTGGGCGAGGCCGCGGTCGACGGCTTCGGCGAATCGCGCCTGAAAGAGGGGCGTATCGCGCTTAAATCCGGTCGTGTCGACGTTCGCGAGGTTATTCGAGATGGTCTCCAGCCGGAGCTGCTGAGCCAGCGCTCCCTCGGCGGAGATGTACATTCCGTAGGCCATGTGCGTAACTAGCAAGTGAGTCGGCAGGCCCCCCTGCACGACACGCAGCACTATTAGCAACCGGTGTGCCGGAACTCCTCCTGGATGCTCGTGGCCAACTTGCCGGCAGCGTTTGCACCGCGAGAACGCGAGGAAACGCCATGAGATTCGTCGATGAAGCACGTGCCTGCCGGCAATGCCCCATTGCGGTTGCCAAGCGCGAAGTCTGCCGATACCGCGCAGAATCGGCCGCAAGCGAAAATGCGGCTGCGGCGAGAGGTTGCACGTTCCTAGGCTTGCGGCGCCGTGTGGCCGCCCGTGCCGCGCGAGTCGGCGATGAGCCGGGCCGCACCGAGGCTGAGAAGTTCTTCGGCCGCCGTACGACCCAACTCCTCCGCCTCGTCGACATCGCCGATGTGATGCACGAACAGTCGTTCACCGCCGTCGGCGCGGAGCACGACGCCGCTCAGATGCAACGTGCCGTCGTCTTCGACGCGGGCCCAGCCGCCGACGGGAGCCAAACACCCGCCTAGCAAATGATGAAGCATGCTCCGCTCGGCGACTACGGCCGCGTGCGTGCCGTCGTCGTCGAGCAATCGCAGTGCCGACAACGTCGCTTCGTCGTCGGCACGGGCCTCGATTCCCAAAGCCCCCTGCCCTACGGCGGGAAGCACCATCGCCCGGGGCAACACTTGCGTAATGTGGCCGTCGAGTTGCAAGCGGATTAAGCCCGCCTCGGCAAGAATGATGGCGGCATATTGTCCTTCCGCTAGTTTTCGCAACCGCGTGTCGACGTTGCCGCGCACGTCTTCCATCTTCAAATCGGGACGAGCATGCAATAACTGGGCTCGGCGGCGATGGCTCCCCGTACCGACGATTGCTCCCTGCGGCAATTCATCGAGCGAAGCATAACGGGTCGACACCAGGCAATCTCCCACGGGTCCGCGAGCCGGCACCGCCGCCAGCGTCAGCCGCTCGACATGCTCCGTCGGCAAATCTTTGAGGCTATGTACGGCGAAGTCGATAGCGCCGTCGAGCAAAGCCCGTTGCAGTTCTTTCGTGAAGACGCCCTGGGTGCCGATGGCGCCGATCGAGCCGGTTTGCTGGCGATCGCCGCTCGTGGTGATCGGAACCAACTCTACGTCGAACCCCAACCTACGCAACTCTCCGGCGGTCCACTCGGCCTGCCAACGGGCAAGCGGACTTCCACGGGTACCAAGTCGTAAGGGCTGCGGCATAACGGTTCGACGTTCAGGGTTCAGGGCTCGGGCCGGAATGCATAACTTTCGACACTCGTCCCGACGCACAAGCGAGGGGACCAGATCGCCGCAGCGTTTTCGACGGCGGCTCTACAATATAACCACGCAGCACCGCGCGTCACACCTCTCCTTGCGCCCGTCCCAACACGGCAACAGAAACACTCGCCGCACCGGCACGCTTCAGCGTGCGGGCCGCCTCGGAACATGTGGCTCCGGTCGTGAGAATATCATCGACTAGAAGTACCTTCGCCCCGTCGACGTGGTAGCCGCGTCGCAATGAAAAACAGCCACGCACATTATCCCGCCGCTCCGGACGCGAAAGGCCGGCTTGCGGCCGCGTCCGGCGATTGCGGCACAATAGTCGGGGGTAGTCGTAAACCTTTAATCTCCGTGCAATCAGCGCTGCCGTCAGATCGGGGCCGTTGTGGCCTTGCCAAGCCCGCCGCCACCAATGCATCGGAATCGGGACGACGACGTCGATCTCCGCCGATTCCCAAGCCGAGGCATGCCGCTCGACGAGCAGCCGTGCGAGGCCGGTCGCCAACGACTCTTCTCCGGCATGCTTCAGTCGCAACACCGCCTCACGCAAGTCGTCGGAATATCGTCCGAGTGTATACGCCTGATCGAAGCGTAAGTCATGCTCGCGGCACCAAGGACAGTCGGGCCCTTGAAACGTCTCGGCAACCTGGGCGGCGCATTTGGGACAGCGATGCGACGGAGGCTCGAACAACTTCGAAAGGCACACGGGACAAAGCCGCTCGGGATCCGCGTCCACGGCAATATCCGCATCGCAATAGGCACAGACGGCGGGAAAGACGACGTCTCCCACGTTCCGCACTCCGCGCCGCAGCAACGTCGTCATGCTCGCCATCCAATCCGCATATTTCATCGGAGACCGTTTCTCGGAATCGGCGCCAACGACGCTAGCGGTTTCCCGATTGCGCCAACGACTCCTGCCATTTGCGTAACAGCGTCAGCGCCGCCATGGGCGTAAGGTTATCTAGGTCCGCCTTGCGAATCTCGTCGACCAGCGGATGGTCGGCGGCGGCGAAAAGCGTGAGTTGCAAATCCCCCTTCCGCGTCCGAACACGGCTCCGCTTGGAGAGCTTCGATTTGCCGTCGTCGCCGACATGCTCTTGCTCCAGGTGCGCAAGAATCTGCTTGGCTCGGTCAAGCACTTCGCGCGGCACGCCGGCGAGCCGAGCCACGTGAATACCGTAGCTTTTGTCGGCGGCCCCTTCCACGATCTTGTGCAGGAACACAACCTCATCTTCCCATTCGCGCACGGCGACGTTCAGATTGCGCACGTCGGCCAGCGAATCACGGAGGTCGGTGAGTTCGTGATAATGCGTGGCGAACAACGTCCGGCAACCGACGTGCTCGTGCAAATACTCGACCACGGCCCACGCGAGCGAGACGCCGTCGTAGGTACTGGTGCCGCGACCGATCTCGTCGAGAATCACCAAGCTACGGCCGGTCGCGCCGTGCAAAATGCGGGCCGTTTCGGTCATCTCCACCATAAACGTACTTTGGCCGCGTGACAGTTCGTCGCTCGCGCCGACGCGGGCAAAGATGCGGTCGGCGACGCCGATCTCGGCCAGTTTCGCGGGGACGAAGCTCCCGAGTTGGGCCATGAGCGTAAGCAACGCGGCCTGACGGATGTAGGTGCTCTTGCCGGCCATGTTCGGGCCGGTGATCAACATAATCAGTCCGGCATCGCCCCCCATGACGATGTCGTTCGGCACGAACGCCCCTTGCGGTAACGTCGCATCCAAGACCGGATGCCGGCCGCCGACGATCCGCAATTTCGGCTCTTCACAAACCGTGGGGCGACAATAACCGCGCTCGCGCGCCAACGTCGCCAAACCGGCCAACACGTCGACTTCGGCTAATACGCCCGCCGTCGCCGACAAACGCCGCGAAGCGATTTGCGTCGCCTCGCGCAACCGCAAAAACAATTCGTATTCCAAATCTTGCGCCTGCTGCTCGGCCGTGAGCACCTTTTCTTCGTATTCCTTCAGCTCCGGCGTGATGTAGCGCTCGGCGTTCTTCACTGTTTGCTTGCGAATGTAGTTCGCAGGCGCTTTGTCACGATGCGTATTCGTGATTTCGATGAAGTAGCCGAAGACGCTATTGAAGCCGACCTTCAGGCTCGGGATGCCGGTGCGCTCCGATTCGGTCGCCTGGTAGCGGGCGATCCACTGCTTGCCGCCGCCGGAGAGTTCGCGGAGCTCGTCGAGTTTCGGATCGAACCCGGAGCGGATAAAGCCCCCTTCTTTGCTCACGAGCGGACAATCGTCTTCCAAAGCTCCTTCGAGTTGGGCGCGAAGTTCCGGGCACAAATCCAACTGCGATTCCAACGCGTTCAACAACGCACTCGCTCGGGCCGTGAGCTTGGCCTTCACGGCCGGCAGTCCGCGGAGCGTCCGACCTAAACAACTCAAATCCCGCGGGGTCGCCCGATTCGTGCTGACGCGGGCCAGCAACCGCTGCACGTCGTAAACTTGCTTTAACGCTTCGCGAAGGTCCCCGGCAAGCGACTCATTCTTCACCAACTCGCCGACGGCATCCAAACGCAAATTGATCAGTTCGACGTCGACCAGCGGATTGTTGACCCAATCGGCCAGGAGTCGGGAGCCCATCGCGGTAACGGTGCGGTCGAGCGTTTCCAACAACGTGCCGTCGCGTTTGCCGTCGCGCATCGTGCGCGTGATTTCCAGACTGCGGCGCGTCGCTTCGTCGATTTCCAACGCCGACGCCGTGCGATACGGCGCCAGTTTTTCGATGTGGGCGAGCGAAGTCTTCTGGGTTTCGAGCAGGTACTCCAAAATCGCACCCGCTGCGCGAATGCCGGGAGCGTCGTCGTCGCGGAAGCCGAAACCTTCGAGCGAGCGCGTATTGAAATGCTTGCAGAGCGTCTCTTGGGCCGTGTGTTGCGAGAAGGCCCACGGCGGGCGACGAGTGACGAGCATCCGGCCGTCGCCGTAGCTCGTCGGCAGTTCCGCCTCTTCAGCCGCGAGGATTTCCACCGGCCCGATACGCGCCAATTCATCCGTCAGCCGCTCCGGCAAAACTTGCGATGCCTGAAAGCGGCCGGTGGAAAGGTCGATCCAAGCCAGCCCGACCGGCGAACCTTCTTTACCGCCTAGCGCCACGGCGGCCAGATAGTTGCTCTCGCGCGGGTCAAGCAGGGCGTCGTCGGTCACCGTGCCGGGCGACACGATACGCGTCACCTCGCGCTTGACGATCCCCTTTGCGGCCCGCGGATCTTCCATCTGCTCGCACACCGCGACACGGTGGCCGGCGGCGATCATCTTGCCCAGGTATCCGTCGAGCTGATGATGGGGAAACCCGGCCATGGGGACTGGATTCTCCCCTTTATCTCGGCTGGTCAGAGCAAGGTTGAGCACCCGCGCCACGAGCTTGGCGTCGTCGTGGAACAGTTCGTAGAAGTCGCCCATGCGAAAGAAGAGCACCGCGCCGGGGCACGCCGCTTTCGCATCGAAATACTGCTGCATCATGGGACTGTGAGCCATAGCCCCCGATGCTAACAAACCGGCCCGGCGTCGCACAGTAGAGCGGGGCCGAGTCGTTACAACTGGTCCAGATTGAAAGACGGACCGGACGACATTTGTCGACGGCTATGTTACGCTGGAACGCGAGCCAGGAGCCGCATCGACGACCATGAGCATCGCCCCGAATTCGCGCGACGAAATCACGTCGCTTTCCGCCGTGGCCTTGGCCGATGCCGTACGATCGGGCCACTGGAGCGCCGCCGAAGTTACCGAGGCCTATCTCCGGCGCATAGCGGAAAGAAATCCGCACCTCAACGCAATCGTCGCCCCGCTCTACGACGCAGCTCGCGCGACGGCGTGCAAGATTGATAAGGCCCGATCCCGGGGCGAGCCGCTCGGTCGGCTCGCCGGCGTCCCCCTGACGATCAAGGAATCGTTCGACGTGCTCGGCACGGCGACGACGCTCGGCATCGCGGCCCGCAATCCGTATCGGGCGACGTCTGAAGGGCCGATCGTGCGGCAGTTGCGCGCGGCCGACGCCGTGATCGTCGGTAAGACAAACGTGCCGCAATATATGCTTAGCTCCGACACCGACAACTTCGTCTACGGACGGACGCTGCATCCGGAGCGCGACGATCGCGGCCCGGGCGGCAGTAGCGGTGGTGAATCCGCGGCGGTGGCGGCGCACATGTCGGCCATCGGCCTCGGGAGCGACCTACTCGGCAGCATTCGCCAACCGGCGCATGCCTGCGGCATTCACGGCTTCAAACCGACGATGCCGCGTTTTTCCATGGTCGGCGCTCGGAACTGCCTCGGCGGAATGGAAGCCATCGTGGCGCAGCCGGGCCCCCTGGCGCGTCACATGTGCGATGTCCGAGCGTTCATGGAGGTTTTAGCGCACGCCAGAGACATTCCGCATCACGACGTCTATCACCACGGCGACGACCCCTACACGGTGCCGTTCGCGTGGCGCGACCCGGCTCAAGTCGACGTCTCGCGACTGCGTATCGGTCTTTGGGAGACCGACCCGATGTTTACGCCGTCGCCCGCCATTCGACGCGTCGTCCGACAAGCGGGCGACATCATGCGGCGAGCCGGCGCCGAAGTCGTTTCGTTTCAACCGCACGACAGCGAGCAAGGCTGGCTCCTCTGCTTGCAGCTCATTTCCGCGAGCGG
The DNA here is from genome assembly GCA_964633125.1 of uncultured Pirellula sp. Taxonomy (GTDB): domain Bacteria; phylum Planctomycetota; class Planctomycetia; order Pirellulales; family PNKZ01; genus PNKZ01. Next base: position 37,506 of record CAZWDN010000002.1, on the reverse strand, counting down.
CGCGGCCAACGTGCGGCGCACGCTCGACGGTGATCGCCCGACCGCGAACGTCGCTCGCTCGATCCAAGTCTGGGGCATGCCCGACTGGCAACGGAAACTCTTCAGCGCAATACTTGAACGCCTCGGCCAGCCTTGGCGCGCGAAGGCCCTGCGCTATTGTCGCGGCTGCAATGCGGCCGAGTATTGGGGGCTGGTCCAAAAGCGCAAAGACTACGTTCGCGAAGCGACGGCGCAATTGCATCGCGAGAGAATCGACGTCGTGCTCGCCCCGGTCAACGGCCTGCCGGCCCTGCTCCATCGTACTTCGAACGAAATTCTGCCGTCCTATGTTTATGCGTTCGTGCCGAGCTTGCTGGGAGTCCCGTGCGGCACGGTGGCGGCGTCGCGCGTGCGGCCTGGCGAAGACACGGAGCGGCCGTTGTCGAAGGAATTGGTCGCCGCCACGGCCCGCCGAATCGACGACGGCAGCATCGGCCTACCGGTCGGAGTCCAAGTCGCCGGACGTCTTTGGCGCGACGACGCTACCCTCGCAGTCATGCAAGTCTTGGAGGACGGATTCCGACACGAGCACGATTACCCGCCCGCTACCGGCCCCCGTTGACCACAAGCGCTACGGCTCCGCACAGGGCCCGCGACCGGGCGATTGCCGATTGCCGCGGCGAATGTTAGTCTCTTAGGAGATAGAGGCGACTCCTCCGGCGACTCTTTCGCCATCCCGCGCGCTCGCCGCAAACGCGGCGGCGTCCCCCTGTTCGCAAACGATGAAACGACGCCGACATATTGCGTGAGACGAAGTCTCAGTAAATTCCGATCTGAAATCGAAATAACATCTTTCGTCCCCATCATGCACGACTTAATCCCTCTGTCGCAGCTCCCGACCGGTCGACGCGGTTCGATTGGCGCAGTGCTCGGCCTGCCCGAGGCCGTGCATCGGTTGGAAGAGCTCGGCCTGCGCGAGGGCACAAGCGTCGAAATGGTCCAGAGCGGCGTTCCTTGCATCGTTCGGCTGGGGGGCCACAAGCTGTGCTTTCGCGCCGATGAACTGCTCTCCGTCTTAGTCGCCCCCGAGGAAAACGCATGAGCACTTTGGCGGCGCTGAAAGTCGGGCAGTCGGCGCGGGTTGCCGAAGTCGTCGGCGACGACGACGTGTGTGTCCGCCTCTTGGAAATGGGCATCACGCCGGGCGTGGAGATGCGGCTGCTGGGCGCCGCGCCGCTCGGCGATCCGTTGGAATTTGAGCTCCGCGGCTACCGGCTAAGCATTCGCAAGAGCGAAGCGCAACGCATCACGATTTCCGCGCAATGACCGCTCGCCGAGCGCCACCGACCATCACGAGCCTTGCCGCATGACGACGCCGGTCTCCGCCAAACATTTAACCATCGCCCTGGTCGGAAATCCCAATACCGGCAAGTCGACGCTATTCACGGCGCTCGCGGGCGTGCGTCAGCAGGTGGGCAACTATCCGGGCGTCACGGTCGAGAAGAAGGTAGGCCGCTTCACGCACGACGGGACTGCGCTCGCGATCGTCGACCTGCCCGGCACGTACAGCCTTGCGCCGCGATCGCCCGATGAAATGGTGGCGGTCGACCTGTTGCTCGGCAGGCAGGCGGAAGCCGATCGGCTCGACGCCGTGCTCTGCATCGTCGACGCAGGCAACCTTGAGCGCAACCTTTATCTCGTCAGCCAAGTACTCGAGTTGGGCCTGCCGACGGTCGTCGCACTCAACATGGTCGACATCGCCGCGACGCGCGGCATCACCATCGACTCCGCCGCGCTGGCCGAGCGGCTCGGCGTGCCGGTCGTCGAAGTACAGGCGCATCGCGGCATCGGCCTCGACCGCCTCCGAAAAACCCTGACCGGCGTGCCTACGCTGCGTCCGGCCGCCGGCGAGAGTCCTTTTTCGGCGACGTTTCAGGCCGAAGTCGCGGATTTGGAGCAGACCCTGGGCAACGACGTCGACGGCCGGCCGCGGCCCCGTTATCTCGTCGAACGCTTGCTCTTAGACACTTCGGGCTATCTCGCCGAGCGCCTGCTGCCCGCCGGCGACGTTTCGCTGCGCGAGAAACTGCAAGCGGCCCGCGATCGACTGAAGAAGGCCGGCCAGCCGGTGCCCGCCGTCGAAGCGATGGCCCGCTACGGCTGGGTCGGCAAACTACTCGACGGCGTCGTGCGGCGCGCGGAAGTCCGCCGCGAAACGGCGACCGACCGCGTCGACCGGGTGATCACTCACCGGGTGTGGGGAACCTTGATCTTCACGGCGCTGATGATCGTCGTATTTCAGGCCGTGTTTACGTGGGCCGGCCCCGTCATGGATGCGATCGATTCCGGAGTCGGCGTTGTTGCGGAGTTCGTATCGTCGCACATGGCCGACGGGGCACTGCGAAGCCTACTCGTCGACGGCGTGATCGGCGGCGTCGGCGGCGTCATTGTTTTCCTGCCGCAGGTGCTCATCCTCTTTCTCTTTATCGGAATTCTCGAAGATTGCGGCTACATGGCCCGCGCCGCGTACCTGATGGATAAGTTGATGGTGCGCGTCGGGCTAAGCGGCAAATCGTTCATCCCGTTGCTGTCGTCGTTCGCCTGCGCGATTCCGGGAGTCATGGCGACGCGCGTCATTGAGAACCGCCGCGACCGGCTGACGACGATGCTCATCGCGCCGCTGATGAGTTGCAGCGCGAGATTGCCCGTCTATACGCTGATGATTGCCGCGTTTATCCCGCAGCGTAAATTGCTCGGCGTCGTGAGTCTGCAAGGTTTCGTGATGTTCAGCATGTACCTCGTCGGCATTCTGGCGGCCGTGGTCGTGGCGTTCACTCTGAAGCGTACGCTATTGCGCGGACCGACGCCGCCGTTCGTGCTCGAACTCCCCAGCTACAAAATGCCGTCGCCGCGAACGGTCGTCTATCGCATGCTCGATCGCGGTTGGGCCTTCGTGAAGAACGCCGGAACGCTCATCGTCGCCGTGTCGATCATCGTCTGGGCGGCGCTGTACTACCCGCATGATGCCGCCGTGGTCGAAGCGCCCTATGCCGCGCAACGGACCGCGCTGGAGAACCAGCTCGAAGCGGCGCCGCCCGGTTCGGAAACCAAAACCGCGGCCGAGGAACAACTCGCCGCGCTCGACGCTCACATCGAAGGGGAATATCAGCGACAAAGCTATCTCGGTCGAATGGGACACGCCGTCGAGCCGATCGTCCGTCCGCTCGGCTGGGATTGGCGCGTCGGGGCGGCCGCCATCGCTTCGTTCCCGGCGCGCGAGGTGGTCGTGGCGACGCTCGGCATCCTATACGACGTCGGTGAAGTCGACACGGAAGAAGAAGCCGGACGGACGCGGTTGCAGCAAGCCTTGGAGTCGGCACGGTGGGCCGGCACCGATCGGCCCGTGTTCGGCATCCCGACCGCTCTATCGCTCATGGTCTTCTTCGCGCTGTGCGCCCAATGTGCGGCGACGCTGGCCGTGATCAAGCGCGAAACCAACACCTGGCGCTGGCCGCTCTTCACATTCACCTATATGACCGGCCTCGCTTATGCCGCGGCCCTGGTTACATTTCAGGTCGCTTCGCGACTCGTCGGGTAGAATACGCGCGAGGCCCACTATGAACTTCGACTGGCAGAATCTCGTCGTCTATCTGCTCATCGCCGCGGCGTCGACCTATGTCTTGCGCGGCCTATGGCGACTCGTCGGCGTGCTGCGCGGCGGCGCTTCCGGAAAGCAAAACGCCTGCGGCAATTGCGGCTCGTGCGGTTCGGCGTCGACCGGACAACCGGTCGTCATCGACCTTCAAATGCCCGCTCCGGCCGCCGGGTCGTCGGGAAAAAAAACAAGCGGCGGGCTTTAGGCCCGCCGCTCGCTTACACTGTTCTTGTCTGACGACCGCAATCGCTCATTGGCTATTCAACTGAGCCGTCGTCGCCGGATTGATCTGGGCGTACGCCGAGATCTCCGTCATCACTTCCGCGCCGAGATCGGTTTCGATCTGAATGCGAAAGTTAACGTTACCCCCTTGTTGGCCGGCCGTGAAAACCACCGGCACGATATGCACGGTCTTCGCCGTGTCGCCGGTTTTAAACTCGAAGCATTTTTCCGAGGCCGTGACGCCCGTAATCTTAAACGGCGTCTTTCCCTGCACGACAATTTGCTTGGTTACCTTCTGCCCCGGCTGCAAGATGCCGAGGAACAGCGAACTTGGGCTCACCGCCAGGGGGGCGGAAATTTTTCCTTCCACGTCAATCGGTAGTTCCGGCGCCCGAGCATCCGTCGTTTGCAACAGCACTTGCTCCCGCAAGAACCCGGTCGGCGCACCCGGCTTGAGACGCACGTTGAGTTGGTACTTCACTTGGTTGCCGGAGCGGCCGGTTTCGACGACATCCCCTTCGACGAACGAACTACCGCTTTTTACTCCCGTGATCTGCCAATCGCTTCGCCCCGCATAACTCAGGTCGATCGTGCGTTCCACCGTTTGTCCGACGTCGAGCGTTCCAAAATCCACCGACGCGGGGTTGAGCACGATATCGCTGCGAATATAGCCCGACACGTGGAGCTGCACTTCGGCGTAGAACGGCTTATCAAACGTCACGGTCAGCGTGGCGCTACGCTGGCCGAGAAACGTATCCGTATTAAAATGAGCGACGATCGCCGCTTCTTCGTAGGTCTTCAACGTCTCCTGCGTGGTCCGCGGAGTCGTGCAGCCGCAACTCGAGCGGATCGACGCCACGTGCACGTCTTCCACATACGGATTGCGAAACTTAAAGTAGAACTCCGCCTTGCCGCCGCGGGCCACTTTGCCGAAGTCGTGACGGACTTCGTCGAACATGTTCGCAGCCCAATCTTCGGCCTGCGCCGAAGCGGCAAACGGCGCGCTGAATGATGCCGCGCAACAAAGAGCGATCGCAAGATTGCGAAACACGGAAACCTCCCACTGAATCAAAGGGACAAGAACAGCAGTCGCGTAAAGGCGATCCTTCAGGCGTCCTGCCTGCATCAATGTCCCGGGTGCCGTCCACGGGTGGAGGCGCCGTCGATGTTCAAAGCTTTTCCAAGGCGAGCCCAGGCTCGACGCCGGAAATGTTCCTACGCACCGATCAGCCGCGTTTCCTTCCCTTTTCTTCGGAGCAAATTCTGTGCGAATGTAGTCGCCGTTGAATCGGCGGATTTCCACGCACGTTATCTATTATCGCGATTTCAGCCCAAAACGACAAAGCGAATTTGACCCGCACCGCCGCGCATGTTCACCTCATCCGCGATGCTTTCGCCGTCGTTAAGGTCGCATGCGCCTCGCAAATATGCAGCTGCGCAAATAGGAAGGATAGCGAAGCTGTGACATCCGCGACGTTTTTTTGCGCTGCCAAATTCGTTACCATATTGGTTCATCAGGCATCAATAGCCGTGGAGGACACTTTCATGATGGGTCGTCGCCGTCGTCGGACTGGGAGCTTTACGGTCGGACTTATTGCGCTCGTTTGCGGAATCGTTTCGCCGACGGGAATGGCGGCTGCACAAGCGCCCGCGGCCAAAACCGCAGCCGCCGCGACAAATCCCTTCGGCGATATTTCCAAGAACAAGGTGCTCACCGCCTTTCAGACGACGCCGGGCGTGGAAATTCAATGGCTTAACACCGGCCGCCCGATTGAACCGGAACAACTACGCGGCAAGTTTGTACTTTTAGACTTCTGGACCTACTGCTGCATCAACTGCATGCACATTCTTCCGGAACTCAAAAAGCTCGAACATGCCTACCCGAACGAACTGGTGGTCATCGGCGTACACTCGGCGAAATTCGATAACGAGCGCGACACCAAGAACATCACCGAAGCGATTCTCCGCTACGAAATCGAACATCCGGTCGCCAACGACGACAAAATGGCGATTTGGAACGAGTTCTTCATCAATAGTTGGCCGTCGCTCGTGCTCATTGATCCCGACGGCCGAATCGTCGGCAAGCACAGCGGGGAGTTCACGTTTGAGCAACTCAATCCGTTGATGTCGAAAGCGGTCGCCTACTACAAAGCGGCGGGCAAGATCGACCCGAAGCCGCTCGACTTCGTGCGTGAAGATTCCAAGGTTCAGGACACGCCGCTGCGTTTTCCGGGCAAGGTTTTGGCCGATGCCGCCGGCAATCGCCTTTTCATTGCCGACAGCAATCACAATCGCATCGTCGTCACGGATCTCGCCGGCAAACTACAGGAGGTCATCGGCACCGGTGCCATCGGCGTAGTCAGCGGCGATTACAACAAAACTACGTTCAACCATCCGCAAGGGATGGCGCTCGTCGGCGACGTACTCTACGTCGCCGACACCGAGAACCACATGTTGCGCAAAGTCGATTTGAAAAAGAAGCAGGTGGGCATCGTAGCCGGCACCGGCGTTCAGGCGCGCTCTTGGCCGACCGGCATGCCGCGCAAGTTCTTCGGCAAACCTCGCCTTACGGAACTCAACAGCCCTTGGGACCTTCTCGTCCATGAGCAGGATCTCTATATCGCAATGGCCGGCCCACACCAGATTTGGCGTATGCCGCTGACCGAAACTGAGATCGGGGTCTACGCCGGCAACGGTCGCGAAGACATTGTCGACGGTCGCTTGCTGCCGCATGAGCCGTATGTCGAAGGCTTTTGCTCCTTCGCGCAACCGAGCGGTTTGGCAAGCGACGGTAAGCGCCTCTTCGTGGCCGATAGCGAAGGCAGCTCCATCCGCGCGGTACCGTTCGACGTGAAACAACAAGTTGAGACTCCTCTCGGCACCGCCCATCTGCCGAACAATCGCTTATTTGAATTCGGCGATCGCGACGGCCCGCAGTCGGTCGCCATGCTGCAACATCCGCTAGGCGTCGCCTATCGCGACGGTCTGCTGTATGTCGCCGACACGTACAATAACAAGATCAAGGTGATCGACCTCGCAAAGTTTACCTGTAAGACCGTCGTCGGAACCCGCGAACCCGGCAGCGCCGACGCGCCGGCGCAGTTTGACGAACCGGCGGGGATTTCGATCGGAGGCGACGTTCTATATGTCGCCGATACGAACAATCACCTGATTCGAACGATCGATCTCAAGAACGAGAACCGCGTCGGCACGCTCAAGATCGACGGACTTACTCCGCCGCCGAAGGCCGGCGCCGCCGCGAAATAGGTTCGCGCCGTATGCCCACCAACGCTGAAATCGCCGACGCGTTCGATCAAGTCGCCGATCTGCTCGAATTCCAGAACGCCAACGCCTTTCGCGTGCGAGCCTATCGCAACGCCGCGCGCACGATCGGCGGTTTCAGCGAACCGCTCACCGCCATCGCCGCCGATTCGGCGCGCAAGCTCACGGATATCGAAGGAATCGGCGACGACTTGGCCGGCAAGATCACGACATTGATCGACACCGGCTCGCTGCCGATGCTCGTGGAATTGCAGGCGCAGATTCCGCAATCGGTGCTCGCCTTGTTACGAGTCGCCGGGCTAGGGCCGAAAAAGGCGGCGACGCTCCATAAAGAGCTGGGCATCAACTCCCTCGACGAATTGCGGCAAGCGTGCCTCGCTCACAAGGTGCAAGCTCTGAAGGGCTTCGGCGCCAAGACCGAGGCGACGATTCTCGCCGGGCTCGATCTCGCCGCGACGGCCCATGAACGCATGCTTTGGGCCGAAGCCGACGAATTGGTCGTCGCCATTCGCGCGCACCTTCTGGAACTGCCCGGAATCAAGCAACTCGAAGCGGCCGGTTCGTATCGACGCGGCAAGGAAACCGTGGGCGACTTGGACTTTCTCGTCACCGCCGCTTACGGCGCCGACGTCATGGACCGTCTTGCCGCGTTCGGCGGCGTTGAACAAGTGATCGCCCGCGGCGAAACAAAAATGTCGGTGCGACTGCGCTCGGGCATGCAGGTCGACCTGCGCGTGGTGCCGCCGGAATCGTTCGGCGCGGCGCTGCAGTACTTCACCGGTTCGAAAGAGCACAACGTCATCGTTCGCGGGCTCGCCAAGGACAGGGGACTGAAGCTCAACGAATACGGCGTCTTTCGCGGCGAAGAATACATAGCGGGCCGCACCGAAGCCGACGTTTACGCCGCCCTCGACCTTCCCTGCTTCCCGCCGGAGATGCGTGAGGCTCGCGGCGAGTTTGACCTGGCGGCCGCGGGGAAGTTGCCGCGACTGATCGAGATCGGCGACCTGATCGGTGATCTGCATATGCACACCGACGCCACCGACGGCACTGCGACGCTCGAAGAAATGGTCGCCGCCGCCCAAGCCCGAGGTTTGAAGTACATCGCCATCACCGATCACTCGCAACGCGTTTCGATGGCCAACGGACTCGACGGCGAGCGAGCCCGCCGACAGTGGGAAGCAATCGATCGCTTGAACGCGAAGCTGAAGGGGTTCCAAGTCCTCAAGGGCATCGAGTGCGACATTCTGGAAAAAGGAGGGATGGACCTCCCGGACGACGTGCTGGCCGAAGCGGATTGGGTCGTCGCGAGCGTGCATTACGGACAGAACCAGCCGCGCGAGCAGATTACGAAGCGGATCGTCGACGCGTTGCGAAACCCGAATGTTTCGGCAATCGCCCACCCGACCGGCAGGCTCATTAATCGTCGCATGGCGTACGATGTCGACCTCGATGAGGTGTTCGCCGTTGCGAAGACGGAACGGAAGTTTTTGGAACTCAACGCCAACCCGTGGCGGCTCGATCTCGACGACGTCGCGTGCGCCGCCGCCAAGCGGCACGGCATTCCGATCGTCATTTCCACCGACGCCCACAGCACCGGCGACCTCGACAAGATGCGTTACGGCGTCCTGCAAGCGCGCCGTGCCGGCCTCACCAAGGAGGACGTCGTCAACACGCGATCGTGGAAGGAAGTGCGACGGTTGCTCGGCAAGTAGACCGACTAGCCTCACGCGACTCCGGCGGGAATGAGGCTCGATACGGCCGACCTTCTAGCGACACGCCGATTGCGATACGATGGGCGGCGATACCGGCCGGTAGAATCCGAAGATTCCGAGTTTAGCTGAATTCACGCCATGCAAGTTTTTCCGAGCGAGATCGCCGAAGTGCTCATCATCGAACCAAAAGTGTTCGGCGATCCGCGCGGCTTCTTTTTCGAATCGTGGCAGGCCGAGCGCTACGCGGCGCTCGGCATTCCCGGCCCGTTCGTACAAGACAATCTCTCACGTTCGGCCCGCGGCGTCCTGCGCGGCTTGCACTATCAATGGCCCCGTCCGCAGGGAAAGTTGGTGTTTGTGCTCGACGGTGCGGTGCTCGACGTCGCCGTCGACATTCGAGTCGGCTCGCCGACCTTCGGCCAATCCGCGGTATTCGAAGTCTCAGCGGCGAACAAACGCCAAGTTTACGTTCCGCCGGGCTTCGCCCACGGCTTCGTCGTGCTCTCGGAAACGGCGCTCTTCGCCTATAAATGCACCGACTACTATCTGCCGCAATACGACCGCGGCGTGCGCTGGGACGATCCGCAACTCGCCGTCGCCTGGAACGCGCCGCAACCGCTGCTGAGCGCGAAGGATGCTCGGTTGCCGCTCTTGCGCGAGATTCCGCTAGAGTTGCTGCCGAAGTTCGGCGGCTGATTTCAAGCGGACGTCGTGTTCCCGCGTCTGGTTCCGTAATTAGGCGGCGGCACGCAATCGCGGCGTCCCCCAAGTCTTCCAGGGCGCTTGGTTCGACGACCACAAATCGTTGAGATACTTGTAGTCGCGGCTGCTGTCCATCGGGTGCCAGAAACCTTCGTGTTGGAAGGCGTTGAGTTCGCCGTCGCGAGCCAGGCGCATCAGCGGCCCTTGTTCCAAGACGAGCGTCGGGTCGTTGACCAAGCGCCCCAAAAACCGTCGCTCGAAGACGAAGTATCCGCCGCTAATGAAGCCTTTCGACAAGGCCGGCTTTTCGGCAAATTCATGCACTGCGGCGTCGGCGGAGATCTCCAATTCGCCGAACCGTCCCGGCGGTTGCACGGCCGTAACCGTGCCGATCTTCCCGCCGGACTCGTGGAAGCGTAAGAGCTTGCCGATGTCGACGTCGGAAACGCCGTCGGCATACGTGAGCATGAAGCGGTCGCCGTGCAGATACTTTTCCACGCGTTTGAGTCGGCAACCGGTCATTGCGTCCTCGCCGGTTTCCGCCAGCGTGATTCGCCAATCCTCGCAGTCGGACGAGCCGCCGTGGATGTCGAGCGGACCGTCTTCCCCCAAGCTCAGCGTGAAGTCGCTGCCGGCCAGATGGTAGTCGAGGAAGAAGCGTTTGATCGTCCAGCTTTTGTAGCCGAGGCAAAGCACGAAATCCTTGATGCCGTACCGAGCATAACTCTTCATCACGTGCCATAAGATCGGCCGGCCGCCGACCGGGATCATCGGCTTCGGAATGTCTTCCGTCACATCGCGAATGCGTGTTCCTTGTCCGCCGCAAAGTATGACTGCTTGCATCCCGACTCCTTCGGCCTGCGTGCGATTGGCTGCGTGCAAAAAACTCGATCCGTCAGAAGCGGCGGGTTATATCAGGCGGCGGCCTTCTGCTTCAAGGGAGGAACCGACAAGCCGGCATCGCCGGCGACCGACGCGGCCGCCAATCGACGCGGCCGGGCATTCTCGAAGTTCAAACGCCCTCGCTCCGTGACGAGCGGGCGCTTCCGCACTTGAAAGTGTATCGCACTGATATACTCCCCCATCACGCCCAGAAAGAACAAGATCACGCCCGAGAAAAAGAAGATCGCCGTGATGATCGTCGCGATGCCCGGCGGAGCAAGTTGACGGTAAAACACCAGATGCACGACGGCCGTAAAAATCGCATAGCCGATGCTGATCAACGACAGCCCCGTCCCGAGCAGCAGGCAAAGCCGCATCGGCAGATTCGTAAACGAGATCAGGCCGTTGAGCCCCTGGTCGATGAGGTGGTAGAGTCGGTTCTTGGAGAACCCCTTCTTGCGCGTGACCCAAGTAAACGGCACACCGGTCGTGCGGTAGCCGCAGCAAGCGATCATGCCGCGAATATAGGGGTAATGATCGTCGAATTGCCGCAACGCATCGACGACGGCCCGATCGATGAGTTGGAACTCGCCGACGTCGTTGGGAATCTCGATATTCGCAAACCGGCTCACCAGTCGATAGTACGCGCGCCGCACGGTGCACATGACGAAGCTTTCCTGGCGGTTGGCCCGAATGCCGTGCACGACCTCGTAGCCCTCCTCCCATTTCCGCACGAAATCGACGATCACCTCCGCGGGGTCTTGCAAGTCGGCCGCCAAGAGTACGACGACCGCATCGCCCGACGTGTTCAGCACGCCGTTGAAATTCGAGCGAAACGGGCCGAAATTGCGCGCGTTGAAGATCACTTTGATTCGCCGGTCTTCTTTGGCCATCTGCCGGAGAATCGCCGGGCTCTTGTCGGTGGAACAGTTGTCGCAGAAAACATGTTCGAAGTCGTAGTCGGTCAATTGCTCGGCAAACAACCGACGGACGGCGTCGCGGCAATCGATGAGATTCGGCTCTTCATTGAAGCAGGCCGTAACGATGCTGATGAGTTTACGGGGCATGCCTTGCATGAAACGTCCGATTGCGCGCGGGAAGTCGTGTAGGATGTCGTTAAGCCGCGAGCGACTGCGAAGCTTGTAGGCGATACCAGGCCACGGCCTTTGCAAGCCCCTGGTGAAGTTCGACTTGCGGTCGCCAGCCCAAGGCCGTAAGTCGCGAGATATCGGCCTCGAGATGCATGACTTGATCGGGGCGATACGGAGCCTCGCCGAAGCCGATCGGCAGTCGCGGGTCGACCAGCGCCCGCACCTGTTCGATGATGGAACGAATCGTCGCCGTGGTCCCCGAGCCGAGATTCATGATGCCGCGCGCATCGTCATGCTCCACCACGCGCGCAATGGCCGCGGCGACGTCGCTAATATAGATGTAATCCCAAAGCTGCTCGCCCGCGGTGACCACGGGGCGTTCACCGCGCAAGAGGAGCCCCGCGAGATACGGGATAAGATACGTCGGATCGTCGCCGGGACCGTAGGTGGAGAATAGTCGGAGCCAAGCAAAGCGTACGCCGAGTTCCGCGCACAGTTTGCCGGCCTCGCGACAGGTCGCCAACTTGGCCTGACCGTAACGCGTGGCCGGTCGCGTCGGAAAATCTTCCGTGATCCGTTGCGAGCACGGACCGTACTCCGCCTGCGAACCGACGCCGATCCAATTCCGCGCCCCGGCGCGGGCCGCAATATTCACAAGCTCCAGCGAGGCCGCGATATTCGCTTCCTGCGCTACGTCGTTGCGAGTCCCGTTGCCGACTCCCCGCCAGGCGCAATGCACGACCGCCTCGGGGCGAAACTCTTCTATATCGCGCCGCACGCTCGACAACCGTTGCATATCGCCGGCAACGACCTGCGTGCGCAGCAAAAGATCGCGAATGCGCCAGGTGTCGCAGCGCGGTCGCAACAATAACGCCAGCTCATGGCCGTCGGCCAAGAGTCGGCGCGCCGCGTAGGAACCTACGAATCCGCCGGCGCCGGTGAGTAGTACTCGCATAGAAGTCGCTTTCCGCCGTTAGGCCGCGAGGCGCTGCGAAGAGCCGTTCGCCGCGGCGGCGGAGAAACGATTGCGCGACGACTCCGCCAAGCAACGTTCGAAGTCGACAATATCACGCACGCATTCGGCGGCCGCCGTCGTTCGGTTCGCGTAGTAGCCGCGGTACCAGCGCGCCGTGCGTTGGATGGTTTCGTCAACGCTCCATTGCGGCCGCCACGAAAGCTGCCAAATCGCCTTGTCGATGCAAAGCCGCAATATGGACGCTTCATGCGGCTGGTCGGACCTGCTCGCATCGATCCAGCGCCCGCTGCCCCAAGCCGAGAAGAATCGCTCGGCCAACTCACCGACGGCCAATTCGTCGCCCGCCTGCGGACCGAAGTTCCAAGCGTCGCACCAGGCGGCTTTCGGCTCGGCGATCATCCGCGCCGCGAGCGCCAAATAGCCGCTCAGCGGTTCCAGCACATGCTGCCACGGGCGTACGGCCCGCGGATTACGTAGCAGCGCGGCATCGCCGGCGGCCGCCGCGCGCACGAGTTCGGTCACAATCCGATCCGCGGCCCAATCACCGCCGCCGATCACGTTGCCGGCCCGGGCCGTGGCGACGGCAATGCCGTGTTCGCCCAACTTCTCAGGCGAGAAGAACGATCGTCGATACGAAGCCGTCGCAATTTCGGCGGCCGCCTTGCTCGCGCTGTAGGGATCGTGGCCGCCGAGGGCGTCGGTCTCGCGATACCCCCACACTTGCTCGCGATTCTCATAGCATTTATCCGTCGTTACGACGACGACGCTCGTCGGGCGTCCGAGCGTGCGTAAGCTTTCCAACAGGTTGACCGTGCCCGTGACGTTGACGTCGAACGTCTCCTGCGGCTCCGCGTAAGCGGTACGCACGAAGGGTTGCGCGGCCAAATGCAGCACGACGTCGGGTTTGGCGGCGTGCAACGCGGCCTGCAAGGTCGCACGGTCGCGTATATCCGCCTCATGGTGTACGGCCAACAGCTCGCGCACCCCTGCCGCGCGAAACAAGCTCGGCTCGGCGGGAGCCGGCAATGCATAACCGACGACGCGAGCTCCCAATCTGGCCAACCAGACCGACAGCCAAGAGCCCTTAAAGCCGGTGTGCCCGGTAACGAAAATGGTCCGGCCCGCGAAGGCCGACGCCAAAGAATGAACCATTGAAACAGCATCCATGCCGTTGTGCGGAGGCAGGCCGACGGCTATGAGCCGGCGCAGCGGAGCCTCCCAAGTGCAAGTAACTTAGCCCAGATTCCGAAGCGGGGTCAACGGCGAAGCGCATACCGACGGCACTTTCCGAAACGGCCCAAATCGGCTACACCGTGGAAACTGCGCCGGCCGACGACCATCACTGCCGGCACGTCCCTCCAAGTCTCCACGAAGCAGCGCGATGCCCGTCCCGTACGCCGACAAATTCCCGATTCGACGCATCGCCGCTTGGTCGGCCGGCATCTATTGGCTGGTCCTGTTATTGATCATGCACGTTCCGCTGAAACGGGAGCAGAAATATCTCGATGCAACGTTTGCCGACGCGGACAAACTCACACACGTAGGCGCCTACGGGCTCTTCGCCGCGCTGCTCTGCTGGGCATTCGATGAGCGCAGGCAATTACGTCCCGGGGCACGGCCGCGAACTCGGATTGTCGGATTACTCGGCGTGATCGCCTTTCTCGCGGCTTACGGCATTATCGACGAGCGAACACAGCCCTGGACCGGTCGCGATTGCAACCTACCAGACTATGTGGCCGACGTCGTTGGCGCCACGTTGGGAACGCTCGCCTACGGCCTATCGACGCGGCGGTTGCCCATTGCTCGTTAGTCGGCAGCATCCCTAACGCCGTAACGTCAGCACCCACTCCTGGTACTCACGGTCGATCTCGTCCCAGGACTTCGGCGCAAACAGGTCCAGTGCCGTTTGTAAGCCGCGAGGGTCGTCCGAGTGCGCCGCCCGAAAGCGACGGTAGAACTCCTCCAGCAACTTGCGCTCTTGCAAGTACAAGCAAAAATATCGAGCCTGAGCGTAATTGATCGCCACGTCTTGGCCGCGGAACTCGTCGTCGACGATCAATTGAGCGAGCGAGCGAAGTCGCTTCTGTCGGATCGCTTCTTGTAGCCCGGGAAGTCGCCAATTCGGCAAGCCTTCCAAACCGGCGTCGTCGGGCAGGAAGCGACACTGTTCGTAAAGCGACGCCAACCCTTCGTTGAACCAGTCGGGCACTTGCGGAAAATCGAAATCAACCAGCGCGTGCGTGAGCTCATGCACGAGCGTACCGCCGCCGGTTTCGATATTCATCACCAGCGTGCGCTGATCGCTTTTGTAATAGCCGTAGACGCTGATTCCCTCTTCGCCGAAGAGATGCTTGGCGAAGCGGTTGTAGCTCTGCTCGCCGGAGAACAAGAGTATGGTAATCGGCGCGCCGGGAGACTTATCGAAGTAAGCGCGCCCCAAGGCGCGGGACGCCGGAGCGATGGTGCGTTCGTACCACTCGAGCAACTGCCGCTCCGTGAGATCGCCGGCAATTACAAACGGCGAGCGAACCAACACGCCGCACTCGGCGCCAAGCCGCGGGCGCAGCGCCGCCGCTTGCTGCGCGCACTGCGATTCCAAGCGGTTGCGAAGATCGCCGGCCAAATCGCCCGCCGCGATCGGCGAACCGGGCGAGGTTCGCGGTTCGTCGGCATGCAATACGTGATTGCCGCTCACCACGGCCCGACCGCCGGGGCGCCACCAATTCGTGATCACGAGCGACGCGGCCACGATCGGCAGCGGCCCAAGCACGACGACGGCAAGTCGCGAATGATTCACGCGTGTTGCTCGACAAGAAGACTCCGGCGCAAATTCGAGCCTTGCCCAGATTATATCTCGCCGAATCTTATGAGGCGAACGCCTTGACGATCTTTGCGAATTCGGAATAGGCGCTCCAAGTGCCGGCAATTGCCAAGCCGAACACTGAGAGCCAGAGAAAGACGTCCCAGGTGCGCCCCGGCATGATGCGCGGATCGCAGCAACGGTAGCGATAATACAGCGCCGCGACGCCCAACAGCGGCAATAGCATCGATTGGGCCAAGCCCGCGATGATCACCAGCGCTACGGGATCTTTCGACCACCAGTAGATCGCCAACTGCAGGAAAGGAAATCCGCCGCAAAAGATCGTGATCCATCGCTTGCGCTGCGCTTCACTTTTCTCGATGAAGCCGAATACACCGAGCGCATCGGCGGCCACGCGTGAATTTCCGGCCGTCGCGACAAACAGCGTGGAATACAACACGGCAAACGCACCGAACAGGAAGATTTCGTCTCCCCAGGGAGCAAATACGTCGGAATAGAGCCCCGCCAGCGTGCGAATCATCCCTTCCTTTTCCGGCGATTGGCCCGTCGGATGCAGAATCGCGGCGCCGAGGATATAGAACGCCACGGTGGCGAACGTGTAGATAATCATCGAGAACCACGCGTCGTAATGCATGACGCGCATCCAACCGCGGGCCCGTTCCGCCCATTGCGGTGAGCCGTCCCGCTTTCCGGTGAAACGCGCGTAGCCGCGTTCGAGGCACCAATACGGATAGGCAATCAGCTCCGATGCACCGACGCCGATGATGCCGAACGTCGCCAGCGCCGTCGCCAAAGCGCCGGGCTTGTCCGGCAGCGCGAATACAAGCCCTTGGCGAATGTACTGCCAGCCGGTTTGCGAGTTGCCGAAGTACGGCAAGGCGAACACGTTGAAGACGGTAACCGCCGTAAAGCCGGCAACGAGGAACGTCGAGACGTGCTGCACCACGCCGTAGTGCCCGACGACCAGGAGAATCGACGTAATGATCGCCGTGCCCACGCAGTAGTAGACGTCGTCGTAGGTCCGCACCTGCGGAAGTTCGGCCATGCGGCCGGCGGCACGATACTCGGCAATGCGATCGAGGTGCTCGACGAAGTCGCCCGTAATGGGAAACTGCATCGCCAATAGTTGTCCGACGCCCCCCAAGATGCCGCCGAGTTGGCCGACCGCGCTGGTGAGGAACATGGCGAACCAGGCCCAGACGAGCCAATTGACGCCGAAGCGCGGGCCCGGCACGCGATTCAAGCCGTCGATGGTCGACACCCCTTCGGCCACGGCATAGCGACCAAACTCAATCTGCACGAACACCTTGATCACGCAGCCGATCAAGATCAGCCACAACAGCGAATAGCCGGCGTCGGCGCCGGTCTTGGTCGTGCCGATCAGTTCGCCCGAGCCGACGATCGATGCCGCGATGATCAGGCCCGGTCCGAGGCGGCGCATGATGCCGAAGAACGTCGTCGGCGGGTTCGTGATATCGAACGTGTCCGGCGACGACGCGGGCGCAGAGGGGGGCTTAGGATTCGGAGCGCTCATGGAGGTTCTAACGGGGCGGCGGCGATGCAAAGAAGGCAGGTGGTGATTACACCCGGCGACGCCGACCATGTAAAGGAAAAAAATGGCCGGCCAAAACTTGCCTGGAGATTGCCGGACCATTTCGCTACTTTGCGAGATGGTCTTTGGCAATTCAAAGTTGCAGGCGCACTCCGTGTGCCGCTCGCTTCAGTAGGGTGGGCCTCGCTTTGCTCGACCCACCCTACGTAAGTCGCTCTTCGCGATGGGCACTTACGTCGACGGCATCCTGAGCCCTGCGCACATAACTTCGGTTATGTGCGCACAACCCCAAAACCCACAAGGGGTGCGCACATAACTCGAGTTATGTGCGCAGGGGGAAAAACGGAATCGACGTAAGTCGCCCGAAAGTTTTGGGACTTACGTCGATTTTAGGCGTGCAACGGTAACGCGATTTAGCGTGCGCGACGCGTGCTTACCGCGCGAGCTTCGGTGCCGGTGCCGTAGCTCATCGGCTTGGCCGTCGGCGGAGCGGGCTTCGGAGTCGCTGGAGGCGACGGCGCCGCTTCTTCGATCACTTCGCCCTCTTCGTAGATCACTTCGTCGCTCGCGACGGCGCCGCTCGTGTAGCCGGAGAAGATCGAACCGCGTCGCTCGTTACCGCAGTACTCGTCATTGCAACTGCCCGGATCGGTCGGGCTGCTGTAGTCGTACGACGGGCAGCACATCCGACAACCGCTAAGGCCGAACGTCGTCGCCGCAATCGAGAGCAGAGCAATTAACTTCTTCATGACAATCAGTCTCCGGGCAACGTCACGCTCGTCGCCTGCCGATGCAACGCCGGCACGAAGCGCTCTGGGACGAAAAATTCCGTAGCGTTATGATCGGCCGGATAACCGGCATAACCCGCACTTTTTTACATCGTCACCGGCGATTTCTCGGAATCATGCCCGCAGCAGCTCAAGTCGCCGCCGCGCAAACCACGCAAGCCGCCTCGCTTGGCGACGAACGTCGGTTCCGTTGGGCGATAGCGGCGCTGGTGCTAGCGACCATCGCCGTGCGCATGCCGGGCATCGATCGCCCGCTGGTGGGAAACTTCGCAACGAAGAGCGCCGTGTATGCGATGATCGCGCGGAATTGGGCCCTCGATCGCGCGCCGATCTGGTGCCCGACGATCGACCTCACCGCCGGCGACGAACGGGCTTGGCACCTCATGGAATGGCCGGCTGCGGCGTTTGTCGCCGGGCAAGGGTGGAAACTTTGCGGCGGTTCGTTAGACGCTTGGGGCCGCGGCGTCTCGATTGCCTGCTCCGCCGGCGCCGTGTGGCTCACGATGCTGCTGGGGCGACGCCTGCTCGGCCGCACCGCGGCAATTGCGGCCGGCGCCGTCATGGCGTTTTCGCCGGTGAGCATTGTCTACGGTCAGACGTTTATGCTGGAGGCGTCGGTGGCGATGTTCACGCTGCTCACGCTTTACGCGTTGGAGGTCGGCTTTGACGAACGTCGGCTCGGCTGGGTTGCCGTGGCGGCATGTGCGTTCTCGGTGCTCGTGGTTACGAAGATTTACATGCTCGTACTTTTGCTACCGCTCGGGCTGTCGTTGGTTCGCGCGAAAAACCGGCTTGCGGCGGCGGCAATTACGCTCTTTGTCGTCGCTCTGCTCCCGACGGCGTGGTGGTATGCCAAGGTGATGCAAATTCCATCGACGACCGGCCCGGCGTTTGAGCATCACCCGCTAGGACGATCGACGATCCACGCCATTCCGCATCCCCTGCTCTTCTCCGCAAGCTACTATGTGCGACTGGCGACGGACTTCGCCACGCATGTGCTGACGCCGATTGGAGCATGTGTATTGCTCGGCGGAATTGCAGCCTTCCGGCGGCGGGGACAATTGCCGCTGATCACGCTGCTCGCGGCGCTCGGCAGCTTGCTGATCGCGCTGCCGCTGAAGTTTTTTGCCGCCAACTATTACTACGTCGTGCTGCTCCCCGGCGTTGCCCTGGCGACGGGCGCGGCCTGGGCCGAGTTGCAGCGTCATCTATCGAAGCCTTGGATGCGAGCCGGTATTGCGTGCGTAGGACTATTTGCGGCGTTGCGGTTGGCGATCGGCCCGGCCTTCGCGACGCCGCCGGGAGACGAGGCCGTGGAGGTTGCCGCCGCCGCCGCACGAGCCGCGATACCCACTGGGCAACCGATCGCGACGTTGCACGGCTCGTCCGTCGACCTGTTGTACTATTGCGATCGCCGAGGATGGGCGCTGAATGCCGCCGATCCGGAGTTCGCCGCAAAGGTGACTGAAGCCGCGGCGCGCGGCGCGCGCTATTTGATCGTGGCGGACTTAGCCGCGGCGAGAAGGCGACGGGAAACTAACGCCGTATTGTCCGACTTGCCGGTCGTACAAGCGGGGAGCGATTGGCAACTGCTGAGCTTGGAATCGAACTCGGCGTCGACAAGCGATCGAGCGGAGGTGATTCGCGAGCATTCTCGGGAAGTCGCCGTCGCAAAGTCCAAAGAATAGGAATGCCGACCGCGCCGGGGATCAAGTAACGCAAAGCGGTAAGCAGGCCGACGACGGCGAGCCGCGATGCATCGGCCGAATCGGCGAATAGATAGATCAAAGCGGCGTCGCGCGTGCCGATGCCGCAAAACGCCGCAGGCACAAGTCCCGCGAAGATCGCCAAAGGGATACGCTGCAGCGTGAGAGCCCAGGAGACGTCGACTTCGCAGCAGAGGAGGAAGAGATGGAATTGCGCGAAGTGCAGCAACCAAAGCAGAACCGTCGTCAGCGTGAACGGCAGGAGTACGCAACTTCCGCGTCGCACGACGTACCAAACATGCGTGCCGAAGGCGATCAGGAGGATGCCGACCGCCGCACAGGCCGCCTCCGCGACGCTGCGAGCCGCGACGGAGCCGAATGCAATTGCGACCAGCAACATACCGACGTCGCTGAGCTTTTCGACGACGGCGCGCAGTCCGGCTTCCTTGCGTCGCGGCGGCGGAACGTTCGGCAACATGGCCGCCTTCGAGAAATCACCAAGCTTGGCCGGAACGACGAGATTGAGCGCCGACGCGGCGAGGACCTCGCGCAACGACTCGACGAACGCGATCGGCGCGAGCGGCCGAACAAGCAGCTTCCAGCGCCACGCGGAAACGAGCGTCTGCGGAATAAAGAGCAAGAGGGCCCAGGCGAGCGGCGGCAATTGCATCTCCGCCGCATGTCGAGCGACCAAGCGCCAGTCGGCGGCGCGCACCAGCGCCGCGCAGAGAACGACGGTGACCAGCACCTTCGCGGTGAATACGAGGCGTCGTCGCACCGGTTAGGCCTCGCTTGCCGGGGCGGCCGCCCGCAATGCCGACGCAGCGAGATCGCAAGTGATCTCGATCCGCCGCTCACGATTGAGAAGCTCGACATACTCGCCGAGGTCGCGCCACGGCTGCCGGAGCCCGCCGTGAAAGACGTTGGCGGCGGCGGTGTAGGCGGCTTGCAGATCGGACGAAAAGGCCAGCCGCGAAACACGAACGCGGGGGTGCGTCAATTCGACGACGTCATGAACTTTCCACGTTGCGCCGCGTATGAAAGTTCGCGTCAGCCGAATCGGCGCCGGCCGCCGGGCGGCGATGACGCGGCGTTGCAGCAGTTTGCGGAGTATGGTACGTCCGGCCGCGCCGAGTGATCCGGCCAAGAAATGAAGCACGGCTTGCTTCGCCGGCGTCGCTCGTTCGAAGCGCACGAAATGCAACGAGCCCGAAACGACAAGGTTCGTCAGTCGACCATCGGCCGGATCGTGCACGACCTGAACATTGCGGGACTCTCCGTGCGTTTGCGAGACGGCGAGGCGACCGTCGTTAAACTCAACGACGAGGCCTGAATCGTTCACGGATTCGCAACCTTCCGTGCCGCGGCGGCAATAGTAGAAGTTGCCGCCGCGCGCGGTCGACGTGATGAGTTGTTCCCGACCTGCGCGAATCACATAGATGCCCGCAGCGGGAAAATGACAATCGTTGTTCGACTCGCTTTCGTCCGCAACTTCGCAAACCGCTCGGCGCGGAGCGAAGTCGAGATATGCCTCCAGCAAGTTCGCGACGCGATGGACGTACATGCGGTCGTCGTCCCAGCGGGCCGACGCATCCGTCGGCAATGCGCGGAGATAGCCGTCGGCCAATTTCGCGGCGGAGGGAATCTTCTCGGCGAGCAATTCCATACCGTGGGGATAGAAGTGCCGCGTACCCCGGCTGCCGTATTCACCGCCGTAGCCGCCGTCGAGATGTTGAAACGGCCGGCAGAACTCCACACCAAGCCGTAGCGAAGCTTCGAGCCCTTCGAACTCCGCTTCCCGCTGCAGCTTCGCCAAACAATCGATGGTGACGGTCTGATACCCGGGATCGGCGCCCTCGTACTCCGGCCACCATCCTTCACTCGATTGCCAAGCGACGACGCGACGCACGCGAGCGCGAGCCGCTTCGCGGAGTCGCGGATCGTCGAACAATTGTCCGGTGCGCCATAAGGCCAAGGCCGCCAACGCATGATGATTCGTCAATCGGCCCGATTCATCGTGGTCGGCGACCCAGCGAGCGCGGCGAAGCAAGAACTCACGCAGTTCGCGGTCGTCGAGTTCCAGTAGGCGATACGCTTCCACGGCGGCTTGCAGCGAGAAAACGGTTGCGCCGAGGGCTCGCTCTTGGGGATAGTAGTCGTCGCCCGAGCCGTCGGCATGTGCGCTACGAGCCGAAAACCGCAGGATCGCCGCGGCGGCTTCCGCGAGGCGCGCGTCGCCTTGCCAGTCGCCGCGGGGCAAGGCATGTCGATAAACCAAGGCCAACGACAAGGCGGCCTCTTGGTACATCTCCGAAGGAAAAGCCGCCGTGCGGTAATGCCAATACTCACGATCGCAACAGCCGTAGGAAGGTCCGAACGGGTTGCGATCGACGGCCGCAAGAATACGCGGAATTGCCGGTAACGCGGCATCGAGATACCGTTCGCGAAGCGTCAAATCGCGAGATTGCCGACAAGCGCGGTCCGCGACGGCCGAACTCCATGCACACGTTTCGACCGACATGTGCAACCTCGTTAGCGGCGATGATGGGCGACGACGATTTCGGCCAGGAGACCGAACATCATTGTAAGAAAGCCCGCCGTCAGAACGACGATATCGGACTCTTGCATACTGCCGGTCGTCGACCAACTGTGGATGCTTTTTGCAATCCCAAGGCCGACGACCGCGGCGGCCGCCGGAAAGAAGACGCGGAGCGGGCGGAAGTAGGAAACGATTCGCACCACCGTGTTAAGGTAGGCGAGCGTATCTTTGATCGGATGGAACTTGCTTTTACCGATGCGCCGCCGGTACTCCGTCGGCACGTACTTTACGGCATAGCCGTTGGTGAGAAAGGCGAGCGTCATCGTCGTAACGCAGCTAAAGCCGTCGGGCACAGACCAGAGCCAGGGCAGCATTGCGTCGCGTTTGAAGGCCTTGAGGCCGGTGTTTAGGTCGGGGATATCGCGGCCGGTGAGATAGCAGGCGAGCTTGCGAATGGCCCACTTTGCCGGCTTGCGCAAGAGCGGCATCGTGCCTTGCTCGGAAGTTCGCGCCCCGTTGACCTGATCGTAAGCAGGGAAATGGCGGAGCAAGTCGCGAATGGCGTAAGCAGGATAGCTGCCGTCGGCGTCGAGCATGACGATGATGTCGCCATGCGCCTCGCGGACGCCGATCTTACGGGCGGCGCCGGCACCGCGATTTTCAGGGCGACGGATCACGCGCACCGGACAACGCAGGCATTGCTCCGCGAATCGCTCGGCGTAATCTACCGTACGGTCCGTGGATGCGTCGTCGACGATAAGGATCTCGAACCGGAGAGGCTCATCCTCCAACGCGGCGACGATCTCGTGCAACACGTGCGTGATTGCCCGCTCTTCGTTGTAGGCGGGGAGCAGAATCGTGACGTCGCAGGCGCGCGGGGACGCCTGTGTTCGCTCAGTTGCAAGCGTCGGCAGGGCCGGGGCTAAGCCATCCATGGCAAAAACTCGGTTTTAATACGGTCGCGGGGCACACTTTGATAGCCGATGCCGGCGACGCCACCAAGACCAACCGAGAGCCGCCCTGATTCGCACGTTGAAGCATTGCCGGCAGAGGGCGTTTTGTGCGCTCCGACATCACTCGCAGACACGCGGCGATTAGAGTCGCCCCACGAACCGTTCGACGATCGAAAGTCCGATCTGAAGGGACGATGTCGCCGCAGGGGAGGGGGCATTGCAGACGTTTACTACCCGCAAGTGCTCCTCGATAACGAAGTCGTCGACGATGGAACCGTCGCGCGCCAAAGCCATGGCACGGACGCCGGCGGGAGCGGCGTCGAGGTCTTCGCTGCGAATATCCGGTACCAGATGCTGAAGTGCCGTAACGAAAGCCGCCTTACTGAACGATCGCCACATCTCGCCGCAACCGGTGCGCCAATGCTTGGCCGCCATTCGCAGGAAGCCGGCGTAAGCTAACGTCTCGGCAAGGTCGCGTAAGTTGACATCGCGCTTACGATACCCTTCGCGGGCAAATGCCAATACGGCATTGGGGCCGCACTCCACGCTGCCGTTAATCATCCGCGTGAAGTGGACCCCCAAGAACGGAAAGCTCGGATCAGGGACCGGATAGATCAGGTTACGGCACAGCCGCTTGGCCGCATCGTGAAGTTCGAAGTACTCGCCGCGAAACGGCACGATCTTCACTTCCGGCTCGCGACCGCTGAGCCGGGTCGTTCGATCGGATTGCAGGCCGGTGCAGTTGACGACCCAGCGGGCTCGAAACTGCCCGGCTCGGCTCTCGAGCGTTACGACATCCACCTCTTGCCGTATCGCCGTCACGGCGGCTTGCGCTACAAACTTCCCGCCTGCTTGTTCAACCAGTTCGACCAAGCGGCGGCAGACGGCGCCGTAGTTGACGATGCCGGCTTCAGGCACATGAATCGCCGCAATACCCGCCGTATGCGGTTCGAGTTCGCGGAGCCGTGCTTGATCGATCATCGCGCAATCGACGCCGTTGGCCTTACCGCGCTCGTAGATGCGTTTGAGACCGGGCAACTCATTCTCGCCGCAGGCCACGATAACTTTGCCGCAGACTTCAAACGGAATCGACTCCGTGCGGCAAAACTCCTCCATCAATCGCTTGCCGCTTCGACAGTTCAGAGCGCGCAGCGACCCGGGCTTGTAGTAAATGCCGGAATGAAGCACGCCGGAATTGTGTCCCGTTTGATGACGGGCCGGGCCGTCTTCCTTCTCCAAGACGACGACGCTCACACCGGGGCGAAGCTTCGTGAGTTGGTAGGCTGCTGCGAGACCGACAATGCCGCCACCGATTACGACTACGTCGGAAGTTTGCATCGAGATTGGATCGTTTCGTTTTTCGGATGATATGAAAATCAGCGAAGTTCGACGATGCGATAGCGCCGTGGACCGGCTTCCGGCACCGCGGCACGAAACTCGGCAACAACCTTCGGCGCACTTTCCGGCCCCGCCTTCCGCAATTCTTGCTCAAAGGCTTGGGACAACGTCGCCTCATATGCCGGCGTATCGGAACCCTCGGCTTCCGCCAACAACAGATGGGTAAAACCGTGCGATCGCAACGTCGGGCTAAGCGTCGCCGCCTCGGCGGTCAACGCCGCAGAATAGTCGTGCGACCGCCGGAAGATGTTATCGCGAGTCAGCGTCGATTGGAACCAGTAGGCTCGATGCTCCTGGCTGAGCAGGTGCGCGCCGGGGGGCAGATGGGCATTTGCCCAGCATGCGGCGGCAAAGGTCGGCTCGCATCGCGAAAGGTATTCCGCGCGGCTTTCCAGTCCGACGGCGACGCCGACGTGATGCCGCGCACGGCCGACGGGAATGAGCGTCAGCAACAGCAAGACGCCGGCCACCGCGAACCAACCGACGACGCGCGGGGCGCGGGGCCAGCCGAGAAATGTCGACCAAACGCACACGACGACCACCGCCCCAAACGGCACCAACGGCAGGAGGAACCGTACGTTCTGTCGGAGCAGCAAACAAGCCCCGGCATACGGCAATACAACCAAGAATAGTGGAGCGAGTCGAAAGCGAAGCGCCGCTGGAACGAGCCCCACCAGCGGCAGCGACATCAGCCAGAACGGGCCGAGTTGATGGCCGCGACCGCCGAAACGCTCCGGCTGCATCGTCATGAGCCAAGGGGCTTCCAGCCAAGCCGTCGGCCCGCGGCCAAGCGGTGTTTTCGAAGTCGGAAACGCCGAAGCCTGCTTCAAGGGAGTTTGCGAGAGCGACGAACCTGATGGTTCCAAAGTCGATCGCGAATGCGATTGCGAGGAGAGGAAAGGGTACAGAGGGTCGCCTTGATAGTACCATGCGCGGGCATACCAAGGGCCGGCCAAGATCGATGCCATGACGGCAGCGACGCCGACGCCGCGAGCGATGAACGAAATCTCGCGATGATTGCCCAGCGCGGCGACGACGATTGCCGCCAAGCCTGCGACGACGAACACAAGTGCCGTGAACTTTACCGCCAGAGCACCACCAAGCATCAGACCGGCGACGACAAACGCCGTCGTTTCACCCTGTCGAACGGCACGACAGGTCGCGGCGAAGGCCAATGTGGTAAACGCCGCCAGCGCGACGTCGTTAAGCGGGGCCGTCATTTGATTATTGACGCCCGGCGTGAGCAACGTCAGACACGCCGCGACGACCGCAGCGCGGCGGCCGACTATCGGGAGGCCGACGACGTACGCTCCACCGGCAAGCAACAAGCCGCACGACCAGTGGATGAGTTGCGCCGCAATCGGGCCGTCGAGCGCGAGGCCCCAAAGAAACCACATTTCGGCCAACAACGGATAGGTTGAGTTGTCGCTGTAGGGAAGATGCGTGAGGGCGTGTGCTTGCAAGTATCGCTTCGGGAGTTCGAGGTGATAACACAACGCGTCGCCGGCGATTGGAGGCGCCAACGCACTAAGCAATGCTGCCGCGGCGGCCGTCGATACGCCGACGAGCAGCAATCGGTACAGCCAATTCGGCAACTCCAAGTATCGCGGCGGTTCAAGCGGCATCGCCGCATAATTCATCCATGCGCAGCTTGCTCGCTTTGATCGACGCCGGACTTGATACACACCCTCGGCAACGACGCCGACCGTCGTTAGTGCGAAGATCAGGTGGCCGTAAAGCGAGCCCGTGAGCCCTAACGCCGTGAAAAGGCTACCGCAGAGGACGAAACCTAAAGCCGTGTTCCAAACGACGGCCGCAGCGTGATCTTCGGCCGTAAATCGCAAACATCGAGCCGCGATGCGCCCTACCGCGTGCGCTACGACTAGAATCGCGGCGCAAGCGACAACAGAGCGTAGTTGAAGCAAGATGGCCATGTTTTCACAAAGTACACACTACGTACCGAAGCGCGCCAGCGCGGTAAATACGACAAACGCGCCGGAAACCAGCAGCATCCATGCTGCGGCGAGCCAAGCCGCGCGCGAGGAGATGCGAATCTCATCCGAGCCGTTATCGTCGCGGCGCGAAAACAGGCTCTGCACAATCCAGCGCCGGGCCTTGCGCATACTCGTACCGCGCGGCGGCGGGGAGGCTCTGTAATTGGTCGGCCGAATGGGAGCGATCATGTTTGGTCACCCCGCCGCTCGCTCCGAATGGGGAACTTGAGAAAGTACGGAGCGGCAGGCATCGATCGGCCATGGAGCGCCGTGTCGATCACTTCGGCCACGCGCGCCGGAAGCACCTCTTGCATACAAAGATGTTCACGCAGACGACATTGATTTGAATAGCATGGCGAACACGCAACCGGCTGTGATATCACGGTGACTCGCTCCCCCCACGGCCGCCACTGTTCGGCGGAGTTCGTGCCGCTGAAGATCGAAAGCACTTTCGCTCCGGCGGCGGCCGCTAAATGCGCCGGTCCGCTATCGCCGCCGATGAACAGCGAGCAGCGTCGCGTTAGGGCCGCGAGTTGGGCGACGTTGAGTCGTCCGGTCCAATCCATTACGCCGGGCCAGAACATGCCTTGCGTAATTTCTTCCGCCGTTTGGCGGTCGGCCGCGGAGCCGACAAGAATCACCCGGGCGTCTTGCTCTAGGGCCAAACGGCCGAGAAGTTCTCGCCAATGTCGCGCGGGCCAAGTTTTGGCCGGCGTACCCGCCCCGACATGAAGCACAAGTAACGGACGCCCACCGCTGCGAAAGTCGCCCAGGAGGTACGAGACAAACTGTTCCGCATCGGGGGTCGGCACAACGTTCGGCACATCGCCCGACGTCGGGCGGGCTCCGATGGTCGTCAGCAACGCGTGCCGCGAATGCACTTCGTGGCGCCCCGGCTGAAACGGTGCGCTATGCGTTAGCAAGAAACCGCCGCCGGCGCAATCCCAACCGAGTCGAGAAGGAATGCCGGCCGCCCACATTAAGACGGCATTGACAAAGTCGCCCCGCACATCGACGGCCAAATCATATCCCGTGCTGCGCAGTTTCCACGCCCAATACAAAAACCCCAGCGGCCAAAGCCATGAGGCGCCCCGATGAAATCGATTGCGGCGGGAAATATGAATACGCGCTACGATTTGCGAAGCGGCAAACACTTCCCAATTCCACGGCGCCGCCAGCACGTCGACGGCGGCTTCGGGAAAACGACGTCGCAGCGTCGGCAAGATCGATGTAGTGAGGACCGCATCCCCGAAGTGGTCGAGCTGAATCAGCAAAATCCGTTTCACAGATTGAGGCGAGGGAGGGGCCGCGTCACGCTGATCACGACGAAGCAGACGCAACAACGCCCAACCGACGGCGTCAATCGTCGCCATCAGCAAACTGCGGCTTCGGCGGACGAAGCGATAGCGTTGTGAGAGATTGCTAAAGAGCGTCATACGCCGCCCAGGTGGCTTCGGCCACGTGTTGCCAAGTGAATTGCCCGCTCACCAGATTTGCCAAGCGACTCGAACGCGATTCGGCGGCGGCGGCCGATACCGCGGCGTGAATCTCCGCCAAATCATGCGGCGCCACATAGCGTGCGAGCGGACCAAAATACTCCCGAGCGCTGCCGCCGGAGGGAAGTACGAGCGGCGTTCCGCATAGCGCCGCCTCTAGCGCCGCCAAGCTCGGCGTTTCATACCAGCTCGTCAGCGCAATGCAACGACAAGCTGCGTACGCCGACGCGAGCAACGGGTCGTCGTGACGAACGCCGCCGATAAAAAGCACCAAGTCGTCTGCTGCGGCGCGGCAAGCGGCAGCGTAGCGTTCGTGGCCGGTCACGACGTCGCCAAGCAGAACCAGTCGAATCCCCTTGCCATGCAAGGCGCGAATGAGAGCCAACTGGTTTTTCCGAGGTTCGATTCGACCTGGGCAAAGCACGAAGGGGTCGTGACCGTAACATGACTGAAATTGCCGAGCATCGGCGGCCGCAAATCGTGGATCGACGCCGTTGGGAACGATGCGAACTTTCGCCCGCGGCATCTGAAAGAGCCGGATGAGCTGCTCCGCCTCGGACAGTGAATTCGGCAACAACAGATCCGCGGCTTGATACAAGCGGCGGCGCCACGACGGCAGCCGCGGGAACGCGGCCCGCATCGCATAGCGAGCGAGGTCGCAGCTTCTGCGGACCAGAGACGTCGGCTCACGCAGCGTATTGCGCCAGTCGAACCAAGCGATCGTCGAAACGACGACCCGGACGTCGCGCCTTTTCAACGCTTCCGCGGGCTCGACAAACTCGGGGCGACTGCCGAAGAAATGCACCACGTCGCCGGCTTGCAGTTCGTCGGCGTCCCAAGGACGCCACGGACGGGCGTCGATGCCCAAGCGGTGCAGTTCGCGCGTCGTGGCCGCCATCTGCACTTCACCGCCGCCTCCGGCCGACCACGCGTCCAGTCGGGCCGCAGTGCGAATACGAAGTCGGGCTCGCGGAGTCGCAGCGGCTTCCGACGTAGTGAATACGTTGTGACGGACCGTTGAGGTGATTGGGGCGTCTAGCATTGCGATCGCCCCTTCACCATGCGGATAGAGCGCTTGATCCACCCGCGCCAACGTCGTGCATCAATCTCCGCAACGGGCGTCTCATATTCCCAATCGAACATCTGATGCAACCGAGTGCGAAGGCCGCATAACGGTTCGCTACGCACCGGGCGTGTGAGCGCCAACTCACCGAAAGCCTCAAACCGCAAGGCCGGCGGTTCGAGACGATGTTCTCCTAGCTCCAGGGATGCGGTCGCGCGCAACTCGCCGCGTGCCCACTGAATTGCGCAAGGAAAACCATTGGGAAGTGCTTCGACTCGAAGAACCGGAGCTACCGCCGAACCGTGCACGCTCCAGCGCACCGTGCTGCGAGCACGCCACCAACGAGCGAACTCGCCGAGCGTCGTAAGCCAAATATCGCCATGCTGATCGATGGCGTCGAAGAATCGCCGCAAGACCTGCGGATAACGACCGACACGGCCGTCGGGATGGCCGTAGAAGAAGACGGGCTCGCCGGCGGCATGCCTTTCGGCGACGGCGGCGGCAAAGTAATCGCCCATCGCGTCCGCCACGTTCTCTCGCGCGATGAACGCTTTAGACTCCGCGGCGTCGAAAGCCGCTCCGAGGCAAACGGGATGGATTGGGATTTGAAGAGTATCCGTTCCGGTAGGCGCGAACGGTAGATCATCGTACGCGGCGGCGAATTCCGAGCTGTAGGAGATACCGAGCGAAGTAATCGCCGCGGCCAAGCCGGGATTGTAGCGTCCGAGAGGCGCCGCGAACCCGCCGGGCTCAATTCCGCAGTTGTGCAGAAAGTCGACGCAGCGACTGATGCCGTTGAGGTTTTCGGCCAAAGTCAGATATGTGTGATGGTGGTAGCCGTGCGAACCGACGTCAAGGTCGCGCAAAGCCGCCAAGGCTTCAGGGTGTGCAGCGTGCGTGGCGGCGCAGACGAAATGAGTCGTCATTTCTTCATGGCCGCGGATTGCGTCGAGGACGCCGGCAAAATCCTCCGCGACGTAACGATCGTGATCGAAACGGAAGTTCGCCGCCGTGCGAAAGGGCCACGGAAAGGGAGATGTGACGATCCAGACTCCTCCCAACTCCTCAATTGCTTGTCGCAGTCTCGCCATCAATCGTTGACGAACGGCGCGATGGTCGGCGGCCGCCGTAATTTCGGACACTTGATGCCGTCCCACTTGCCAAAACGTGCGCGCCGTTTTCGGTGCGGCAAGCGCGGAGACATCGACGGCGATCACATCGAACTCGAAGAGCGAAACGTCGATCGCCCGCTGTTCGGGCGAACAAAGTCGCGGGGATGGCGTCAACCTTGCATCATAAAGCACAAATGCGGCGACGGCGGTATCGGTGCGGTGAGGCACCGTCGGCACCCCTTCTTGTGAGAGCATCCGCACCCAAGGGGCTGATAACCCGGCATCTGCGACGGGCAATAGCGGCGGCGATTGTCCGATCATGATACGCCCCCCTCCGTGAGAGCGAGCGCCGGACGGAGTTCGCCTCTTTTGAGGTTGCCGGTCGAGGCCGTGGACGACGCGGCGCGCCATCGTCGGCGATGCTTGTTCGCCAACGACCATTCGGAGAGGGCGCTGAGGCCGCAAAACGCCCAGCCTTGCGGCCCGTCGAGCCAACCATGTTTCCAGATAAGCCGGCGAAACAGCTCCAGCAAGGGTCGGAGCCATGCGTCGGCGGCGCGCGGAATGCTGCCGTCGCGAACGCGTGCCTCGGCGGCTAACGTCGTGTAACGCTGCATCTTGCCGAGAAAGGCCGGCACTGTCGGCAGCGTGAAATGTTCCAAGTGCGAATCCAGTAAACCGACGGCTCCCTCGGCGCTAAACCGTTCATGGACCGCCCCGCTCCAGGAACCCGCGCGCCGGGCGACAAGACGCAACGGCGCATCGTCTTGCGTACCGGAGAAGCGAAACCTGCGACCGAAGATCGTGCTGCGAATCGGCACGCGGTACCCTTGGCGGCCGCCGGCGCCGATGCGCAGCCGAATCTCGTCCGCCAATCGCGACGAAGGGCGCTCGTCGGCGTCGATATAGAGCGCCCATTCGCCTCTTGCCTCGGCCAATGCCGCATTGCGTTGTGATGCGAAATCATCGAACGGCCGACGGATCGTTCGCGCGCCGAGCGATTGGGCGATTGCGACCGATTCGTCGGTGGAACCGCCGTCGATCACGAGCGTCTCATCGGCCCAACTAAGCTGCGGCAGCAACGCCCGTAGGTTGTCCGCCTCATTGAGTACAAGCACGATTGCGGTGATGCGCGGCGACGTCATGCGGCGCCTCGCACGGCGACTGCGCCCGACATTCGTTTCGCAACCAAAACGTATCGCAACGGCCAGCGCAAATTGTAGTAACAAGCGACCGCGGCCAATTCTTCGACGAGCAATCCCGTCGCCGTCGCGACGATCAAGAGATGCATGCGTACGTCGGAATTTGCCGGCAAGTGGTAAAGCCTACGCAACCATCCGGCGGATCGCCCGTTTTGACTCTTGGACTGCGCATCAAGCGCCGTAACGTCGCCTTGCGCATGGAGTCCGTACATCAACAAATACTTGCCGACCAGAAACCCGACAAGGAACATCCAGGGCCACGACGAGTTCCACTGCCGCGAGGCCACGGCCGCCGTACAGGCATGCAAGCCGAGATCGACGGCTTCATCCACATTGGCGTCGAGCCACGCGCCAAGCGGCGTTGTGCACTTCTTCAATCGCGCCAGGGGACCGTCGAGTCGATCGAAGAAGTAGGCGACGAGTATCAACAGGGCGGCCGCCGGTCCCGCCGCACCGTCGACGAGCATCTTTACCGCCGCCGTGACGGCGAATACCGAACCGGCGCATGTGATCTGCCAAGGAGCGACGGGGGTATATCGCAGGGCGAACGCGGCCCATTCACACAACGGCCGCAAATACCATCGTGCGACGGGATACCGCGCCGCGCGCCGGGATTCTTCCCCGCGCCACACTTCGAGGTTTTCGATCGGCTTCGAACGGAGTCGAGCGGCGGTATGTCGAGCGAAGAACTCTCGCTCGCGCAGGTCATACGACGCCCCCTGCGGTCGGGCAAAAGCGGGGCTGCGCGGCTGCGTCCGCCAAATCCGTCGCGCCTCGCGATAGGCCCGCCGGAATGGAAATCGCTCGGCTTGCACGCGTCCGACGCTGCGAATCGCGTCCCACGCGAATCGCAGCGGTAGCGATGCGACGCCGCGGAGGCGATGTCGGAACGTTTGCAGATTCTTCCATTGAAAGAGGAGCGTGTTGCGAGTCGCTAGACCGAGGCACCCCTGCCGTCCGAATGCCGGGCCGAACGATGCGGCGCCTCGATGCCAGGCTCTCGCCGACGGTATGTAGAGCGCGCGATATCCGGCCAGGAATCCGCGGAAGCAGAAATCCAGATCTTCAATTCGGCCGGGCAGGTAAAGCGGATCGAAGCCCCCGAGTTCCAGAAAGGCCCTGCGATCGACGGCAATTGCGGCCCCGGCAGAAGCGGTCGGCCCGAGACGATCAGCGACGGATTCGGCGCCGGGAAACAGCGAGGTCGCCTGCACGAGTCCAAACCGCCAACCGACGGCGGCTTGAAAGCCCTCGTGCGTTACGCCGTCGAACAACACGCATTGCGGGGCGGTGAGAAACACCGGTTCATCGGTTACGACCGTGCTGATGAGCGGATCGACCAACGGATCAATCGCGTCATCAGCCAGGCGAATGTCGTTATTGAGCAAAAGAACGACGCGCCCCGTACACGCTGCGACGGCTTTGTTAAACGAACAAAGCCCGAGGTTGGGCATCGATACCAGTAAGACGGAAGTGAACTCGCGCGCGACGAAGTCGCAAGAATCATCGGTCGAGGCGTTATCGACGAGCGTCACGCGACAGGCATATCGCGAGTTTGCCGCGGCGCACACCACCGACGGCAGGCACTCCGCCAAGAGGGCTCGACCATTATGGTTCAGCACGAGGATATCGACGTCGACCGCTTCCATGCTCCCCCCGGCGCAGACTCTTCCCTGAGCTTGCGGAGAGGCAATCTACGGCTTCCGATATGCGACGGTCAAGACAAGCCGTCGCAGCTTGCCGGAGATGCCGGCAAACCGATGTTCGTCCGATGCGGCCGCTGAATCGCGTCCTCGATCGGAGCGACATACCACCAGCCGTCGCGTAGCTCCAACGCCGAGTCGTCCGGCACGCGAAACCAGGCGGCGAACTCGCGTTCCGCGTCTCCTTGCCGAATCGTTCGAGCAACGAGATAAAGAGCGACGCAAGGTGCCGGCAGTGCCATTGCCGCGACGTATGCAGACAAGGCGGGCGCCCATGCCCCGTCCATCGCCCAAGCGGCGGCAACTATGACGGAAAGCGACATCAAAACGATGTGCGTTTCGTAACACTTCATCAAGCACCAGCGGAATACTTGCAGCCATGCGCGACCAGGGAGCTTGGCAGGTTCCGGACGCCCGCCGCCGCCGCCCACAAGACGCAGTTCTCCATGAAGCAGTTTTAGCCGTTGAATAAAGGCCTTGTAGCGTACGTCGTGGCGCAGGCCCAGCATCAAAGCCCCGCCCCCCCAAGCCGCGCCCGCAAACAACCAGACGGTTGCCGCAGTGTTGCAAAAGAGCCCGAAGCAGACGGCTTGCGGCACGAACAACTGCACGCCGTGATGCATCAGATAATCGAGGGCCGTACCGTCGAGCGATGCCGTTCCCTGAAGGCGGGCGAGTTGGCCGTCGACATGGTCAAGCAAATACCAAACATGCAGCAACATGCAACCGACGGTCAGCCCCGATAGTTCGCCCATGCAAAATGCGATGCAGGCCAAGAAAGCGACCAGGCAAGCCGCGATCGTCGCCGAGTTCGCCGAGAAGCCCCAAGGAGCAACGACGCGCGTTACGCGCAGGGCCAGCGGACGGCCCCAGCGACGAGCGGTCCAAGTACCGAGCCGATGCGGATCAGGCTTGAGGCAACGTGCCGCAAACGCTCCCCAATCAAATTCTGGCTTTGCTTGCGAGGTCATCCTAATGCGCTCCGGCGGACGATGGGAGCAAGATCTGGCGCCGACGCAGATTCTGCGGACGATCTGCTGCGAGCACTTGCGCGGCGATTCTTTGCGCAGGGGAGAATTGCGACGGAAAACCGTTGGAAAATCCCTCCGCGCAAAACCCTCGCGACAACGCCGTAGCAAGCAACGATCGTAGTTCCCTCCCCGTGCGCGCGGTTCCCAACATGCCGTACCATGCGGCCGGCACGATGTTGCCGGAGCCGGGGGGAAGAACCTGTACGACCGGGGCACCGGCCGACGCAGCTTCAAGGCCCGCACTTGAGCCGCAGCTCAGAACGCAATCGGACGCGCCGATCCACTGGGCGAGCGAACCGTGCGATACGATCTTCGCGGAGAGCGACGGCTCGGACCGCAGCGCCGTTTCGAGCGCCGCATCCGCTGAGGATCGAGGATGTCGCTTGACGATGAACTCGACGCCTTCCAGGCGTGCGACCTCTTTCGCTACGAACCTCAGCATCGCGGCGTGGGATGCGGACGTGAAGTGGAACTCCACGGCGTCCGGCCGATCGTCGCGAGGCGGCGTCGTCAGCAGCAGCAACACGCGTCGCGAGTCGTCGGACGCGCGTTCTGCGCGATGTCGCAGCACTTCGCTCGTGAACGACTCTCGTGCAATCGGGCCGACGACGGAAATTTGCTCGGAACCGACTCCCCAAGACTCGAGTTGCCGTCGCGAGCCGTCGTCCCACGCCAAGATGCGGTCGGCAAGCAGCGGCGTGAAACCGAAGCGGATTCCGCATACTCCATGCTGCACGACTTGCGATGACGCGCCAAGACTACGAGATTCACGAATGACCAAACGCTTCAGCGGCGTGGCATCCTCATCAACGATGACGTGCGACGGCGGGTCGCGTCGCAGTTGGGCGCGCATCCCCGATGCGCACCGAGCCACTTCGGCGGTCTGCGTTTCCTCCTGAGCGGCAAGCCAGGACTCGACAACCCTGCTTAAGTCGACGCCGCCGTGGCATAGCGGCGGCAAAGCGATCGACGTCGGAAACTGCCGCGACTCCATACGATCACACACGATCCAACCAATCGAATCATTGCGGCGAGCCCAGCCATGCCGAATCGGAAAGCGATCTACAAGCCATGACACGCGAGCGCCTTGTTCCAATAGCGCGTCGCAGACCGGATTGAGAATTCGCGGATTGCCGCAAAGCACTACATGCGGGCCGCGTCGCGATGGGCCGCGTGTTGCGACGCGCATCCTCACGTAGCTCGCCAATGCGCGGCCGACAAGTCTTCGAGCGATTAATTTCAGGCGGCCGCCCTCGGCAGGCGTCGACTGCCGTGGGCTCGGAGCGACGCGAGTCCGGAGCCGAAATCCGAAGCGCTCGGCCATCGCTCGCCACAGGGCTGCATATTCGCCGTCGCGGCGATCCTCCAAAAACAGGTCGACGGCAGCCGGAATCTTACGGACCTCTAGTGACTCGAAATACGCGATCGGCCGAAGCCACTTGACCGCGGCATAGCGCAGCTTCAGCGCCCCGAGATCGAGCGCATTCCGACCTGGCAAAGAGCGGAACCCGGCGTCAATGATCCGCTCGGCGAAATCCGACGCGGTCGCATCCAGGTCGCCGAAGTTAGCCGGCAAGATCGCTTCGTCGAGAGAGCGCTTCGACCGCCCCTCCGCGGACGCGTCTTGCCACGAACCTTCCAAGAGCAGCGCATCGCGATCGGCGGGCAAAGTCGGCGGAGCAAGCGAACGTCGCGCAAATACCAACATGCTACGCCGCCTTGCCGGGTCGATAGGTGAGCGACGATCGCAACGGCAATACGGAAATGAGGTCGTCGAATCTTTGGAGGTAACGCTCGGCGACGGCATCTTGATCGAAGTTGAACGCGATGACGCGCATCCCGGCACGGCGCGCGCCGGTGAGTTCCTCGGCGTCGTGGCCGACAAAAGCCGTTTGATCGGGCGATAAGTGCAGCAGATTCGCCGCATGCCGATAACATTCGATCGCAGGCTTCGTCCGTCCCATGTCCGCCGACGACACGACGGCCGAAAAGCATCCGCCGATGCCGAACGTCTCCAGCCGGGCATGAATCGCTTTGCCGGTCGACTCGGAGTCGCTCAACACGGCCATACGAAACCCTTCCGCATGAAGACGCCAAAGCGTACCGCCCACGCCGGGAAACGGCCGAACGTCCGCTTCGAGTTCGCGCTTACGAATTGCCGATGCGAGCACGATTTCATCGATCTGTCCTTCCGTCAGTCCCGCCCCGCGAAGAAAGGCGACGAATGCTTCGGCATATTCGCGCCGGCCGCAATGTACGTCGTTGAGGTATTCACGGTCCCAGATGCTGAAGAAACTTCGATACGTCGATTTTAGGCCGATGCGCGAAAGTTGCTGCAAGAGCCAACGCCGCCAGGCCGTGGCGTCGAACAGGACGTCGCCCGCGTCGAAGACCAAGCCGGCGACGCCGTCAAATCGAGCGTCGCGAACGTCTCGAATCATCCCATTGGCGCGGCGGCCGGCGATCTGTGTCGGATCGGGATCGCTCCAAGGATTAGTCGACCGAAGAGGCATAGAGATATCGACAAGTTTGGCGGAGTTATTCGAATCAAGCCGGCTTGCGGCGTCAGGAAACGTCGGAGGGGAGTATGAGTTCGTCGGCGGCAATATCGCGCAGGAGCTTATGGCCGATGACGCGTGATCGTTCCGTCCAAGAAACCCCTTCGCCGGGCGACTTGAGAGTCACCATGCCTTCTTCCAGGACGGTACCCGCCGCAAGCGGTCCGCGCGT
This sequence comes from uncultured Pirellula sp., assembly GCA_964633125.1. Taxonomy (GTDB): domain Bacteria; phylum Planctomycetota; class Planctomycetia; order Pirellulales; family PNKZ01; genus PNKZ01. The sequence continues at coordinate 914 of CAZWDN010000002.1, read as the reverse complement.
TACGACGCTGCGGCCTAGTTTTCGCTTCGTTGCGACGACGGCGCCGGTCGGCGGCTTATCGTCGCGACCGAGCGCGACCTCGACGCGGCGAAGCTGTTGGATGAGTTCGAAAAGTTCTTGAGGCTCGGCCGAGCAGGCGTGGTCGGTCCCCTTCATGGAGCGATCGAGCGTAAAATGCTTTTCGACAATCGACGCCCCCAGAGCTACGGCGGCCGTTGCGATCGCCGTTCCCAGCGTGTGATCGGAGAATCCGACGGCCGTTTGATAGCGATCACGCAGCGTCGCCATGCTGCGCAGATGCACTTGTTCGTCAGGTGTCGGATAGAGCGACGTACATTGCAGCACGGCAAACGAGCAATACCCGCCGCGTACGACTCGCACGGCAGCGTCGATCTCTTCCCACGTCGACATGCCTGTGGAGAGGATCACCGGCTTGCCGAGCCGACAAACATGATCGAGCAGCGGCAGATTATTCAGGTCGCGGGAGGCGATCTTGTAGGCGTCAACGCCCACTCGCGCCATGCCGAACGCGCTGGGAAGATCGCATACCGTCGCAATAAACTGCAGCCCGTGCGAACGAGCGCGTTGCGACAATGCCGCATAGTCGTCGAACGTAAGCTCGAGCGCCGCACGGTGCTGCCCGTAAGTGGGGCCAAAGGCGTGCGGCGAATCATAACGACGAAATCGTGCGGCAGTCGTGAGCTCGCAGCCGAGGTCTCGCTTCACGACCTTCACGGCGTCGGCGCCGGCCCAAGCGGCGGCGTCGATCAATTCTTCGGCCAGCGCTCGGCTGCCGTTGTGATTCTGACCGATCTCCGCTACGACGAACGTCGGGGAACCTTCGCCCACGCGGCGACCGGACTGCAAATAAAAAGCGGAATCGCTCATCGGCGGAATCCTTTCCGCAACTGGGC
>CAZWDN010000001.1:0-67077 GCA_964633125.1 uncultured Pirellula sp. | reverse complement strand
TCAGCTCGAGATATCCCTCGGCTTCCCGCAGCAATCGTTGATAGCGGATGCGACTTTGGAGCGACACGCTCGGCGACCCCTACGAAGTACGATCAATCGGTCATCCCCTCTACTTCTCATACTATTCGCCGCCGCCGACTCGCCAAGTCTAAAACGTGCGCGCCGACGGACTGCCAAGCCATAGAAGTTTATCGGCCGCGCGACCCCGCGAAATAACGTTGATTCGGCGGCATAGTCAAGCGACTGCGCCAAGTGAAAACTACCGTGAACCGTGCCGGAGCGGCGGAATTTGTCCCGCCGCTGAAAATGTCCGCAGGGGGTGCTCCGGAACGACGCCCCCGGAAACGTCCGCGCCGAAACGTCGTACGAACGCCGGACGTCGACCACTGCCGGCAAAGTGTCCGACCTCGCGTCCCTGCCCCAGTGCGCCGGTGCCCCAGTGCGCCTGTGCCCGGCGGCACGGCCGCATGAGCCCGCAGCCTAGGCGGCCGAAGTCGCCGCCTCGACGGCAAATCGCTCCGACAGCCGCGTGGCCGGGATCTCCAGTTGCAGCGTCGGGCCGAATTCCGCGAAGGTCGCATCCACTTCCGTCAGGATTTCTTCGATGGAGATGTCGGTAGCGCCGCCGACCAGCCGTGCGAAAAACTCGTTGAACCGCGCCGCCTCGGTCCAGTTCGCGTCGAGCACCGACGGCAATAGCGTCGTCGTCGCCACGATCGCCGCTTGCACCGGCAACGGAGTTTCGGCGAACACGGCGTCGATCGACGTATGCCGGCGGATCAGTTCGCCGAGTTGCGGCGGCAGGTTCCAATTGTCGGCCAAGCACGCCGCAGCCTCGGCGTGGTCCCAGCCGAACGCGGCCCGTTCCAGCCTGCTCAACGCGAAACCGCGTTGCTTGCGGGCTTCCATCAGTGCTCCGTATTCGCGCGGCAACACCTTGGCCAAAATCGGAATTCCCATATCCTGCAAGAGCGCGGCCGCGAAGAGTTCTTCCGAGTCCTTCGGCGTCAGACGTTTGCCGAGCGCCCGTGCCAGCAATCCGCGGCGGAGCGAATCCTGCCGCAAGCTCTTCAGATCGAACGGTCCCGACTTGGGATTCGGCATCACGTTGAAGACGGCCGTCCAGAGCACGAAGTTCTTGATCGTTCGTCCGCCGACCAATCCCACGGCGTGCTTCACGCTCCGCACCTCGCGGCCGAAGCCGAAGTACGAAGAGTTCACGAACTTGAGAACCTGCGCCGTCAGGCCGGGGTCCGCCTCGATCGGCGCGGCATACTCGGCCGGGCCGTTTTGCGCGTTCTTGGCCACTTCCATCACCGCCAGCGCGCTTTGCGGGAGCGCGGGAAGTTGTTGCCCGGCGAGTAGTTTCGCAAGGTTGATCGGTTGAACAGGAGCGTTGGCGGACATTACGCGTCCTCGTGAGGGCGGAAGGTGCATCAGGCGGGACCGATACGCACTTGCTCAGGCGCATGCGTTCAGCATCGAAAACGTAGGTCATTACGCGGCACGCGGCAAACCACACCGCCCGTTTTCGCACATCCGCAGACGGCGTGTTGCCCAAACACCACACGACGTTGACCGTCGGCAACGTTCCCGCCGCTTCCGGCGCGGTTCGCGCCGGCGTGGGAAAACGGCGCAACTCTCCTGCCGCGTAAGCGTTAGACGCGCGCAACATCGTCGGCCGTCGGGAGCGGCCCTTGCTTTGCTTTTCCCGAAGCAACCGCACTCCGTCGTCCGAGCCCCGCGTGCCCGGCGAACTCCGTGCGAAATCGAAAACGCTTCCGGCCGAGGACACCCCTTCATGCTGCGTTACTTCGTTCATTTGGTGCTCTTCACCACGGCGGTGCTCTGCGGTTGGCAGATCATTCAACAAATCGGCGGCGACTCGAACCCCGCCGGTTCCCCGCCGACCGCCGTCGCTCATCGAGCGGCGCCGATTCATGTCGCCGAAGCGTGGCAACGTTATCATGAAGGGCTCCGCCGCGGCATCCCGTGCGACCAAGACATCCCGCCGCATCCGGGCGTCGTGGCGGCCGTGTTGCTGATTGTTTCCTTACGAACGCTCACTGCTCCCCTTCGCCGCGTCGCCGCCGCATGACCGATGTGTTTACCGTCGCTGAGCGTAGTCGCGTGATGCAAGCCGTCCGCTCGCGCCACACGTCGCCGGAGTTGACGGTCCGCCGCATCGTGTCGAGTCTCGGCTATCGCTATCGGCTCCACGGCCGCCACGTTCCCGGCAGCCCCGACTTGGTGTTTGCCGGTCGGCGCAAAGTCATTTTTGTTCACGGCTGCTTCTGGCACCGCCACCGCTGCCCGCGCGGCCGGTCGACGCCCGCCGCCAACAAGAAGTTCTGGCTCGCAAAGTTTGCCCGCAATCAGGCCCGCGACGCCGAAGTTCGCAAACTTCTGCGCCGCGAAGGCTGGCGCGCCCTCGTCGTTTGGGAATGCCGACTGAAGCCGCAAGCTCTGGATCGCACGGCTGAGCGGATCAAAAAGTTTCTGGAGTCGTAGCGTCATGCTCTCCTTGAGCCGGCGCTTCGCGCAGGGGACCCGCCGTCGGCGACCGGGGGCTAAATGTTCGACGCTCATTCGCGCACTCCCGTCGACGTAAGTTCTGCCGGTTTCGACTCGCCGCTGCGCGACTTAAGTCGACTCTCGGTGATAGGGTGCGCACATAAGTCGAGTTATGTGCGCACCCCTTGTGGGTTTTGGGGTTGTGCGCACATAACTCGACTTATGTGCGCAGGTCGTTTTCGACCGTCGACGTAAGTCCGGCGAAAGCGCGTCGCAAATCGAAAGACTTACGTCGATTTCGCCGCGCGGCATCTCCCCTTCTTACTTGGCCCCCCGACGACTCATCCGGGGCCACGACGATGCCGCGCCTCACTCCGCATTGTCCCCGAATCGCCGGCCCAAATTCCAGAGCGGTTTTGGCCGGCCAAATCAGCGGTTGACGCGGCTCCGTTCGCGACTCACGTCTGCCGAGAAAACATCCCGCTCGCCAGCAAGGAGTTCACGACCTCTTCGGCCTTAAAAGGCTTCTCCAGCATCCGGACTCCGCCGCCCAAAGCCGCCGTCAGCGAGTCGGCGTCTTCGTCGCCGGTCATGAGGATGATTCGCAGCGAGCTGTTGCGCCGCTCCAACTCCCGGCACAGAGCCGAGCCGTCCATATCCGGCATTCTTGCATCGACGAGCAGCACGCCGACCCAGTCGTCCGCATACGCGTGCAAGAACGCTTCGGCGGAGGAGAATGTGCGGACTTCCATTGCTCGACCGCGCAGCAACACCTCGAATGCGTTGCGAATCGGCTCCTCATCATCGACGACGTAGACGGTGGCGACTTGTTTCATCGTCAATAGTCGGCCGCTACGCAGGCTGTTCGGGTCCGGGCGCGGCGCCGGAAGCGACGGGCAGCACAAAGGAAAACGTGGCGCCGGGCGCCTTGTCCGGAATCACGCCGATCGAACCGCCGTGCGCTTCGATGAGCGTACGACAGATCGCCAAACCAAGACCGAGGCCGGTCGACTTCGTGCTTTCAAAGGGGGCGAAAAGCGTACTCATGGCCGACGGAGAAAGTCCGGCGCCGGTATCGGAGATGCTCACTCGAATCGCGCTCCCTTCCATTTTCGAACCAATCGTCAATCGCCGGACGTCGCCGCCGAGTTGTAGCATGGCTTCGACGGCGTTGCGAATTATATTAACTACCACCTGCTGGATCTGAATGCGATCCACGGATATCGAGGGGAGATCGTCCGCGAGTCGCCAAACGGTTTGCACGCGCGATTGTCGCAATTCGCCTTGCAGAATTGCCGCGACCTCGAGCAGCAATTGATTGATATCGGCCGGCTCGCGGCGCGAAGCCTGTCGTGAAGCGAAGGCCCGCATCCGGCGAATGATCTCTCCCGCGCGATGCGCTTGCTCATCGATATACCGCAGATGCTCCTGAAGTTGCGGCGAATTCAACGACGCTCCGGCGTCGCGGGCGGCGGCCGCGTAGAGGCAAAGCGCCGTCAGCGGCTGGTTTAATTCGTGCGCCAACCCGGCCGACATTTCGCCGAGCGTGCCGAGACGCGAGGCGTGAGCGAGTTGGGTCTTCAACGAAGTCAGTTGTTCGTCCGCCTTCTTGCGCTCCGTGATATCTTGTTGAATCGAAACAAAGCGAACGACTCCGTCGTCGGCGACTTTGGAAATGTGCGCGTTGGTCCAGAAGATTGTGCCGTCTTTCTTGAGGTTGCGAAACTCTCCCGCCCAAACTCCCCGTTCGGCGACGGTCGTCATGACTTCGTGAACGATGCGCTCGTTCTCCTCCGGCGTCGCCGCGTTGCAGATCGTCACCGGGAGCCCGACGAGCTCGCCGGGCTCATAGCCGAACATCGCCTCGCAAGCCGGATTGGTGAAGAGAATCAGTCCTCGCTCGTCGACGAAGGACACGGCTTCGTTCATGGAAAGCAAAACCTGCGAATGCATTCGCAAGGCGTCTTTGGTTTTTCTGCGGTCCGTGATGTCGAGCGCGACGTCGATGTAGCGGCTGATTTCTCCGGCTTCGTCGCGAATAGGAAAGCCCCGATTCCAAACCCAACGAACCGTCCCGTCTCGTCGAACGAGGCGATATTCGCGATCATACAAGCGTCCCTGCCGCCGTTGCTCCAGCATGTACGCGGCGTCGTCGGCAGGAATGCTTTCGAGCAGCTCTCGAGGCGCCGCGTATAGGCCTTCGCAGCTTCGCCCCCAAACGCGCTCATAGCCGGGACTCACGTAGAGAACCCGATCGAACTCCGGCGTTGCGATCCAGAACGCCTCGTGGATCGTGTCGGCGATTTCTCGCAAGCGTTGCTCGCTGGCTCGTAGCGAGGCCTCGGCCTGGACGCGCTCCGAGATCTGAACTCGTAAGTCGGCGTTGAGTTGCTGCAGTTCTTCGGTGCGCCGCTCGACGCGCCGTTCGAGTTCTTCATTCAGTTGCTGCAACGCCTGTTCCGCGCGCTTCCGCTCCGAAATATCGCTTTCGATCGCCATGAATTGCGTGACGCGCCCGGCCTCGTCGTAGATCGGCCGCGCTTCCACGGCGACCCAGTAGGCCCGCCCGGACTTATGGTAGTTGATGAGCTCGACTTCGAATCCCTCGCCCCTACGAATCGCGGCGCTCATGCCGGCGCAGACGCGCCGATCGGATTCCGGGCCTTGCAGCACGGAGCCCGGCTTGCGTCCGACGACTTCCGAGAGCGAGTAGCCCGTCAGGCGCGTAAAGCCGTCGTTCACCCACTCGATCCGCCCGGTCGCGTCGGTCAGGATGACGGCATTGTGCGTGCGATTGGCGACCATGCTGAGCTTGCGCGCTTCGGCTTCGCTGCGGCGCAGCGCATGCTCCGTTCGCACTCGGTCGGTGATTTCCCAAGTGACGCCGACGATATGGCTCGAACGTCCCTCGGCTTCCGGTCGGAAATGTCCGTGGCTGACGAACCATCGCGGCGACCCGTCCTCATTCGGCGAGCGGCCGCGGAACTCGCAATGAAAGTCCGCGCCGGAATGAATCGTCCGGCTCCCGGCGGCGGCGACCGATTCGTGGTCGTCGGCGTGGACGAGTTTGATCGCCTGCTCCGGATTCAACGGACCTTGCATCATCGGAGGCCCGTAGAGGCCTTCGAAGTTGTTCAAGAAGGTCAAGTGTCCCGTGGCGATGTTCCAATCCCAGAGCGCTATCCCGGCGACCTTCATCGCCGCGATGAAGCACTCCGTCGCCTGGCGATCGGGTTCCGGCGCCGCGGGATCCGCCGCGTACGGTAGGTCCTTCAGCCGCTCACGCAGTCGTCGTAAAATGACCGAGGCGCTGGAGGCATCGGAAAGGCGCTCGCGATCGGGAGGCGTCGCTTCCGTGCCCGACGCGTTCTTCGGGAGCGCGGAGCTCGTCGAAGCGGTGGACGGCGCGGCGGGGTTTCGCGGCGCGGTGTGATCCGTCTCGCGTCGGCGACCGCATTCGCTGCAAAACTTCGCCGTAGCGCTAAACGCCGAATGACATCCCGAACATTTCAACACGGCACCCTAGGTTGTCGTCGCGGGAGGAAGTCAGGCCGTGGCGGATAAAGAGAAAAACGCCTTTCGTTCATGAATCGCGAGAAACTTGGCGAGGCGCGACGGCGAGTCGATTTCGAGCTTTTGCAGAATTCGCGAGCGATGCACGTCGACGGTGCGCGGACTGATGTCCAGCCGTTTGGAGATTTCCTTGGTGATGAGGCCGGAAGCAAGCGCCTCGAACACGACGCGCTCGCGCGGTGATAGCGCCTCGAGTTGCCGCGTCGCTTCCTCTTCTTCGAGCCGGCGCTCGTAGTTGAGCTGCGCGACTCGCACCGCCTTGTTCACCATCTCCAGCATGCGTTGACGGCTAAAGGGCTTTTCGAGCAGATCGATGGCGCCCATCCGCATGGCTTCGACGGACGAAGGGACGTCGGCATGCCCTGAAATGACCAAGAACGAGCAAGGCATCCGGCGCAGATTGATTTCGCGGCAGAGATTCAAACCGGTCATTCCGGGAAGCATCATGTCGACGATGGCGACGCAGGGGCCGGACGCCGAGGCTTGATCGAGAAACTCCACGGCAGTCGTAAAACGCTCGACGGCGTAGCCGACGGAACTCAGTGTGACGGCGATGGAGCGCCCGACGTCGGCGTCGTCGTCGACGACGTAGACGCAGTCTGTCCGATTTTTAACCAGTTCCGTCGCCATATTCGAACTCTCAAGTATCTATTGGACCGAACGCCGGTTCGTCGACGCTTTTGCGATCTGAACAACGTCTCGCGAGAAAAAGGGGCTTTCCGCACGCTCCTTGCAATTGATTTACGACGATCCGACAGCTAGCGTTAAAGGACTTTCGCGAAACTTCAGCGCCGCAGCCGCGGCGGGGCAGCGCGGCTTCCCGTAGCTTCATGACGGGAACCCGCTAAGCTATAAGATCGGTAGCGAACATAGCGCGACGCTAGGTTTTTCTGCGGTAAAGCGCAACGAATTTGACCATGCATTAAGGGGGGGCGGTTGGTGGGGAGTATTTCGCCGGACATCAGGAGCAACAACAAGTTGTTGGCTATGTTGTCGACGAGCGAGTTCAAGCGTCTGTCTCCTCACTTGCAGCTCGTTTCACTCGAGCCCGGCCAACTTTTGTTTGAGCGCGGCAAAACCGAATTCGTCTTTTTCCCGTTGAGCGGCATCGTCACGAAGCAAGTGATCATGTTGGACGGAAGTAAGGTGAACGCCGGCATCGTCGGCAACGACGGCATGGTGCCGCTCTGCGTCCTGTTGGGTCTGCGCGCGACTCCGTTTGAGGGGGTCGTGCAGAATTCCGGTCAGTCGTTGCGCATGACCGCGAGTGCGTTTCTCGCCAACGTGAATTCGGGAGGTCCGCTCTACAAAGTCCTGCTGCGCTTCGCCGCGGCGTTCATGGCGCAGGTGTCTCTCGCCGCCGCCTGCAAGCGGTTACACTCGGTTCGCGCACAGTATTGTCGTTTGTTGTTGATGAGCGTTGATCGCTTGGCGACGTCCGAGTTCATTCTGACGCAGGCGACCGCGGCCGAAAGTCTCGGGGTGCGCCGCATGAGCGTCGCCGAAGTCGCGCGTCAACTCCAAGACGAAGGAATCATCCAATTCAGTCGCGGAAAGGTCATCATCGTTGATCGGGTTCGTCTTAAGAAGAATTGTTGTGAATGCTACGGCAGAATTCGCGACGTCTACGAAAGCTTCCTGTTGAACGACCCCTCTTAAGCGCGGCGCGCGCGGCGGCGGCGGTGGTGCCGCGATCAACCGTCGGCGCTCGCCGCCATGCCCGGCGAGCCGACGGCGCAGTTCACGCCGAGCTTCTTGATGAGCCGCCTGCGACGCGCGGCAATGGCCCCGGCGGAAACGCCCTGTTGCAGGCTGATTTCGCGGTTTCGCATGCCGATCAGCATCATTTGCAACACGAACCGCTCGGAATCGTCGAGCGCATCGATTCGGCGTTGCCATTCTCGCCGGCGAAGGTCTTCCGATTTCGGCGATACTGCATTCGCTTCGGGCCGGCGCGGATTGGATGACATGATTTGAACTCGGCTTTCACGAACTCGGTTGTACGCGTCGTTGGACGCTTGGAATCGCGCTTCTCGGAATGATCGAAGCGCTCTCGGCGTCGACTCTCTCACGCATTCGATTGCGCTCGCAAGCGTTACTAGCTTGCTCTTCGTCGCTACGCGCCGCGGCAATCACTCGATTGCGAGAACGTGACAAGACTCGCGGCGGGCTTAAAGAAACTACGTGGCCGCCCCTCGGAAGAGCCGCGCTTTGACTTCACCACTCTCGTGAGGAATACATTCAAGCCGACCTTAACGGCTCGGCAAACTGGAGCGACCAGGCGGCGATTGTAACTCCCTGCCCTCGTGTGAAACGGAAAGTCGATGAACCTCGGCGAACGACGCTACGAGCCTGACGACAACGGACGAATCCTGCTCGTCGAGGAGGAACGCCCCGTGCAAGAGATGATCGTTCGTTGGCTGCGAGCCGCGGGCCGACAATGCGAGTGCGCTCTCGATAGAAACGCCGCGGCGGCGGCCTTGGATCGCCGCTCCTTCGATCTCGTGATTACCGACGTCTGCATGCCCGGGTATTGCGATTTCGATCTACTGTTGCAGCTCCAAGCGAAACTTCCCGAACTTCCGGTCTTGGTGTTGACGAGCTGCAACGATCCGCGCTTCGCCACTAAGGCGCTGACGTACGGAGCTTGGGGATACCTGCTCAAGCCCGTTCCGCTGCGAGACTTGTTGTCGCAGGTAAACCGCGCGCTGGAGCGAAGTTTTCACCTGCGCGCCTCCCGTCCGTCTACGGTCGTTTAATCCGAAATACCGCGGTATTCCCGCTTAATGCACGCCGCCCCATTGCTGAAGGCTCAAACCATGGAAATTGCCGACGACGGTCTGATCGCCGAGTTTGTCGTGGAATCGCAGGAAGGCTTGGCGAATATCGAACAACAGATGCTGGCCATCGAAAGCGGCGGAGCCGACGTCGATCTCGAGTTGGTCAACGCCGTATTCCGCACGATGCACACCATCAAAGGGACCGCGGGGTTCCTGGGTCTCGATCGCATCGGTTCGTTGGCGCACGGCTTGGAAGAAGTGCTCGACGATATGCGCAACCGGGCGATCGTGACGAGTTCCGAGCTCGTGACGACCGTGCTCCAGGCCGCGGACTACATGAAAGGGCTCATCGACGCCGTCGACGCTTCGAACGAAGCGGATATTTCCGCGCACGTGGAGAAACTGTGTCGGCTCCGCAACGCCGGTGAATCGGCGAAGGATCACGGCATCGACTTAAACGTCGCAATCCAAACGCACCGTGAAGCGACGGCCGCGCTGATTGCGACGCAACCCAGTCGGCCGGATCACGTTTCGAACTCATCCCAGGCGACTCCGCCCAGCGCGGCGGCTCTCGAGTTCGTGGTCGAGTGTTGCGAGAACCTCGAGCAAATGGATCAAGACCTGCTCGCCCTGGAGCAAGGAGCGGCCCCCGACAAGCTGGTTCGCAGCATCTTTCGCACGATGCACACGATCAAGGGGGGCGCCGGATTTCTGGGCCTCGTGCAATTGGAAAAGCTCGCGCATGCCGCGGAAACGATTTTGGTGAAACTGCGAGACGGTCGCAGCTCGCTGACGCCGGCCATTATCGAAGCGCTCCTTGCGACGGTGGATCAATGTCGTGAGGCGATGAAACTGCTCGAATCGAGCGGCGGAGAAGCGGGGTTCGATTCCGAACCGCTCATCCGGGTGTTGCTCGCCGCCGACGGCCGGGAGCCGCCCGCGGCGCCGGAAAGCGCTGTCGCCGAATGTCCGGCGCCGGCGACGGTTGCGGAAGCGACGGTAGCCACGGACGCGCCCCCGTCGGACGCCGCCCCGTCGGGCCATGTCGCGAAGTTCGAAGAAGCCGCGCCGCAGAAATCGCCGGCCGACGGTCGCGGGTGTCCCGTATCCGAGGGGAATATCCGCGTCGACGTCGCCTTGCTCGACAAGCTCATGACGCGCGTCGGCGAACTCGTGCTGGCGCGAAATCAGATCGTGCAATTCACGAGTCGTCTCGAAGACGCCGGCTTCATCAGCACCGCTCAACGATTGAATCTGATTACGACGGAACTGCAAGAAAGCGTGATGAAGACGCGCATGCAGCCCATCGGCAACGTGTGGGCTAAGTTCCCTCGCGTGGTGCGCGACTTATCGTCGCAACTCGGCAAACAAGTTCGCATCGAAATGGAAGGGAAGGAAACCGAGCTCGACAAGACGATCGTCGAAGCCATTAAAGACCCGCTCACCCACTTGGTTCGCAACTCGATCGATCACGGGATCGAATCGCCGGAAGTTCGCGTTGCGGCCGGAAAATGTGCGGAAGGGCAACTGCTTCTCCGGGCCTACCACGAAGGGGGCCAGGTCAATATCGAGATCATCGACGACGGCGCCGGCTTGAACCTGGAGCGGATTCGTCGCAAAGCGATCGAGCGCGGCTTGGTGTCGGCGGATCAGGCGGCCCGTATGTCGGAGCGCGACGCTGCGCAGCTGATTTTCGCGCCCGGCTTCTCCACGGCGGAAAAGGTGACGAGCGTGTCGGGGCGCGGCGTCGGCATGGACGTCGTGAAAACCAACATCGAGCGGATCAGCGGCACGATCGACGTGCAGAGTCGGCCCGGTCACGGAACGACGATCAAGATCAAGATTCCGCTGACGCTCGCCATCATCCCCGCATTGGTCGTAACGAACGACGGCGACCGGTACGCCATTCCGCAAGTGAGCCTGCTGGAACTTGTCCGCCTCGACGGCGACGAAGCGAAGCAAAACATCGAGTACGTCCACGGTTCGCCCGTCTATCGACTGCGAGGAAAGCTGCTCCCCTTGGTCTATCTCTCCGAGCGGCTGGGGATCGACCGGCGCCCGGAAACGCGCGCCGCTGCCGTCAAAGAAGGCGTCGTCAATATCGTGGTCTTGCGCGCCAACGATCGCAAGTTCGGCCTCATCGTCGACAAGGTCAACGACACGGAAGAAATCGTCGTGAAGCCCCTGAGCCGACAACTCAAAGGTCTTTCGGAACTTGCCGGGGCTACGATCATGGGAGACGGCACCGTGGCACTAATTCTCGACGTGATGGGCCTGGCGCTCGCCGCGGGCTTGGCCGCCGAAATGCGCGATGCTCCCGCCGTCGTCGCCGCCAAGGCCGACGCGAACTCGGACCGCCGCATCGAAACGTTGCTGGTCGTCGACTTGGGCGACAGCCGACGCTTCGCCCTCCCCACGTCGATGATCTCGCGCTTGGAGAAGATTGCTTGCTCGGACATCGAGTACGCCGACGGACGCGAAGTCATCCAGTACCGCGGCGCCATCATGCCGCTCGTGCGACTGGGCGATGCCTTCGGGGCTCCGTCGCAAGTCGAGGTCTCGCAAACCGAACTCCAGATCGTCGTCTATGCCGAAGGGGATCGTCGATACGGATTGGTCGTGAACCGCATCGTCGACATCGTGGAGACCGAATTGCAATTCTCGTCGCGGAATCCCGAGAACGACTTGCTCGGAACGGCGGTTATCCAGCAGCGCGTGACCGACGTGCTCAATCTTCATCGACTGGCGCGTCGTCCGATCCAACAGAAATTTATTACCAACAAGAGCTTCTCATGACTCAACGCACGCAGCAATTCTGCACGTTCTACGTCGACGACATGTTCCTCGGCATCGACGTTCAGCAGATTCAAGAAGTGATCCGTTACCAAAGCATGACGCGCGTACCTCTGGCCGCTTCGTCGATCCGAGGGCTGATCAATTTGCGCGGCCAAATCGTGACGGCGATCGACTTGCGATGTCGCCTCGGTCTGCCCGTCTCAACGGCGGAGGGCCCGCCCATGAACGTCGTCGTCCGCGACGGGGAAAACGCCGTTAGTTTGCTGGTCGATCGCATCGGCGACGTTTTGGAAGTAGGCGAGGACTTGTTCGAGACTCCGCCCTCGACGGTCCGAGCGCCGATTCGAGAGCTGATCGTCGGCGCCTATAAGCTTCCCGAACGATTGCTGCTCGTTCTCGATACGGACCGAGTGTTATCGGAAAACGAAAGTCGTAATCCGGCCGAAGGGCGGCTTGTCGGTTGATTCGCAAAGCGTCCGTACCCAACTCATTCCTTGTTCATCTCTGATTCATTTTCACCGAAACTCAAATTCTATCCGGAGACTTTCTCATGGCCGCGACTCTTACGAAGACGATGAAGAATGCCGCCCCCGCCGACAAGCAACATCACGAGAACGCGGCGCTGTTGGCCGCCATCGGCAAAGCGCAAGCGGTGATCGAATTCACGATGGACGGAACGATCGTCGCCGCGAACGAGAATTTTCTGAATGCGGTCGGCTATTCTCTCGACGAAATCCGCGGGCGACACCACGGCATGTTCGTAGAGGATGCGTATCGCAACTCCGGCGAATACCGCGACTTCTGGGCCCGCCTCAATCGCGGCGAAAACCTTCCCGGCGAATACCGCCGCGTCGGCAAGGGGGGCAAGCTCGTCGTCATTCAGGCTTCGTACAATCCCATCGCCGACAAGTCCGGCAAGCTCGTGAAGGTCGTGAAGTTCGCCTCCGACGTCACCGAGATGGCGTTTGCACGGACGGAAGCGGCCCGCGTGCAGTCGATGATGGAACAAGCGCCGATCAACGTGATGTTCGCCGATCGCGAGTTTAAGATCCGCTACGCCAATCCGGCTTCGGTGAAGACGCTCAAATCGCTCGAGCATCTGCTGCCGATCAAGGCCGATCAACTGATCGGCCAATCGATCGACATCTTCCACAAGCGCCCGGAGCATCAACGGAAGCTCATCGGCGATCCGACCAACTTGCCGCATCGCACGAACATCCAGGTCGGACCGGAAACGCTCGACCTGTTGGTGAGCCCGATCTACGACGACAAGAAGAACTACCTCGGTGCGATGGTCACCTGGGAAGTCATCACCCAAAAGCTCAAGATCGAGCAAGAAATCAAAGACAACGCCGAGAACGAAAAGCAGAAGGCCGCCGAGATGGCGCGCATTCTCGATCAGGTGAACGCCAGCGCCACGACGCTCGGCTCCTCGGCCGAAGAACTGACGGCCGTCAGCACGCAAATGGCGGCGAACGCCGAAGAGACCTCGGCGCAAGCCAACGTCGTGTCGGCCGCCAGCGAGCAAGTCAGCAAGAACGTTCAGACCGTGAGCACCGGCGTCGAAGAGATGAACAGCAGCATTCGCGAGATCGCCAAAAACGCGACCGAATCCGCTCGCGTCGCGGGTCAGGCCGTCACGGCGGCCGACGTCGCCAACAAGACGATCTCCAAACTGGGTGAAAGCAGCTTGGAGATCGGCAAGGTGATCAAGGTCATCACGTCGATCGCCGAGCAAACCAACCTCCTGGCCCTCAACGCCACGATTGAAGCGGCGCGAGCCGGCGAAGCGGGCAAGGGTTTCGCCGTCGTCGCCAACGAGGTGAAGGAACTGGCGAAGGAGACCGCCAAGGCCACGGAAGATATCGGCCACAAGATCGAAGCGATCCAAGCCGACACGCGCGGCGCCGTCGACTCGATCCAACAGATCGGCAAGGTGATCGCCCAGATCAACGATATCTCGACCACGATCGCCAGCGCCGTCGAAGAACAAACGGCCACGGCCAACGAGATGAGCCGCAACGTCAGCGAAGCCGCGAAGGGAACTGCGGAGATCGCGCAGAACATCACGGCGGTCGCTCAAGCGGCCCAGAATACGACCCAAGGCGCGACCAACTCGCAACAAGCCGCCGGCGAACTGGCCCGCATGGCCGCGGAGCTGCAACGACTCGGCGCCGGGCAAGACGCCGACGCCAAGCCGGCCGCTCGGTAAGCGAAGTCGTACACGCCGCGACGGGCCGGGCCTGCGGATGGGGTTCGGTCCGTCGCGGTGCTTCGCTCGTCACAGTGCCGCACATCGACGGAGCCGAAGGAAGTTCCTCTTTACCGCTCTTAGGAAACGAACCATGCAAGCTCTCATCATCGACGACTCGCGGCCGATTCGTCGCATCGAGTCGGACATTCTCAACGAACTCGGCTTCGACACGGCCGACGCGGCGAACGGCAAGCAGGCCTGGGAAATGCTGCAAGCCTCGCCCGTGCCCGACGTCGTCCTGGTCGATTGGAACATGCCGGAGATGGACGGGTTGGAGTTCATTCGTTCGGTGCGCGGCGACGACCGCTATTCGGAGATGGTCGTTCTGATGGTCACCACGGAGACCGAGACGGACCAGATGCTCCGCGCGTTGAGCGCCGGCGCCGACGAGTACTTGATGAAGCCTTTTCAGAAGGAAGGTCTCGTCGACAAACTGCGCTTGGTCGGAGTGGTGAACTAGCATGCGCAAGATCCGCGTCCTCGTCGTCGACGATTCCGTCGTCATCCGACGCCTACTGACCGACGTTCTCGGCGCCGATCCCGATATCGAGCTGGCGGGCACGGCTCCGAACGGACGCATTGCGCTCGCCAAGTTGCCGCAACTCAATCCCGACATCGTAACGCTCGATATCGAGATGCCCGAGCTCGACGGACTCGGCACGCTCCCCGAGCTGCGCAAGATCTATCCGAAGCTACCGGTCATCATGTTCAGCACGCTCACCGAACGGGGCGCGCTCTCGACGCTCGACGCCTTGGCTCGCGGGGCGACCGATTACGTCACGAAGCCGGCGAACGTCGGCAGCGTGGCGGCGGCGATCCAGAGCGTCCGCGACCAGTTGATCCCGAAGATCAAAGCGCTCTGTCCGACGGCTCCCCCGCCGGCGACGCGTGTGCCCGTCACCGCGTCGCCGGCGAATCCGCCGCGCGCCGTCGCGCGATTTCCTCAACGTTGCGACGTGGTCGTCATCGGGTCGTCGACCGGCGGTCCGCAAGCGCTGGCGGCCGTGCTGACGAAGTTGCCGGCCTCGTTTCCGACGCCGATCGTCGTCGTGCAGCATATGCCGCCGGTGTTTACGCATCACTTAGCCGTGCGGCTCAATCAGGAGTGTGCGCTCGCGGTGTGCGAAGCGGCCGGCGACGAAACGTTGCAGCCCGGCCGGGTGCTGATCGCCCCCGGCAATTTTCACCTGGAGATTCGTCGCCAAGGACTTGCGATCAAAACCGGCGTGCAGCAAGGTCCGCCGGAAAACTCGTGCCGTCCGGCCGTCGACGTTCTGTTTCGTTCGGCCGCCGAGGTCTACGGCACCGGCTGCTTGGCCGTCGTGCTCACCGGCATGGGGCAAGACGGCCTGCGCGGCGCGCAGCATGTCGTGCAAGCCGGCGGCAAGGTCATTGCCCAGGACGCGAGCACGTCGGTCGTGTGGGGAATGCCGCGGGCCGTCGCTGAGGCCGGTTTGGCCGCCGAGGTCGTTCCGCTGTCGACCATTCCCAGCTTGCTGATGCGCCACGTCGCCGTGGGACGCTCCCCGGCTTCCACTCTCCAAGGAATCACATGATGAGCGCGACAACCCTGACGCCCGAGGCCATTTCGTACGTCTGCACGATCGTGCGGCAACGCTCGGCGATCGAACTCGACGCGGCGAAGGCCTATTTGATCGAGGCGCGCTTGAGCCCCGTAGCGCGCCGCTGCGGTCTGACGTCGACCGCCGAACTGATCGGCAAGCTGCAAGCGAAGATCGATCCGCTCGTGCAGCAGCAGGTCGTCGAGGCGATGACGACGAACGAGACCAGCTTCTATCGCGACGCACATCCTTTCGACGCGCTCCGTTCGACGATCATTCCCGAAGTGCTCAAGATCCGCGCGTCGCAGCGCACGCTCAACATCTGGTCGGCGGCTTGCTCCACCGGGCAAGAGGCCTACTCGATCGCCATGCTGCTGAGCGAGCAGTTCCCGGAATTGGCCGGTTGGAAAACGCAAATCCTCGGCACGGACCTCTCGGACGACGTGCTGGAGAAGGCGCGCGCCGCGCGGTTCTCGCAGATCGAAATCAATCGCGGTCTGCCCGCCGCGCTGCTGACCAAGTATTTCCGGCGCGAAGGCATGCACTGGGAGCTGGTTCCGCAAATCCGCAATCTGGCGCGCTTCATCAAGCTCAACCTCATCGAGCCGTGGCCGGCGCTGCCGACGATGGACGTCGTGTTTCTGCGCAACGTGCTGATCTACTTCAACCCCGCCGTGAAGAAGATGATCTTGGAGAAGATCCGCAAAAACATGGCGCCCCATGCGGTGCTGTTTCTCGGCGCCGCCGAGACGACGATGGGCCTCGATGCGATGTTCGAACGCATTCAAATCAACAACAGCGTCTTTTACCGTCTCAAGTAACGGCGAGGATCCCCGATGACCACGACCTACGAAAACGTAATCGAGCAAATCGTTCAATCGGTTTTCTCGACCATGCTGAATCTCGACTTGTTTCGCACCGAGGCTTCGCCGGGCCCCGATCATGAGTCGCTGTTCGCCACGGTGCATATTGCCGGAGCTTGGACCGGGAGCGTCGTGTTGAGCTTGTCGCCGGAAGTCGCCCTGCAAGCGACCGCCGCGATGCTGGGGATCGCCGAATCCGAGGTCACGGAAACCGATCGCCAGGAAGTGGCCGTGGAACTCGCCAATATGATCGGCGGCAACCTGAAGAGCCTGCTCCCGGCCCCGTCGTACTTGTCGCTCCCCACGATCGTCGCCGGCCGCGAGTTTTACCTGCAGGTGCGCGACGCCGAATTATCGGAAGACGTCGTCATGGCGTGTGAAGCGGGATTACTGCGTACGCGCCTCTTCGCGCGCCGAGTCGAATAGCGGTCGGACGCGCTTCACGCGCAAGGCGACTTTTGAAGTCCTGGGAATTTTTATCCGCGAACGATGGAGACGGATTATGAGCGGCAAAGTACTGGTGGTCGACGATTCGGGCACCATGCGCAAGATCATTTGTCGCGCCTTGAACGGCGCCGGCTTCACCGACATCGTGGAAGCGGGCGACGGCGCGGAAGGACTCGCCGCCTTCCAACAGCAGGCGTTTGATTTGGTGCTCACCGACTGGAACATGCCCAACAAGTCGGGCATCGACCTCACGCGCGACATCCGCGCCGGCGGCTCCTCGACGCCGATCTTCATGGTCACCACCGAGGCGGAGAAGTCGCGCGTCGTCGAGGCGATCCAAGCCGGCGTGTCGGACTACCTGGTGAAGCCGTTTACGGCCGATACGCTGCGGGAAAAGCTCGGTAAGTTCGTCGCCGTATAGCGGCCGTGTCTTGTCTTGTGAGGACCGGAAATGCGCGTGGAGTTCATCAATCCGTTCGTGTCGGCGACGCTCGACGTGTTTCGCGTGATGCTTTCGTGCGAACTCGTGCGCCGGCCGCTCGTGGTCAAGCGCGAGCATACCCCGATGCACGAAGTCAGCGGTCTGATCGGGCTCAGCGGTACCTGCCGCGGCATGGTCGTCGTCAGCGTCGGGCGCGAAACGGCGATTCGCGCCGCGGAAATCATGCTCAGTTGCCGGCCCGACGGTCTTAATGCCGACGTCATGGACGCCATCGGAGAAATCACCAACATGATCGCCGGCGCCGCCAAGGCGCAGTTGGAGCAGTATTCGCTTGCCGTCGGCCTGCCGACGGTGATCACCGGGAAATGCCAAACCATCACGTTTCCCTCGGGCGCACCGCCGATCGGAATTCCGTTCGAATCCGAAATCGGGCCGGTGTGCGTTCAAGTGGGGCTCGTGGAAGTTTCCCGGCCTGCAACGCAAACGACGGTAGACGGCGGCGCCGCCGCGGAGAACGCCCGGCCGGTCGACGAATCGACGGCGGCCGTGCCGGTCGACGAGGCTCAAGCCGCCGCGGTCGCATCGGCGTAGGTCACTTCTCCCCGGCGACGGAGTTGTCGCTAGGCTGCGATTTCAGGCCCGCGGTATTCACGGCGATCACGCGATAGACGTGCTTCGCGCCGGACCGGGCTTGCGCGTCGGTGAATTGGAGCGGCACGAGCGGTTGCGTCGGCGTGTCGCTGTATTGCAGGTTCTGAAAGAGCGGGCGACCGAACGGGTTCTTGCCTTGTTCGGGAATGTTCGCCAGGAACTCGCCGTCGCGCTCGATGACGAAGCCGGCGAGGCCGCTCTCCAGATCGGCTTCGACTTTCCAACTCAGTTCATTGCCGCTCAGACGCACGTTCGTCGGCGCGGGGGGCGGCGTGACGTCGGCGACCGCGGTATCGCGGACGTATTGCATCCACAGCCGAGCGACGGCTTCGTTCGGCAGCCAGGCGGCCTTGAGCGGATCGGCGGAAAACTTCCCGGCGGCGACGGCTTCGGTTCCGGTGATGGGCGCGAGCCAAACGTCGTCGGTGGGCATCGCGGTCAGCGAATCACCGGCAATCTTCGGTAACCGCGCGCTCAGGCAGGCGTCGAGCCAAGGAATGGCGAAGTAACGCTGGTTGCCGCACTCGTGGGCCGTCAGCGGATCGACGGCCACGCTGACGAGGCCCCCCTTAGAACGCACTTCGGTGAAGAACTCTTCATTCGCCGGCCAAACTCCCGCGAAGCGACCGTCTTTGACGGTGACCCCTTCTTTCGTACCTGGGTTGCACATGATCGGCACCAGCAGCGCTGCTTCAGATAGGGTGTGCGCCTTGATCGTGGGACGCTCCGGGTTCGGCTTCAACAACGGCACGCCCGAACGCAACCACGCGGCGGCGACGCGCTCCGGGTGCAGCAGCACCATGCCGCCGGCCCAATGACCGCCGCCGCTGTGTCCCCACAACGCCCACGGTACCTTGGCCAATTCCGGATGGCCCGATTTCGCGCCGAGGTCGACCAAGCATTTCTGAAACGCGGCACTGGAGCCGTTGCGCGGGTCGCACCACATTTGGCAATCGGCCGCTTGCGGTTGTTCGTACGACGGAGCCAACAGCGCGCAATCGTGCTTCTTCGCCAGCGCCTGCCAATGCAGGTCGTAAGCGCCGGTCAGGCCGGACTTGCACGATCCCTCTCCGCAGCCGTGTTGATGCACGATCACGCCGCGTAGCGACTTCACGCCCTCGGGAATCCAAATCGTGTAGTTGACGGGGAAGATGAGTTCGCCGGGCGTCGTCGAAGCCGCGTATCGAACCCGGTAATACGGCGGATCCGCCGGCGGAAAGACGTCGTAAGGCCCCGGCTCGGCCGACGCGGTCGACGCCGTGAACGTAAAAAGTAACCCCGTGAACAACGTGGCGAGGTATTTCATCGGACTACCTGGAGTATTCGGAGTGTGAAGACCTTCTCGACCGGACGGCAGACCGGTTGCAGCGAGGTCGAGTGTAAACAGGCGGAAGGCTTGGGTAAACTCACAAACGTTCAGCCGACTTTTTTGAGCAATCGCGTTGAGCCGCGCCGCACCTCACGATAGAAACTAAAGTGAGCGATCATGCCCGGTGATGCGCCCCTGTGACTTACGACCTTGTCCCCGTGAAGAAATCATTGCCATGACCGAGCGCACCGCTCCCGCGCCGCATCCGTTGTCCCGTCGTCGCTTCTTAACTCGTGCCGCGCTCGTCGCCGCGGCCGTTCCATCGACCTCGGTCGCCCGCTCGGCGGTTCACTCGGCGGGAGGCCACGCCGCCTCGGTTCGCGTGCTCTGCTACAACATCCATTGGGCGCTGGGAATGGACGGAAAATACGACGTCGGCCGCATCGCCGAAGTCATCAAGGCCGCGAAGCCCGATCTTGTCGCCCTCCAGGAAGTCGACGTCGGCGTGAAGCGTTCGGCCCGCGTCCATGAAGTGCGCCGCCTCGCGGAGCTAACCGGCATGGCCGGCCGCTTCGGCCCCACTCAACACTACGAAGGAGGCTTGTTCGGGAACGCCGTACTGACCGGCTTGCCGATTCTCGATGTGGAGATTCATCCTCTTCCCTACACCGAGGCCGCGCCGAAATTACAGACCTATCCGCGCGGCGCCATCGCCGTCACCGTTGTCGGACCCGACGGAAAGCCGCTGCGCTTCGTCAGCACGCACTTCCAGCACAACGTGCCCGAGGATCGAACGGCCGAAGCCGAAGCGATCAACGGACTTTTTGCCGCCGACGGAGACGGCCTGCGTACGATTCTCGCCGGCGACATGAATGCGAAGCCCGACGAGGAGCCCATCCGCATCCTGCGGCGGCATTGGGTCTATGCGGGCGACGATCCGCCGTCGCCGACCGTGCCCGTCGTGAACCCAACCTCGCGGATCGACTACATCTTCTATCGGGGCGCCGCGGACTTCCGCCTCAAGGAAGCGCGCGTCGTTCCCGAAGAGACGGCTTCGGACCATCGACCGGTCTTCGCCGAACTCGAACTAGCCGGCGGTTGACCCCCGACCGACCGCGGGTTGCGCGGCTGTCGGGGCTACGGCGCCGACGGCGGCAATTCAGGCGGCGTGAAGTCCGGCGGCGTGCCGGTAAGCGATTCGAGGAAGGCCGCCAAATATTTGACGTCGGAAATCGGTCGCGCGCTAAGGTCCGGCGCATCGAGCGGTAAGTTGTACGACGTAGTCGCGGCGCCGCTGTTGTAGTAGAAGGCCAATACGACGTCGAGCGAGACGAAGAATCCGTGATGCATGTACGGGCCCGTCTCTGCGACGTTTCGCAACGACGGCGTTCTAAATCGGAATCGATCGTCCGATTTGCCGGTGAGCTTGAACCGCCCTTCGTCTACTTCGGAGGCGCCCGTGCGATAGTATTTGCCGTCGCTCAAGTTCGGGCCGTTGTGACATTGGATGCATTTCGCTTCGCCCGCGAACAGCGCCAACCCCCGCTTCGCATCCTCGGAAAGCGCATCGTCGTCGCCGCGAAGGTATCGATCGTAGGGCGATGGTCCCGTGATCAGCGTTCGCTGGTACGCCGCCAAAGCTTTCGCAATATCTCGACGATTCGGCTTGGCTCCGAACACGCTCTGAAACTGAAGAACGTATCCCGGAATGCGTCGGAGCTCCTCTTCCAATTGATCGAGACTCTGATTCATCTCGATTTCCGATTCAATCGGTCCGAGGGCCTGGTCTTCCAACGTCGCGGCCCGGCCGTCCCAAAACAGGCTTGAGTAAAAGCCGGTGTTCAGGCACGACTGGGTATTACGGACCAGGGTGATTCCGGTTTCTCCCTTGTTCCATTCGACGCCGTCGGCGAACCAGCGGTCCGGCTTGTGACACGAAGCGCAGCTCATCGTGTTGTTGCCCGACAACCGTGGATCGAAAAACAATTGCTTGCCGAGCGCCGCCTTTTCCGGAGTCGTCGGGTTGTCCGCCGGAGCCGGCGCAACATCGGGAAGCGGCACGAGCCTCGGGTCGCGAATTCTAGGGAGCTTCGTCGCGCTTTGTTCAGGCCCTCCGGTTCGCGACGCCGGTTCCGCCGCGTTCGATACGGGATCGGTGATTGCGATGCAAACGATGAACATCAATGCCCGATGCATAGCGGGCCATTCCGCGATAGTTCGACGAGACTGATTCATAACAGTAATTCTGAAGTGAAGGTGAACCTTCGGATATCGGTCGTCATAAGCATCGCATCGGATCTGCAATCCAACCACGCATCGATCAACGAGGTGTACCGTCCAATTGCGGATCGAAGACGATGTCGGTCGACGTCCCGAACTTCGCCGGGAGCGGCATGTTCGTCCAGGTGGGATCGTCACCGATACGGAATTGCCAACGGCCTGCGAGCGAAATCGAGGCGTCATTCCGCGACCCTGAGAGTTGGGGAGCCGACGGAAAGACCGACTCCGTCGCCGCGCCGACGCGCACGACGATGAGGTTGGCGTCGCCGGCTATGAGCGTCGCGGCGTCCACGCCGTGCGTGTGGCGGAACGTTGCTCCGTCGCCGGCTACAGTTTCGCCCCCTATTGGTGCGCCGTTCCACCAGACGCGAACATCGCGACCGGCGCTGCTGATCGCGAGTTTGGCAGTTTGGCCGCGCCAAGCTTTCGGCACCCGTACGACGCAACGAAACCAAATCGGGCCGTGGTAATCGTGCAAAGCTTGTTTCGTTTCGGCGGCGAATGCTCCCGGCACGGCGACGGCGGCCCAATGTCGCTCGAGCGTTTGTCGCGGCGATGGAGTCGGAATCGCGGCGGGAATCGTCAGGCCCGCCGACCCGTACACGGCGTTGCGCAAGAGTTGCACGAAGCCCTGGTTTGCAAAGTCCTGTCGCTCGCCGAGCGACGTGTAGAAGGAGCGGCCGCCGTCGGGGCGCGTGAAGGTCCAAGCGATCGGTTGTCGGACGCCGTCTTGTTCGCCGCCGACGAGCAACTTGGCGCCTGGAGATAGAGCGGTGAAGCCGTAAAGTCCGCCGGGGCGACGTTGCGGCTCGCGACGAACGCCGTTCAGCAGCGGGTCGTCGGTCGCCTGCGGAGCGAGGCTCATGACCGCCTCCGACTTAGTCGTAGAATGTCCTTCGTATCGCCCGCCAAAAACATCGACGTCGAACTCCGGCCACGCTTCGTAACCGGCCGGCGGCGATTGCTTGTTCAGTGCGAACGCATGGCTCGCCGTGCGGATGCCGAGCACCGGTTTGCCTGCCGCGATGAATCGCCGTACGATCGCCATTCTCTCCGGCTTGAGGACGTGCCGCCGTACGCTGAATAGCGCCAGGTCGGCTTCTTCGAGCAGTTCCAAGCCCGGCAACTCGCGTGCGTCGTTTGCGGCGCCGTAGACGAAGCTTACACGGAAGTCGCGGCCGAGCTGATCGGCGGCGAACTTCGTCAGCGTGTCCTTCGTGCCGTACCCCTCTTCGGCGACGACGATCGCCAAGTGCGGTCGCTGGTCGGCGGCATAGTGAAACGGTTTGCCCCCGAGCAATTGATCGCTGGTGATCGTCGGGCAGACGTGCCGTTCGACATGATCGACCAGGCGATCGTTTGCCGTGAAATGATGAATGTACGGCCAACTGGTCGGATCGTACATCGTGTCGGTCAGGTCGCGCATGAGCACCACCTGCTTGCCGCCGAGCACCATGCGCCGCAGACCGAAAGGACGTCCGAGCACGCACATGTTGAGATGCACGCCGGTGAGAACGACGTGGCGAATGCCGCGGGCTTCGAGAATGCCCCACACTTCTTCGCCGTCGTCGCTGAGGAAGTCGACGGCGCCGTCGATCTCGATCAGGTCCGATTGTCGTTGCCACGGCATCGCGGGATTGCGGCCGAGCGACGTCAGCTTCGCGGCCCAGCGCGCATGCACTTCCGGATCGTCGTCTTCTCCGCCGTCGGACTGATCAATCGGGTACACGGCGTTTCGCTCCGCCGGCACGAGCGAACACCAGAGGTCGATGTTTTCCGGCAGGTTGGACGCACGCGGCACGGACAAAGTTCGCTTCCGTGCCGGATGATCGACGTAGGCCGGCATGCAATCGCTGGGGGCGTGGATGATCGTCGCGCCGAGTTGGCGCGCGCGGCGTACGACCTCGTTCAGCCTCGGCCCGAATTCTTCCAACCGGTCGACTGCATTGCGGCAATGGTGATAGTCCCACACGTCGCAAACGATGACGGCGGTCGACTTCGGGTCCCATTGTTCGTCGCGTAATCGCATGCGAAAGGCGCCGGAGTTCGGATCCACGGGTGTTTGGTCGCGCAATTGCAATCGCAGCGACTCCGCCGGCGCCCGGGCGCTATATAGCGGGAACGTCAACGCGACCACGCAGGATATCACGAAGCGAGTTGATGGAATCACGGATCCAAGCTTCTGGAAAGAGGGGCGTGAATTCGAGGCCCGGGGATGACGACCGGAATGGGGACGGCAATCCGCCGAGCACGTTTGCTTTACGGACCTTTGTAAACGACGCCGTCTTTCATGACGAACACGACGTCTTTCATGCGGCGAATGTCGGCTAGCGGGTCGTCTTTTACGGCGACGAGATCGGCGATCTTCTTCTCTTCGACCGTGCCGAGGCGGTCGTCGATCTTGAGCAGTCGTGCGCATTCGAGCGTGGCCGCTTGAATCGCCTTCATCGGCGGCATGCCGCCGGCGACCATCAACTCGAACTCGCGGGCATTCTCACCATGGGGAGATACGCCGGAATCGGTGCCGAACGCGATCTTCACTCCCGCGGCGTAACCTTTCGCGAAGGTCGCCGCCATTTGCGGGCCGATGGCCGCGGCCTTCGGGCGCACGATCTCGGGGAAGTAGCCGGCTTCTTCGGCCTTTTTCGCCACCCATTCGCCGGCCATGTTCGTCGGCACCCAGTACGTGCCGCGCTCTTTCATGAGCGTCATGATTTCGTCGGTCATGAAGGTGCCGTGCTCGATCGTATCGACCCCGGCCAACACGGCCCGCTTCATTCCTTCGCTGCCGTGAGCATGCACGGCGACGATCATTTTGTAGTCGTGGGCGGTCTCCACGATCGCGCGGAGTTCTTCGTCGTTGAACTGCGGGTTTTGCCCATTGGCGGCCAAGCTGAGCACGCCGCCCGTCGCGGTGATTTTAATCAGGTCGGCGCCGTCTTTGTAACGTTGGCGAACCGCCGCGCGGGCCTCGTCGGGGCCGTTGACGACCCCTTCATCGGGACCGGGCGTTCGCCGAAAGTCTCCTTTAAGTGAATTCGTCGGATCGGCATGGCCGCCGGTCGTCGCTAGCGACTTGCCCGCGGTGAAAATGCGCGGTCCGGGAATCCACTTCTTTTCGATTGCGCTGCGCAGGGCGATCGTCGTGGCGCCGTTGTCCCCCAGATCGCGCACCGTCGTGAAGCCGGCCATGAGCGTGGCGCGAGCATACACCGTGGCTCGCAGCGCGTAGTCGGCGTCGTCCATGAAGAAACGCTCGGTGTACGCTTCTTTCGAGTGTTGCGACTGCAAATGTGTGTGCATATCCATCAGGCCCGGCATGACGGTGTGCTCGGTTAGACGGATCACCTTGTCGTCGGGGCCGGGTTCCGTGTAGCCGTCGACGACGCTTTGAATACGCCCTTCGGCGACGACGATCGACACTTTCTCGCGCGGCTCGTCACGACGACCGTCGATGAGTCGGGCGGCGTGAATGATCGTCGCGGCCTGAACGGCCGGCGTTAATGAGGAGAACGCCGTCAAGCAGATGCAGAAGACTCGCAACATCCGAGATCGCCTTTTCGTGGTTTCGGAAATCATCATGTCGACAAACCGTCGGACGACGGCGGCACTCCGCGCCGCCGACTCGCTCATTGAATAATCTTTGCAAAGGCGTCTCGCTAGATGCGAGCGGCGTAGCTCATGGAGATATCTACCGGCGTTGAAGTGTCGACGCCGGGGTGCGCGAATCTAATTGCATCCCGTGAGTCTCGCCGCAACGGCATGTTAGAATAACCACTCCCTAAATACATCCTTAAGGAACGTTCTTATGGTCCTCGGCTTGCGATTTGTTGCCGCCGTCGTCGTACTTTGCGCCGTACCTACCTTGGCCGCCGAAAGGGTTGCACCGGTTCGCATGGGTTGCGGACTCATGACGTTCGACACCGTGCCCGGCTGGGGGCTCCGCCCCGACGGCCGCTCCGCTCTCGGCCCGACTCACGGCGCCGTCGTCATTGATAACGACGGCAGCGTGTACGTGAGCGCGAATAAGGGGGTCGTCGTCTTCTCACCGGAGGGGAAGGTGCTTCGCGAATACATCGGTCCCGACTACACCATGTTGCACGACATGGAAATCCGAGCCGAAGGGGACGCCGAGTTCATTTACGGCGCTCGCAATAACAGCGCCGAAGGCATCAAGTTCAATGCCCGCACCGGCGAGATTGCCTTGCGTCTTCCCTTCCCGAAGGAATCCGGCCTCGATCTGAAGAAGTTCAACCCGACGGCCATTACCGTCGCTCCCAACGGCGACATCTTCCTCTCCGACGGTTACGCCAGTAACCACATCTTCAAGTTCGACAAATCGGGCAAGTACCTGATGCATTTCGGAACCAAGGGGAACGAACTCAAGCAGTTCAATACGGCGCACGGCATGACGCTCGATACGCGTTACGAACCGCCGCGATTGCTGATCTGCGATCGCAACCATACGCCGAAGGGCCGTCTATTGCACTACGATCTCGAAGGCAACTTTCTGCAAGAAGTGGCGACCGGTCTCGGCATGCCGACTTCCGCGGCCGTGCAAGGCGATTACGTCTCGGTGCCGGACCTGCACGGACGACTCGTCATTTTGGACAAGAGCAACACGATCATCGCCGTGCTCGGACACAACTCCGATCCCGCGACCCGGGCGAACTTCAATGTTCCCCAACCGCAGTGGATCGAAGGCGTGTTTAGCGGCACGCACGGTTCCTATTGGGACAAAGACGGCAATCTCTACGTCCAAGACTGGAACGTCGACGGCCGCATCATGAAGCTCGTTCGCGTCAAATAGGTCATAAGTCGCCGCGAGCCGTCCGTCCTGCGGCTGCGGCTGCGTCCACATGTTGCCTTCTCGAAATCCGAAGCCGATCATGATACGCGTCTACTCTATCTTGGCGATATGCCTCTCAAGCGCCGCTGCAGTAGCGGCGGACGAAACCATATCGTTCAATCGCCACATCCGCCCGATTCTTTCGGAGAACTGTTTCGCGTGTCACGGCTTCGATTCGAAACATCGCGAGGCCGGCCTTCGACTCGATACGTTTGCAGGCGCGACGAGCGATCGCGACGGAATTCGGGCCGTCGTGCCGGGCGATGTTGAGAAATCAGAACTCTGGGCGCGCATCCAAAGTGACGATCCCGATGTGATGATGCCGCCGCCGAGTTCGCATAAGCCGGCCCTTTCCGCGGTACAGCGATCGCGGATCAAGCAGTGGATCGAACAAGGCGCCAAGTACGAAACCCATTGGGCGTTTATTGCGCCGGTGCGCCCGTCGGTGAAAGCGGAAGGGGGCGCGGCGATCGATCATTTTATCACGCGGAAGCTCGACGAAGCGGGCCTCACCATGTCGCCCGAGGCCGGTCCGGAACAGTTGATCCGCCGCGTGTCGCTCGACTTGACCGGGCTGCCGCCGACTCCCGCGGAAGCCGATGCGTTCCTGAAAGATTGGCGCAAGGACGCCGACGCGGCGTACCGCGAGTTGGTGGACCGGTTGCTCGAGAGTCCTCACTACGGCGAACGCTGGGGCCGCTGGTGGCTCGATCAGGCGCGTTACGCCGACAGCAACGGCTATTCGATCGACGCGCCGCGGCAAATTTGGAAGTACCGCGACTGGGTCATCGACGCTCTCAACGCCGATATGCCGTTCGATCGATTCACGATCGAACAACTCGCAGGCGATCTGCTGCCCGACGCCGCTGAAAGTCAGAAGATCGCCACTGGTTTCCATCGCAATACGCAGATCAACCAAGAAGGCGGCATCGACAAGGAGCAGTTTCGCATCGATAGCGTCTTCGATCGCGTCGCGACGACCGGAACGGTCTGGCTCGGCCTCACGATTGGTTGTGCGCAGTGCCACGATCACAAATTCGATCCGATCGAGCAAAAAGAGTATTACCGTCTATTCGCCTTTCTGAACAACCAAGACGAGCCGACGCTGAAAGTGTTCGACTCCAGCATTGATGTGAGCGGCCTGACCGCCGAGTTCAAAAAGCTGGAGACCGAAATTGCCGCATTCATGAAGGAGCACTCGGACGAACTCGCCGAATGGGAGTCGGGCCTCACTCCGGAAATCAAGAAGAGCATGTCGTCGGCCATTGTGAAAACTCTCGCCGTTCCCAAGGAGAAGCGGAGCTTCGCGCAACTAAGAACGCTCTTCGCCGGAGGCATCGGCGGCGTGGGGCCGTTCCGGCAACTGAACGATCGCTACACCGAACTCGACGTGGTGCTCAATCAGGGCGCCAGTACGATGGTGCTGCGCGAGCTGACGACGCCGCGCAAAACGACGGTGCTTATTAAAGGGGACTTTACTCGGCCCGGCGACGAGGTCGCGCCGGGCACTCCGGCCGTCTTGCATCCCATGGATCAACCGAGCGGCCGGCCGAATCGCCTGGACCTCGCGAAGTGGCTCGTCAGCCCGCGAAATCCGCTGACGGCCCGCGTCATCATGAATCGCGTGTGGCAGCAATACTTCGGGCGCGGCATCGTCGAAACGGAGAACGATTTCGGCATGCAGGGAACGGCTCCTTCGCATCCGGAATTGCTCGACTGGCTCGCCGTGGAGTTGATGGCGAAGCGATGGAGCCTCAAGGAGATGCACCGGCTCATCGTCACGTCGCGCACTTACCGACAAAGTTCCGCGAACCGGCCGGAGGTTCACGCTAAGGACCCGAACAATTATCTTCTCGCGCGGCAGCAGCGCTTGCGGCTCGACGCCGAAGTGGTGCGCGACGTCGCACTGGCCGCGAGCGGCTTATTGTCGCCCAAAATCGGCGGGCCGTCGGTCTATCCGCCGATCCCCGACGGCGTGATGGGCCAGGGACAAGTGAAGCGCGTGTGGGCCGTGAGCCCGGGCGCCGACAAATATCGTCGCGGTCTGTACACGTTCGTCTATCGCGCCTCGCCGCCTCCCTCGCTCACCGTGTTTGATGCGCCCGAAGGGTTTAGTACGTGCACTCGCCGCGTCCGCAGCAATACGCCGCTGCAGGCGCTTACGCTGATGAACGACGCCGGGTTCTTCGAATTTGCCGAGGCATTGGAGCGAATCATTCAAAAAGACGGACTCGCCGTCGCCTTTCGTCGCTGCACGACCCGCTCGCCCAAGCCCGACGAACTCGCGGTTCTGAAAGAACTCGATACGCTGACCGCCGCCCGCACATTACTAAATCTCGACGAAACCTTCACGCGCGAGTGACTGCGATGAACAACGAGAACGACTTGCGCGACGTTACGCGACGCCACTTCTTCAGCCGTTGCTCACTCGGCATCGGTTCGATCGCCCTCGCTTCGCTGCTCGGCGAGCCGGGGCTTGCGGCGCCGAAGAAGGCGATGCGCAACCCGCTGGAGCCGAAGCCCGGGCATTTTCCGGCGAAGGCGAAGAATGTGATCTTCCTCTTCATGGCGGGCGGTCCGTCGCAGCTCGACCTCTTCGAGCATAAGCCGAAGCTGACCGAGCTCAACGGCCGGCCGATTCCCGAAAGTTACACGGCCGGCAAGCGATTCGCTTTCATGGACAGCAGCCATCGCAGCAATCTGCTGGCCTCGAAGCGCACGTTTAAGCAGCACGGCAAGTCGGGCGCTTGGGTGAGCGACTTGCTGCCTTACACGGCGGAAATCGTCGACCAAATCAGCATCGTCACGACCTGCAAGACCGAATTGTTCAATCATGCGCCCGCCAAACTCTACATGAACACCGGCAGCGGGATATTCGGCCGACCGAGCATGGGCTCGTGGGTCACCTACGGACTCGGCAGCGAATGTGACGATCTGCCGGGCTTCGTCGTATTGCAGAGCGGGCCGCGGGGGCCGCGCGGCGGCGCGGTACTGTGGGGTAGCGGCGTACTGCCGACGACATATCAAGGCGTGCCGCTACGGAATCAAGGCGATCCGATCGTTAACCTTTCCACGCCGCAGACCATCGATACGGCCCGACAACGCCGGCTTGTCGACGCCGTGCGAGAATTGAATTTAAAGCGTCTTCAGGAGACGGGCGACGACGAAATCGCCACGCGCATCAACGCCTATGAAATGGCGTATCGCATGCAAACCAGCGCGCCGGAACTCATGGACACGAGCGGCGAGAGCCAAGCGACGCTCGATCTCTACGGCATCAAGAACCCTCAAGAGTCGAGCTTTGCGCGCAACTGCCTGCTGGCTCGCCGGCTCGTCGAGCGCGGCGTGCGCTTCGTTCAACTTTACGACACCAATTGGGACCACCACGGCGGCCCCACCGAGAACTTGGAAAAGCATCTACCGGAGAAATGCCGCGACATCGATCAACCCTGCGCCGCGCTGGTGCGCGATCTCAAGCAGCGCGGTCTGCTCGACGACACGATCGTCGTCTGGGGCGGCGAGTTCGGCCGCACGCCGATGGGCGAAGTGCGCGAGTCGACCGGACGCAATCATCACATCGACGCTTTCACGATGTGGTTCGCCGGCGGCGGCTTCCGAGCGGGGCAAGTCTACGGCAAGACCGACGAGTTCGGTTTCGGCGCCGTCGAAAACCCGGTCCACGTTCACGACGTGCATGCCACGATCTTGCACCAACTCGGCATCGATCATCAGCGGCTCAGCGTACGCTCGCAAGGGCTCGACTTCCGGCTCACCGGCGTCGATCCGGCGAAGGTCGTTAAAGATTTGTTGGCGTGATCCTATGGTGCGGCGGCGAATCATGCGCCTTGCGTGTTCACAAAAAGTGAAAACACGGAGGTGCTGCCGCACATCAACAACCGGTTTCGATGCCGGCCGCCGAAGCAAAGGTTCGCGCATCGTTCGGGAAGGTCGATTCTGCCGATCAGCGTCCCTTGCGGATTGAATACCGACACGCCGTCGAGCCCCGCTTTGCCCATGCCCCAGCCGACCCACAGGTTGCCGTCGACGTCGACGCGCAGCCCGTCGGGAGTGCCGTCGGGTTCCGCCGTGATGAGGATCCGCCCTCGCGACAATCCGGCGCCGTCGTTCGTCACATCGTATGCGCGAATCACGCGCGGGGCGGCTCCCCCTTCGACGATATAAAGCTTGGATTCGTCCGGAGAGAACGCGAGGCCGTTGGGACGCTGGACGTCTCCCGCAACGACGGCAAGTTGTTTGGTATGAGGGTCCCAACGATACACGTTCGTCGGCAGTTCGGGCTTCGCCACATGCCCCTCATAGAAGCCGAGAATGCCGAACGGCGGATCGGTAAACCAGAGCGAGCCGTCGGACTTGCAAACGACGTCGTTCGGCGAATTGAGAGGTTTCCCCGCGAAGTTGTCCGCGATCACCGTAATGGCGCCGTCGTACTCGGTGCGGGTAACGCGGCGCGCGTCATGCTCGCAAGTGACGAGGCGCCCCTGACGATCGCGCGTGTTGCCGTTGGCGTTGTTTGAAGGCTTGCGAAACACGCTTACGGCCCCGGTTTCCTCCTCCCACTTCATCAGGCGATTGTTGGGGATATCGCTCCACAACAGATAACGACCGTCGCCGAACCAGACCGGCCCTTCGCTCCACCGCATGCCCGAGGCGATCTTTTCAATCTTGGCGAGATTCAAACGGTACTTCGTGAAACTGGGGTCGATGATCCTGACGGCCGGGTCGGGATAACGCTCGCTAGGTTGCCATTCCGCGCGGCTGCGTTGCGTCCAGGCCAGTGCGGAGTAAACGGCGCCCGCCGCTAGAAAGGCTCTGCGATTCATCGTCGATCTCTCCTGCATCCGCCCCGCATCGAAATGCCGAGCCGCCAAACTTTCAACGGCTCTCGAACAACGCGGCGATTTTACGGTGCGCCGGATCGCGCGGCCATCCAATTCCGAGTGGTCGTCGCGCGGCGTTATCGATCATGGTCGATCGCGCCCGAGTTTTCCCCACGGTAACGGCAATTCCGCGGCATGACGGACCGACGGGGCGCGGTTGTTAGAAGCCGATGGAAGGGAGTTGCGCACGGCGCGGCCGTCGGTATCGAGCATTCGCCGCATCAAATGGAGTTCGCTTGCCGACATTGTTTTTCACCGACACCGCTTCAGAATCGTGCCGATACGGCGCAGGTGTGCCGCCTTGGTCGCGCATGCGCGCCGGTTCGTCTCGATGTCGCACACGTCGCCGAACAGTTCAACGACTATCGTTTTGACAGACGCGAGCGGCGCTTTGATTATGACGACGCGTTTGCCGACGCCGTGCGTCGTCTGTTTCAGTTGCGCACGCATAATCACTCCTAGTTTTGTTTCGGAGGAATCTTCATGCTTCAACGAATTGCAGGGCGCGCGTCGCTATGTGTGGTCGCATTGGTCGCGACGGCCGTCGTATTCGATTCTGCCGGAGGCGCAGTAACGCAAGGCAAGAGCCGGCCGGCGGAAACCAAGTATTTGATGCGCGGAGTCGTACAGCCCAACTGCGCCGCGATCGGGAAGATGCTGAAGGAAGGCGCGCCTGCTGACGACAAGGCGTGGGACACGCTCGCGTGTCATGCCAGTTTGCTGAACGAAATGGGGCATGTTTTGATGGACGACGGTCGTTGTCCGGACAAAACGTGGGCCGAGGCGAACAAGACGCTGAAGGAGGAAAGCGCGAAGGTATTGGCGGCCGCGAAGGCTAAGAACGCCGAAGAAGCACAGACCGCGTTCAAGGCGATGACGGCCGCGTGCGCCGCCTGCCACAAAGCGCACAAGAAGTAGCTCGCCGCGCGACGATTCTCGCCGGGCGTCCGCAAGTGTTTGAGCGGATGCCCGGCGTTTTCGCGGCTTACCCGAACAAATCCAGCACCGGCTTTCCGGTCGTGAGCGGGCGGAAAATACCGCTATTCGTCTGCGGATCGCTGATCGGCACGTCGAGAGCGTGGTAAATCGTCGCCGCGAATTCTTCGGGACGAATGGGATTGTTCGTGACGTACGCGCCATGTTTGTCGGACATGCCGTACACCCGACCGCCGGCGATTCCCGCGCCTGCCATGATGGCCGAAAAGCATCCCGGCCAATGTTGACGTCCGGGGGGCGATTGCGTCAGGACGTTCGGCGTGCGGCCGAATTCTCCCGTCACGACGACCAGCGTGTTGTCCATCATGCCGCGATCTTTGAGATCGGAAAACAGCGCGGACAGCGCTTGGTCGAGTCGCGGTAGGCAGAAGCCCATGCCGTAGGAGCCGTTGCCGAAGGCGTCGCCCATCCCCATGTTGCCGCCGTGCATATCCCAGCTACTGCTGGGCGGGCCCGCCGTATCGTGCGGCGCTTGGCCGGCCCAGCCGTTGACGGTGACGAACCGCACGCCGGCTTCGACCATGCGACGGGCCAGCAGCAGGTTTTGCCCCAGCGGATGGCGGCCGTACCGATCGCGCACCTTTGCAGGCTCGCGATTCAGTTCAAATGCCTCTCGCCCTTCTCTCCGAGTCAAGGCGTCGTAGCCCTTCTCGCGCAATTGTCCCCAATCGGCCCCGCGAGCGTCTTTGGCAAGTACGTCGCTCTCGATATCGGAGAGCAACGCACGGCGTTTACCGAGCCGATCGTGGTCGACCGGGTCGTAGATTTCGGGCGGGGAGAAATTGTCGAGCGCGGGGTGATTCTTTTCCGAACCGACGAACACCGGCGCGTAGGCCGAACCGATATAGCCGCCGATGCCGAGATTCGGCGCGCAGAATACCGGCGGCCCCACGCACTTGATGAGCCATGCGTTGGAGACGATGTTCCGCTTGCTCGGCTTGGCTTTAGCGACGAACGAACCGATGTACGGTTGGTCGTCCGTCACCCCCTGCTCGACGCGCTTCGCCGACTGACCGCTGAGCAGGTTGTGCATTGCATCGAAGTGGTTGCTGATGGCGCCGGGATGCGTCATCGAATTGATCAACGTGAACTGGTCGGTAAGTTTCGCCAATTCCGTGTGCATCTCATTGATGCGCATGCCGGGCACTTTGGTGGCGATCGGCTGATACGGCCCGCGGATGGAAGTGGGCGCCAGCGGTTTCATGTCCCAGGTATCGATATGACTCGGACCGCCGCAGAGCAACACGAAGATGCACGACTTCTCGGCGGCGACGGCTTCGCCGCGCGCGTTCAGCTTGTCGCTCCCCATGACCGTTCCCGGCATGCCCAGCGACAGCGCACCCATGCCGGCCGCGATGAGCGCCTGGCGTCGGTTCAGTTCAATAGGGTTCATGGAAATACCTGACGGCGTGAGATTTGGCGGGATGCGGGCGCGCTCGGCGAAACGCCTGGACTTCTCCGAGGGAGGGCGCACGCTCCTAATAACATATCGGAACCCATCGGGAGCAGCCATCATGTTACTCGACACGGTCGTCGTCTCGGCGCGTTCACGGGCGGTCGGTGCGGAACGCAAGCTTGCCGATCGACTGGCCGAGCAGTGTGGGCTTTATCGATGGACGGAATCATCGCCGGCACATTTCTAGCAACGTCCATGTTTGCACTTCGTCGTTGTGTTACGCACACTTAAAGCGGTATCGAACCATGGCCCGTCGCCTTGCTTGATGCGCCAATTGAGATAACGTGGTCGGCGGCTGAATGTTTAATCGCGGCGCTGTCGGAGCGGATTAAATATTGTTCCGCAACGGCCGAAGGTTGGGCGTTTCTCCGTGGCACTAAGTGCACTGCCGCCGAGCGAATCTCCGACGGTATCTACATCACCGACGTACGAAACGAGGAATCCTATCGAACCGCTGCGAATTGCGACGCTTACCGCCCATTTAGGATTGGGCGCCGACGACGTGGAACCGAGGGGCTGGTTCCAAGGCAAGCTGGCTTTGGGCCTTGAGAATCGATTGGCGGATCGGCCGCGCGGAAAGTACGTCGGCGTAACCGCAGTCAGCCCGACGCCGCTCGGAGAGGGTAAGACGGTTACTGCAATCGGCTTGGCCATGGGGTTGTGCCGTCTAGGACGACGCGCCGTCGCCACGCTCCGTCAACCATCCATGGGGCCGGTGTTTGGAAACAAAGGCGGCGGCGCGGGAGGCGGTAGGGCTTGTCTGCTGCCGACGAACGACCTCAATCTGCACTTCACCGGCGACCTGCATGCCGTGACCTCGGCCCATAATCTATTGGCCGCGATGGTCGATAATCACCTGGCCAGAGGGTGTGAACCGCGAATCGATCCGACAAGTATCTGTTGGCGGCGCGTCATCGATCTCAACGATAAGGCTCTATCGCAAATCATCACGGGAACCGGCGACGTTCCCCACGTAGCAAGGCGTGAGACGGGGTTCGACCTCACCGCCGCTTCGGAAGTGATGGCGATCTTGGCGCTGGCGACGAGTTTCGCCGATCTTCAAAAGCGGATCAGCCGAATCGTCGTCGGCCGAGATGAGAGCGGTAAGCTAGTTCATGCGTGCGACATCGGCTGCACGGGCGCCATGACGGCTTTATTGCGGGATGCCGTTCGTCCGAATCTCGTTCAAACTTGCGAACAGACTCCCGCGCTGGTGCACGCCGGACCCTTTGGAAACATCGCGCATGGAAACAGTTCCATACTCGCCGACTTGGCGGCGATCCGTTTAGCAGACTTTGTCGTGACCGAAAGCGGTTTCGGAGCCGATTGCGGCGCCGAAAAGCTTTTCAACATCAAGTGCCGAGCCGGCGGCATCATTCCCGACGTCGAAGTCTTGGTTTGTACCGTTCGCGCGCTGAAGTATCAAAGCGGGCGCTTTATCGTTCGACCCGGAAAGACGCTGCCGCCAAATCTTCTTAGTGAAGATTGCGACGCCTTGCAGGCCGGCCGGGGCAACGTCGAAGGCCACATAAGTATCTTGCGCAAGTTTGGAATTCCCGTGGTCGTGGCCGTCAATCGATTTCCGTCCGATACCGATCGAGAATTGGACGCCGTGCGCCGGATGGCGTTGGATGCCGGGGCCGTGGACGTCGCCGTCAGCGATGCCTTCGCTCGCGGCGGGGAGGGCGCCGAAGAACTCGCTCGCGCCGTGATCTCGGCTGCGAAACTCCCCGGTCAGTTTCGCTTTCTGTATCCGAACGATCTGCCCCTTGTGGAAAAGCTCGAGGTGGTCGCCCGGGAGATTTACGGGGCCGGTGGCTTGGATATCGACCCCGTCGCACATCGACAGTTGGAAGCGTTTCAAGGCGGCGGATTCGGCGATTTGCCGGTCTGCATCGCCAAAACCCAGTACTCCTTCTCACACGATCCCAAGCGGCTCGGGCGGCCCCAGGGCTTTCGCCTTCCGATTCGCGAGGTAAGGCTCGCGGCAGGCGCCGGTTTTGTGTATGCCCTCGCTGGAAACATCTCAACTATGCCGGGGCTACCGGCCGTGCCGGCGGCATTGCAGATCGGCGTTGATGACGACGGCGAGATTTATGGAATCCGCTGACTGTGGCCGGTCAGGTTGTGAAGCCGTCTATCTCAGGTGTGACCGAAGTCATTTCTTCGTCGGCAGCTTCGTTCGCCTCGCTTCGAGATAGGTCGTCAGCTTCGGGTTGCGAGCCGGGCTTCTCGTTGCCAAGCGACGGCTTTGTCGAAGGATCGCCGATGCACGCGGCGGAGATTAAATACAAAGCGCTTCGCAGAGAAGGGTCTCGGCAATCGTAATAGCGCGATTCTATCTACCGGAAACTTGCCGAGATAGAATTAGGGCGCTTCGGATGGTCGTATCGTCCCCGTGTCCTCGATAGGGGAGTATTGTCATGAAGAGTCGCTTGGACGCATTACTAATTGTTGCAGTCGCGCTGACGTTATCCGCCCAAACAACGATTGCCGAGGACGCCAAGGATGCGGCAATCAAGAACGACCGGCAACAAATTCACGGCACGTGGCGCGTTGTGGGCTTGGAAATCCAAGGCAAGGCGGCCAAAGAAGAGGATGCCCGGCAACTTCTCGTGCTGAACGGTTCCGACGGCACATGGACGCTTTTTTCCGAAGGTAAGGAGATCAGCAAGGGAACCAGCAGTATTGATCCGACGACGACCCCGAAGACGATCGACTTCACGCCGACGGATGGGGCGGGAAGCGGGAAACAGTTTCTCGGGATCTACATGCTTGGCGAGAAGACTCGCAAGCTGTGCTTTGCGCCGAAGGAGCGAGGGCGGCCGGCCGATTTTTCGTCGTCCGCCGGCAGCGACATCGTTCTCGTGACTTTCAAGCGAGAACGATCCGAATGAAAGATAACCGATCTCTGCTCGGCCGTCGTGCCTTTGTTCGTAATGGTTCACTAGTTCTGCTGGGAGTTTCGCCCGCGGTTGATCTATTTGCGATTGAACGAACGCGACCAAATCTGCGAGTCGG
Organism: uncultured Pirellula sp.; assembly: GCA_964633125.1. GTDB lineage: Bacteria > Planctomycetota > Planctomycetia > Pirellulales > PNKZ01 > PNKZ01. The sequence continues at coordinate 30,386 of CAZWDN010000001.1, read as the reverse complement.
GCTCGTTACCGACTTGCACCATGCCGATAAGCCTGAACGTGGTACTCGCCACTATCGCGACACGTTATCGAAGCTGGCGGAAGCGGCTCGGCAATTCATGATCGACAAGCCGGATTTCGTCGTCGAGTTGGGCGACTTTGTCGATGCGGCCGATTCGGTCGAAGCCGAGATGAACTATCTACGGCAGGTCAGCGCGAAGTTTAATATGCTCCCCGGTCGAAAGCACTACGTGCTGGGAAATCACTGTGTGGATACGTTGACGAAGGAAGAGTTCCTCGGTGAGATTGGAAAGAAGGACTCGTACTATTCGTTCGACGAGGGCGGCCTGCACTTCGTCGTGCTGGATTCATGTTTTCGGGCTGACGGGAAGCCTTACGGTCGTAAGAACTCCGTGTGGTTCGATGCCAATATCCCGGCTCATGAGCTCGACTGGTTGCGAGCTGATCTGCGAGCAACCGACAAGCCGACTATCGTCTTCGCCCATCAGCGACTCGATCTTGCCGGACAGCACGCGGTGAAGAACGCTTCCGAGGTCCGGAAAACCTTGGAGTCGTCCGGAAACGTTAGGGCCGTCTTTCAAGGGCATAGCCACAAAAACGAGCATCAGGAGATTGCAGGCGTGCATTACTGCACGCTCGTCGCGATGGTCGAGGGGGCCGGTCCGGACAACAGCGGCTACTCGACAATGGACGTGCTGGCCGACGGCACGATTCGAGTGAACGGCTTCCGAAATCAGTCGCAGTACAACTGGAGTAATCGCAAGACGCCGACACCGCGGCCGAAGTGAGTTCCTACTCGTCGTGTCGCGGGACTTGTTGTGATCTGCTCGCCTCCCTCGCTTAGCATTCCCGCCGATTTGATCACCACCGAGGCCCGCTCATGATTCGCGATCTTCTGACGCTATTCACTTTCACGCTCTTCAGCTTAAGCCGCTCGTGCTTCGCCGATGCCGCGGAACCGGCGGGCCTGTTGCCCGGCTTGGGAAAAGAAGAGATCAAGATCGTCTGCCTCGGCGATAGCGTCACCGGCGTGTACTACCACACCGGCGGGCAGCGAGCGTATTCCGAAATGCTTGCGATCGCTCTCCAGCAACTTTATCCGCAACAGCCGATTACAGTCGTCAATGCGGGAATCAGCGGTAATACGACGCAAAACGGTTTGGATCGCCTCGACCGCGACGCCCTCGGCAAGCGTCCGAACTTGGTTACGATCTGCTTCGGGCTGAACGACGTCGCTCGGATTCCCGCCGCCAGGTTTCGCGACAACCTCGTCGAGCTAGTGCGTCGTTGTCGTTCCGCCGGCAGCGGCGTGTTGTTGTGTACGCCCAATGCCGTAATCGAAACGACGGCCCGGCCGATTGCTCGCTTAGAGGAATATTGCGAAACGATCCGATCCGTGGGAAGCGAGCTAAAGGTACCGGTCTGCGATTTCTATGCGGCGGGCGAGGCCGCCCGCAAGCGTGATCCCTTCGCTTGGCGGCTGACGATGAGCGACGAGATCCACCCGAACATGGCAGGCCATAAACATCTGGCCGAACAGCTTTGTCAGTGCATCTCCGGGCGACAAATCTCGCTCGACGACGTGGATCCGCCGACGCCGGCGCTTGCAAAAACCTGGAGCCTGTTACGCGCGGGAAAGCCCGTACGCGTGTTGGCGATGCCGCCGTACGACAAACTGATTACTGACGCTTTACGCTCGCGGTTTCCGCAGGCCGCGGTCGAGGTAACATCATGGGACGTCACCGGCAAAACGTCGCCGCAGATCGAGGAGGCGGCAAAGTCCAAGGTGCGCTCAATGAAGCCCGACTTGGTGCTGCTCGCCGTTCCGCGCGAAGCGACGACCGTCGACGACGAACAGTTTGTGCGTTCGTTCGCCTGGGTTATGAATTGGTCGCTCAGCTTCGGCTTACAAGAATGGGATTGTCTCGTCGTCCATCCTTCCGTCGCCTCGCCGCAGACGACGCATCCTCGCGACGACCTTGTTCGCCGGTTGGTGCGCGCACAGCATTTGCATCTCGTCGATCGCAAGAGAGGCGATTCTTCGCCCGCAGCGGAGTTGTTCTCGGATTGGTTGCGCGGAGATTGGAAAGGCGCGGAGTCCGTCGGCCGAGGACGGGAGGCGAATCGCCGCCTCGACGACGGATTGGTCGCCCATTGGCCGTTGGAGCAAGACGGGCGTGATGTTTCGGGAAAGCAACGCCACGCGCAAACGCACGGGGTGGAGTTTGCGACCGAGCCGAGCGGCGTTGTTCCCCGCGGGTCGGCCCGATTCACCGGCCGCGATTCTTATCTTGAGGTGCCTGCAGCCGTCGCACCGAAGTTCGGCAAGGGAGATTTCAGCATTTCGCTGCAGGTCGAATCGCCAAGTAATGCGGACGACTTGCCCGGCGATCTTCTCAGCTGCTACGACTTGAAGCGAAAGCGCGGCTTCCAGTTGTCGTTGAAAAGCAGCGCCGGCGTAACGTTCAGTCAGGCGAATCAGAGACACTTGCAGTTCGGCATTGACGACGACGTTTCATCGCAGTGGACGGATTGTGGGCGTCCCGGCGATGCTTTGCTCGCTTTCGCGCTCGCGGTTCACGATGGCGCACTCTATGCCGGCACTTGCGAACCCGCCAAGGATCGGAGCGGACGCGTATATCGCTACGCGGGCGACCGGCGGTGGGTCGATTGCGGCGCTCCCGACGCGGCGAACGCCGTCACGGCGCTTGCCGTTCACGCAGGGCGGCTCTATGCAGGCACGGGGAAGTATCGTGTCGCCGGATCGGCGCTCGCCGAATCGGAGAACGCCAATCTAGGGGGCGGGATCTTTCGTTACGAAGGGGGAACGACCTGGACGAATTGTGGTCGACTCGACGGCGCCGAAGCCGTCGGCGGACTTGTCGAGTTTCGCGGTCGCCTCTATGCCTCGTCGCTCTACAAGCCGGCCGCCTTTTATCGCTACGAGCCGAAGGACCGCTGGACCGCACTAGCGGCGCCCGACGGGAAGCGCGTCGAGGCTTTGAGCGTCTTCGACGGTCATTTGTATGCTTCGAGCTACGACGGCGGCCGCGTTTATCGGTTCGATGGAGAAACGTGGACCGATTGCGGCCTGCTCGGCGACAATACGCAAACCTATTCCTTCGCCGTTTATCGGCGAAAGTTGTTCGTCGGCACCTGGCCCAGCGGTCGCGTTTATCGCTTCGACGACGTCGGACGGTGGACCGACGTCGGGCGATTAGGGGCCGAACTCGAAGTGATGGGCATGATCGTACACAACGGACGCTTGATCGGCGGGACGCTTCCCTTGGCTGAAACGTACGAATACGACGGAGAAGCCGCTTGGAGCCGTTTGACGCGATTGGACACGACGCCGGACGTGAAATATCGTCGCGCTTGGACGATGGCCGAACACCAAGGCCGGCTATTCTGCAGCACGCTTCCTTCCGGTCGCGTCTACGCATTTCAAGCCGGTGCCGGCGTCGCCTGGGAGCAAGAATTCCCGGACAAACTGCATCATATTGCGGCGATCAAGAAGCGCAACGTACTAACGCTTTATGTCGACGGGCGCGAAGTCGCGCGATCGGAGTCTTTCGACGCAAAGCGATTCGACCTCGATCTCGATAGCCCACTCTACATCGGCCGCGGCATGAACGACGATTTTCGCGGCCGCATGTTCGACGTTCGCCTTTATGATCGAGCGCTGATGCCCGAAGAGATTGTGAAGTTGGCCGAGCCTAATGCGTCGTCGAGCCCTTGATTGTCGCTAGCGCAATGCTCGGGGACGATCTCAAGTCATTCGCGGGCGTAGCCCCAGGGAGAATTCCGGCCGCTCCATGAGCAATCAACCGCTCCTGTTTCTATCTGATAGCGATATTCGCCGCGCATTACCCATGGCAGACGCCGTGGCCGCGATGCGCGAGGCGTTCGTTCAATTGTCGCGCGGCCGAATTGTCTTGCCGGTGCGCCAGCAGTTGGCGACGACGGATGCGCGTGGTACTGTTTTGATCATGCCGTGCCACGCTTCGGAAGCGAGGCTTTTTTCGCTCAAGAATGTTTCGGTTTTTGATGATAACCGTCGGCACGGCCTTCCCCGGATTCAAGCTACTCTACTCTTGACGGACGGAACCACCGGATCACCCTTGGCGGTCATGGAAGCAGACGTTTTGACGGCCATACGAACCGGAGCGGCCTCGGGGTTGGCCACGGAAGTCCTGTCGCAGCCGTCGGCCGAGGTGGCGGCAATTATCGGAACGGGCGTGCAAGCTCAGACGCAACTGGAAGCCGTTTGTTGCGTTCGTGCGATTCGTCGGGCGCTAGTTTACGGACGCAATGCCGCGGCCGCCCAAGAATTTGCCGCGGATTCATCACAGAAACTGGGCATTCCCGTCGAGCCGGTACGTACCCCCGCCGAAGCGCTGCGTCACGCGAATGTCATCTGTACGGCTACGAGTTCCGCGGTTCCGGTCTTTGAGGATCGTGACGTGTCGGCCGGCGCGCACATCAATGCCGTAGGGTCGTATCAGCCTGACGTCGCCGAGATCCCCATCGCAACGGTATGCCGTGCGCGCGTCGTGGTTGATCACCGGATGTCCGCGCTGCAGGAAGCCGGTGATTTGCTGATCCCGTTGCGAAAAGGCTTGCTTCACGAATCGCACTTCGACACGGAATTAGGGGCCGTCGTACTTGATCGATCCCTGGGCCGTCGTCGCGACGACGAGATTACCTTATTCAAATCCGTCGGTATTGCAGTCCAAGACCTTTATGCCGCGGCAAGAGCTCTGGAAAACGCCCGACGACTTGGAATCGGCACGCCGGTGAATACGAAAAACACCTGAGTTTAGACAGAATGTAGCTCGTTTAGTTTTGTCTTGGTCGCGAAGTGGCGAGTAACGAAGCATTGCTCAATTGTTCGTTCGCGTCGTCTGTGCCGTCAAACACAGTCGGCCTCATGTACTTCGGCGGTGTTATCTCGGCATGCAAGCCCGCCCGGAATACCCGGCGTCGATCAGGAGGCAAATTCCTACGGGCGTCGGGCTCAATGCGTCGCTTGGTAGCAGGCGCGGCCGGCAATGCACGCCGGCCGATTGACCGCGAGCTGGTCGGGCCCCAGCACGTGTTGCGACACGTTGCACCAGCAGTATTGGCTACCGGCCTCGTCAGGATGGTCCGGGTTGCGTAGTTCCCCGGTGACGTACATCGCCTTGCTGCGCAAATGTGCGCAAGCGGGTTCCGCGACCGGCACTTGCGAATCGTAATACTTTTCGAAGGGCATGACGGATTCCTTGAGCTGCGAGTTTCACGGACGTTCACGCACGGATGGGATCCACGAGCGACGCTAGTGTCCGCCGGTGGCAAGCCCCGCGGCCGACAAGACGGCTCGCTTTACGGCAACCTTGGCCAGTTGCACCTTGTAGGCGTTGTTCGACAAAGGCGTGGCGCTTGCCACGGCGGCGCGGCCGGCGGCTTCCGCCGTTTCTTCATTGATCGTTCGCCCGACGAGCGCCTCCGCCGCTTCGGCTGACTGCCACGGCGTCGGCGCGACATGTCCGAGTACCACGCGAGCGTTGCGCACGACGCCGTTGACGATCTCCAATACCGCCGAGGCCGCGGCCAACGGATCTTCAGGTCCCGCACCGTGGCGCACTTCGTACGTAGCGCTCGATACGCCCTGGGCGGGCGGCAAGTAAATGTGCGCGAGCAGTTGATTCGGAAGCAATACGTTCTCTCCCTGCCCCTCGCGCTTCGGAGCGCGAAAGAACGCACCGGCGGGTACGAGCGTCTCGTCGTCCGTGCCGGGGCCGATCACGCGGAACGTAGCTCCCAGGGCGACCAGCGCCGGGGCAATACGGGACGCGCTGACGAACTTCGCCGGGCCGGAGTTGCCGAAGATCGCGTGAAAGCGGTTGTCGCCGTCGGCCGTTTGTCGGCCGGCGTCGGTCAATAGTCCGCGGCCGTTGCGGAAGAACCAGCATTGCGGTCGTCGGCAAATGTCGCCGCCGATAGTTCCCTGACATTGCAGTTGCATGCTGTTGATGCCGCGGATCGCCTGCAAGACGGCCGTGTAGTCGCGAAGGTAGTCGCTGTCGAGGAGGCGATCGAGCGTAACGGCTGCGCCGATTCGCAATCCGCCTTCGGCTAGCGATTCGATCTGCTTAAGGCTCGGCACTTCCATCACGTTGACGACGCGATCGGGCGCCGCGATCATCTTCTTCATCAGCGGAATTAGGTCGGTGCCGCCGGCGATAACGGCCGTTCGCCCCTCTTCGGGCGATAACAGCCCGACCACGTCCGATTCGTAGCGCGGCGCTGCGTATTCGAAGTTCTTCATGGTTAAACTCTCCCCGCCTTCTGCATGGCTTCTAGAACTCGTTGCGGCGTCATCGGCAAGGTCGGCACGCGGACCCCTATGGCGTTGCAAACGGCGTTGGAGATCGCCGCGCCGGGACTAATGACCGGCGGTTCGCCGAGCCCGATCACTCCTCGTTGTCGTTGATGCTCGGGCTCAAAGATTTCGACGACGATCTCACCGGTGTCTCCCAATCGCGCCAGTTTGTAGTCTTTCAACTCGGCGTTGAGTACTAGGCCGGTTTTCGGGTCGGCCAGACGTTGCTCGAATAGGGCGTAAGCAATGCCCATGATGACGGCGCCGTAAATCTGGCTTTCAGCCGTTTTGTGATTGACGACGAGGCCCATGTCTTGCACGGCGACGAATTTTTTGAGTTTTACGACGCCGGTTTCCTTATCGACGCTCACATGGGCCATCTGCACGCCGCCGACCCCTTGATCGGAGAGCGCTCCTTTTTCTTTGCCGCGTTTGTAACTTGCCGTGATTTCCAACGGCCGCATGCCGATGAGAGCGCAGACCTCTTTCCAAGCAAGGCTTTTACTCGGATCGCCTTTCACGCCGATGCGACCGTCGGCGGCAACGAGGCTTCCCGCGTCGGCGCCAAGCTTGCTCGCCGCGAGCGGGAAGAGTTTCGCTAAGGCATCCTGCCCTGCGCGGCGATGCGATTCGGCAATACCGCCGATCGTCGTGCTGCCGCCTGACGGGCCGCTGACCGGATACTTCGAACTGCCGATGTTGACCTTAATCGCGTCGACCGGCAGGCCGAACGTTTCAGCGATCAGCATCGCACAACAGGTGCGGGTGCCGGTGCCGAGATCCTGCGTGCCGCAGAAGGTTTCCACGCCGCCGTCGGGGTAAATCTTCAGCATCACCGACGAATCGTTGGCGACTCCGCCCCAGGTATGAATCGCCATGCCGAGACCGTCGACGATCGATCCTTGGGCGGGGCCTTTGCCGTGCGGATGCCACTTGGCCTTCCAGTCCATCAGCTTCGCGGCCACTTGCATTTCTTCGGCATACACCGAAGGCTTTGCGCCCGCCACGCCGGGCTTCTCGTCAGTACCGAGGTTCTTCAGAAAAATGTCGAAGCTGTCGGCCCCCATCTTCGCGGCCAAGTCGTCGTAGGCCGTTTGCGTGATGGCGCACGCCTGCGGATGGTTTGGAGCGCGCCATGCTCGAGCGGGGCCGAGGTTCGACTTGATGTTGGTCGCGAAGCGGCGATAGTTCGCCGGCGCGAAAACGTACGGGATCACGCCGTGGCTGACGCCGCCGCCCGTCGCGCCGCCGCTCGTCCAATGCTCCGATTCCCACACCTTTACGACGCCGTCGGCATCGGCGCCGAGTTTCACGTTGATGTAGCCCGAGGGGCGATTGCCGGCGATTTTGAGTTCCTGCTCGCGCGTCAGCATGAACTTCACGGGACGGCCGGTCTGCTTGGCGACCTTCGCCGCCGCGACGCCCCAATAATCGGGAGCAAACTTACTGCCGAAGCCGCCGCCGATGAAATCGCAATGCACTTCGACGTCGTCGGAAGTGATTTTTAAATCCTTGGCGAAGCCTTCATCGGTGCCGGAGACGTTCTGGGTGCTGAGGTGGGCCGTCAGCTTGTTGCCGTTCCAGACGACCGTCGACCCATGCGGTTCCAGGCAACAGTGCGTGATGGCGTCGATGCCGTAGCGGCCTTCGACGACGTGGGCCGACGCCTTGAACAAGCGCTGTAGTTCGGCGGCGACGAATTCGTCTTCATCATCGTCGTCTCCCGGCTCGCGCTCGGTCTGAACTTTGCCGCCCCCTTTTGACGTACGCCCGGCTTTTTCGGCCGCCGCGAGGTCTTCCACGTCGACGAACACGTCGAGTATTTCGTAGTCGACTTTAATTTGGGAAACCCCCTCGTCGGCGGCGGCTTCGCTTTCGGCCGCGACGACGGCGAGCATCTCGCCTGCCCATTCGATTTCGCCGGGCTTTTTGCCGCTCGCCGGATCGACCGGCACGTTCGGGTTCGCGTGGTCGAAGACCATCACGGCCACCACGCCCGGCACCTTCTCGGCGGCGCTCGTATCGATCGACTTCACTCGGCAATGGGCGTGCGGGCAACTGAGCGCCCGGGCGATGAGTTGCTTATCCAGATTGATGTCGTAGGTGTATTTGGCCGTGCCCGTGGCCTTAGCCATCCCGTCTAAACGCGAAACGCGTTTGCCGAGCAACTTGGTTTCTTCGCGAGGTGGCCAGAAGTATTGCGAGTCGGCCATTATTTGCCTCCCTTCACGAGCGCGATGGCGGCCTGAATGATGTTGGCGTAGGTTCCGCAGCGGCAAATATTGCCGTTGAGGCCGCCGCGAATCTCCTCTTCAGTCGCCTGAGGGTATTTATCGAGGAAGGCGCGCACGGCAATGACGAAGCCGGGCGTGCAGAAGCCGCATTGTTCGGCGTCATGCTCGACGAAGGCGACGGGCACGGGGTCGGGTGATGCGCCGCCGAGGCTTTCAACCGTGCGAATGGACTTGCCCGTGCAGGCGACCGCCAAGAGCAAGTTGGCTTGCAGCGGCTTGCCGTCGACGAGCACGGTCGCCGCACCGCTGCTGCCGTCGTTGCAAACCGGCTTGGCGCCCGTGAGGTCCAACTGGTAGCGGAGCGCTTCGAGGAGCGTCGTACGCGGCTCGACGGCGACCTCGCGGTTTTCGCCGTTCACGTTGAGCGTAATGGGCGTCGCGCCGCTGATGACTTTTGGACCGGCTTGATCCGCTCCCCGTGCATCGGCGTCGGCATGCAGCGCCGTGGCGGCCGCCGCGGCGCCGGAGCCGCGAAGAAAGTCGCGCCGGGTGAATCCGGAGCGTGAGTCCGACCTGTTGAACGTCGTCATGCGAGCTTGCTCCCGTTCGACGTGGAGAAAAAATCGTGACGGACCGAACGTCGCGCGACGACCTGCGGCTGCGCGCGGCGCTCGGGCTCATCGTGGCGCGGCTGATTATACGATGCACACGGCGCGAAACAATCAAATCGCCGAGAAACTCTCAATGCCCCGACCTGCGGCTAAGGACTCGCCGGCTTGCTTGCTTCGACGACCCGACGGCGACGGAGTTCGATGTCGCCTTGGCAGCATTCGCAGGTCTTGAGTTCGAACATCGCGATGGCGCAAACGTCGCACCAGTAATCGATTTCGAACTTCCCGTCGGCCGAAATTTCATACAAAGTGACGATTTGGACGACCGGCGTGTTCGGATATCGGCGGACCAGCAGTTCCACGTTCATGTGCCGTAAACGCTCGTCGGCGCGAAAAGCGCGACCGCGCACATCCTCCAGCAGCGGCACTAGCCGGCCATCAGGCGTTTCTAGGGCCAGCCCGCGCTCCGCCGCTTCGACAACCGATTTGGCTCCATGTCGTCGAGCCATCGCTTCGGCCGTAAACACCACCCGGCCTCGGAGCGATTCGGTGGTAAACTTTTCGGCTGAAGCTTCGGCGGCGCGCAAACGGGAATCTTCGCCGCTTGGTGGAAAGGCAATCGCTAGCGCGACGATGCTTGCTAAGAACATCGTCGCGAAGCTGCAATTCACGAGACTTCCTGCGGGCGGCGATAAGTACTTGGCGCGGCGCATTATTCCACGGCGTGCCCGACGACAACTAAATCGACCGCCACCGCGGCCGCTTTCGTTTTTCCGGCGAATCGGACGATCCACCAATCGGGTTCTTCGACATGCCGGACGGCCAGTGTTCCGCCGGTGCTGTCTGTTTGCTGCAGGGAGAGCAGCAGCGGGTGGCTCGAACCGGCCGCCTCGGCGCTCTTCGTCACCATCGTGCGGTAGTCGGGCGCGGCGGGGGCGGTGTCTTGGTCGGCGGGCAAAAGAAGCAGAAAGTCGCGCGTCGGCGAGGTGCCGACATGAGCGCCGTCGACGGGCTGTTGGCCGTAGCGCAGCGTGTAAACGCCCTCGGCGATGTCTTGATCGCGGAAATCGCTACCCTTTTTCGTGAATCGAGCCACGCCGATCAGCGCTCCGGGCTGAAACGGATAGTTGACCGCCGCCGCGCGCTCGCCGGCCGCGGTGTCCCACTGTTTACAGAGCCAAATGTCGCAAACCGTGCGCGTTTCGCCGCGTACCACCTTGAAGCCGGTCGGGTTCAGTAATTCCGCAATCGCAGGCGCGACCGCGTCGGCGGGAAGCGCTTCGTTGAGCGGTTCGACGCGATGGTCGGCCGCCGAGACCCGGCCTCCATCGAACGATAGCGCGGCGACAATCAGGAAACATCCGAGGTGCGTCTTCATGGGTGTGCGAACTCCGACTTTAGAACGAGAACAATCCCATATAGGAGCTGCGCGAGTCAGGCATCGACCACTGAGTCCCCAGGCCGCGACCGGAAAACTCCGCTTCTCTCGCGACGCCGGGTACGAAATTCGTTACGCTCGCCAGCGGCGGGTAATATGCGACCTCGTTCGAGCAAATGCAATCTCCCGGACGCGCCTTGCGCGTGACCATCTTTACGGCTCGGCCCGCTTCGAGGCGACCTTCGAGCGTCGACCTGTCAAGCGACATGTGGATCGGCATGCTCTCGACGCGCACGACGGCCAAGCCTGCCTTGCCGATCTGCGACTTCGCGAAATCGACGAGCGCCTCCCGCTGCGCCGCGTCGGCCTTGTCGTTCACGAAAATCACCGACTTCACCTGACCGGCGTCCCCGATGCCCGCCGAAGCCAGCGTCCGATCGGCATGCACGACGACGACCACGCTCAGGCCGGCGAGATCGGTTCCGACATGCCGCCCGTTTTCGATATGCCAGGCCATGATCGCGTCGTTGCCGGTCAGGCCGAACTCGGCATTCGCAAAGCAAGGGCCGGTGTAGACCTGGCAGGTGCGCGACTCGAGATAGAAGCCGTCGATGGAGTCGACCTCAGCAGCAGCGGAAACCGCGGCGAACAACGCCGCTGACAAGAACGCCGACGTTCGGAACATGGGCGACTCCGTGACGAAAAGGAACATGGGGGGACTATATTCTGCAGCCTCCCATTCTAATCCCTCATAACTTGTCGGGTCCAGTTTCATGCTAGAAACGAACTGTACTTTCGCTCCCGGCGCAGAAATAGCATCGACGACGTTGATGTCTGCGTAGTAATCGGCTCCGGCAAAGCAGCGCGCAGCCGGATTGCCTGCAACTCCCGATGGACCTTGGGGGATCTCGCCGTCGCGAGGTTCGATGCGGGGAGAAGTCCGAGGTCAGTCGACTTCAGGCATTCACGATGCTCTTGAGCACGCTCATCTGGGAGGCGGCGCGCTGTTCGACGTAAGCCATGGCCGTTTTCACTTTGGCTTCGGCGGCCGGATAGTCGCCGTGAATGCTCGCCAGGATCTCGAACATCTTCTCGGCGGGAGTGGCGTCGAACTCGGGGGCCCACTCTTCGAGGCCGATGTCCTTAAACATCCAGCATTTCGGCGAGTGAAACTCGGAAAAAGTGTGCATCATCGGCGTGCCGACCGCCAATGCCATGATCGGCGTGTGCGGCTCGTGGCAGATTACGGTGTGGGCCCGCGCATAGAAGGAGCAGGCCTCGTCCACGTTCCAGAACTCGTCGAAATTGACCACGTACTTCTTGAGCTCGTCCGGTAGCGGGTCGTAGACGAACTTCTTGTTGTACTCCATTTCTTTGTAGACCTCCGGCGCGATGACGACCTTCCAGCCGGTGTTCCTCACCCACAACGCGATGAGATCCTGATAGACCTTCGCCCGGCGCTTGTCGTCAGCAATATTTTCCGGCGTGGGATGAAGCGGGTTCAGTTTCTGCGGACGCTTGTCGTCGACACCGGGGCTGCTCGGCGAATGGGTCCGAAGCTGCAAGGTAATGAACTTCTTTTCTTCGAGGCCGTGCTTCTGCATCCGAGCAAGCGCCTTCGCTTCATCGCGAACGTCGATCCCGAAACAACCGTCGGGGCCGAACTCAAGCACGGGCGGCTTCACCCCGGCGTCCTGGAGAGTCTTGAGCGTCTTGGAGTCGCGACAATAGATGAAAGCCGCGCTGTTGAGCAGGGCGATGCGTTCCTCCGCGCCGGGGCCCGTGACCATGTCGGGGAAGTACGACTGCCCCTGCAGCCCCCAGGGCTTCCCGATTTGATTGCAGTACTTCATGAAATCCGTGGACTGGCCCATGCCGGGGCCGCGGAGGAAGAAGTCAGACCGACGGATCGCTTCCTGCACGGGACCGTTCTTCTGTGAAAGCGAGCCCTTCACAATCTCCAATTTCGGGAACCGCTTCATGAGCATGGCGTCGACTTGCTCGTTCGTATTGGCGGCCCAAAGAACGACCTTCACCTCGGGCAGGTAGCGCTCGAGGAAGCGCAATGTGCCGGGCGTGTGGCCGATGTCGCCGATGTTCTTGACGGCCCAGGCGCACTGCAGCAAAACGGTTTTCTGCGGCCGAGAGTTCTTCGCGACGGCGGGCAAGGAGCCTGCACCAAGTGCGAAACCGGCAATTTGGAGAAACGTGCGGCGTAAGATCATGCGTTTAACCGGGGTTAACTAGTGGGCCGCAAGGAAGGCGGCAAAAGTCGGAGTCATCAGTCACGTTGCCAAGAGTGAGAACGACCAAGTTCGTAATGTCGTGGATGAATGCGGTGATTGGGATCGCCCGCTCAGGTGCGATGCGGCGCAACCAGCCCGCGCAATGCGGTCTTTGGGATTCGGTCTCTGTGCGTTTCAATCGCCGGGCCGGGCAACGCGTGTGGGGGCGAATCTTCGAACAATGAACATCGCACCGACATGCGACCCGATCTCTCAAAAATAACTCGCAGAGGAAATGATTTCGAGCAGTCGCTCTCCCATGGCTTCATCAGTGATTACGCGAAAAGATCGCAAAGAACGGCGGCCGCTCCTATCATAAAGCGAGGGGACGCCGGCGAGCAAAGGATTCGTTGTTGAAGCCGTAAAAACGTCGCCTGCTCGGAAGCGCCGCCGTCGGTTGTGATTACCCGCCCGTTCCCTGACCGGCCGTTGTCGCGCGGCGCCGAGCATCCGAAGCATGGCCGGAACCTCCGCGGGGTGCCGTGTAGTCGGGCCAATGAATACGCGGGGCTTCATAGCCCGGATCTTGGAACCGCGGCCAAACGGGTGTTTCACGGCGGACGTCGTGAAACGCCTTGATGAGCGACGAACGCATCGTTGCGAGGCGCTCGGGAAAGCGATCGGCCACATTGCGAGTTTCCGCCGGATCGTCGGCCAGATTGTAAAGCTCCGGCAACGCCGGCTCGGCGTGCTTGAGCACATGCATCGCTTCCGCGGTGATGTCGGCCCGTTGCGGCCCTAACGGTAGCGAAAGTCGGGCGACGATTTTCCAATCGCCGTCGCGCAGCGCCAGCTTTTCTTCGCCGGAGGCAAGATTGAATTGCCAATACAGCGGCTTCTCGCGGCGAACGACGTCGCCTCTCCAGAGCGGGGCGACGCTCGTACCGTCGAGCGTGACGCCGGCAGGCGGCTGGAGTCCGACCAGTTCGCAGACGGTCGGCAGGAGGTCGACGCCGCAAACCGGCACGTCGCTCTCGCGGGCGGCGGCGACGCGACCTGGAAATCGAATCAGCCCCGGCACGCGAATGCCCCCTTCCCAGAGTTGGCCTTTGAAGCCGCGCAAACCGCCGGTCGAACCCGAGGCGTGCCATTTGGTGCGCGCCGGGCCGTTGTCGCTCGTGAACCAGACGAGCGTGTCGTCGGACAGGCCGAGTTCGTCGAGCGCCGACATCAGGCGTCCGAAGGCCGCGTCCATTTGCGTGATGTTGGCTAAGTAAGCGCGGCGACTCGGATCGTCTGGCAAGTCATATAGCGCTTCGTACTCGGGCGCGGAGCGAATCGGTTCATGCGGTTCGTGAAACGCGACGTAGAGAAAAAACGGCTTCGTCGCTTCCCGCTCACGGCGTAACCAACCGATCGCTTCGTCGGCCGTGAGCTGCGCCGCATAACCTTTGAGCGGGCCTTGCGGAATGCCGTCGCGCACGAAGTTGTACGGGTTGCGGTGATTCGGCAGACAGTTGTTCTGCGTGGCGAAAGAACGACGAAACCCGTGATCGGCCGGCTGCGGCTGACCCGGGAGATTGAACATTCCGTTGAGGTGCCACTTGCCGCTCTGACACGTGTCGTAACCTGCCGCGCGCAACAAGCTTGCCACGGTCGTTTCCGAAGCCGGCAGATGCATCGGCGAGAGAAACGGAATCTGACTATGAACGCCGACGCGATACGGCGTGCGCCCGGTCATCAGCCCGGCCCGCGACGGCGAGCAATTGGCCCCGGCCGAATAGCACTGCGTCAAGCGCAGGCCTTGCCGCGCGAAGGCGTCGAGATGCGGGGTCTTCACGTCCGCGTTGCCGTAGCAACCCAGGTCGCCGAAACCGAGATCATCCGCCAGGACGACGAGTATGTGGGGCTGGTCGGCGGCGCAAACCGAGGCGCAGCATAAGGCGACCAAGAGAGCTATGAAGCGTTTCATCGCAAATTCGGCCAAAGGCTTCCCGGTTACGCGAATCGGTAGATCCGCGGAGCGACAGTATACAGCCCGTTTCTCCACGCACGATGGGAACCGTGGCGGATGGGATGTGAGGAGCCCCGCGGACCAACTCCGGCCACGTCCCGGTTGAGCGGCGCCATGGACGGTAGCGCCCGCGGGAAATAAGCTACTCGTGCCCTGAGCTTTCTTTTCCTGTTCCGAGTCGGTGAGCCGACGATGCAGACCGTCACCGAAGCAACGCCGAAACGTGGACCGAGTGCGCTGTTTATCGGCGGGCTGGTGCTTGTCGGGCTGGTTTTACGAGTCGGCGGTCACTTCGCTCTGCAATTTTTGCAGCCTTCCGATTTCTACGCGTACGGTTTGGCCGATCAAATCAAGCCGCTCGAATTGCAAGCCGACTTGCCTTTCGAGTACGTCGGCTTGGACATTCGCGGCTCCGAGGAGAAAGACCCCGGCGTCCTGACCTTGGACTTCGTCGTGAAAGGCAAATATCGCGACACGATCTATTATGAAATCGATCCTCAAAAGATCGCCCGGCAGGATGAGTTTATCAGTAGATCCTTGGACCGGCCGCTGGAAGAGTTGAGGCACGCGGCGCCCGACTTGGCCGAGAAGCTTGCGAAGGAGGTACCGCCGCCTCGTCCCGTGCAACGCATGTTCCGTAAGGCGTGCTCGACCGGCGACGAATGCATGTTCGACGGCACCTGCCGAGCTCGGCGCGAAGGTCTCGGCTGGGTCTTTTCCGATTTTCGGTTGAAAGGCGTGCGGCCCGCCGACAGTTATGCATTCCGCTATGTGTCGGGGGACGGTCGGGCTTGGATTCGCGAGAAGTCGCACCAAACCAATCGGCTCAACGGACACTTTCGAACGACGAACTACGAGAGCAACGATTATTGCTGCGCCGACGAGTACGACCTCTCGACGCGAAAATATGACGCCGTACCCGGCGGTGCGATTCTCATCGATCTGCAATCGGCGCAATTCAACGAATACGCGACCCGCTACGCCGCTCTGTCGAAGAAAGCTTTTGAATGGAAAGAGGAGGCCCAGCAAATCGCCTTTAAGAATCTGCAGGCGCTAAGCCGAGGGTTTCACCGGCTCGATAAAAAAGTCGTGTCGTTCGAGATGCCCGACGCTTCCGGTCGGCCGCAAAAGTGGCGGATGGAAATCGACTTCGGACGTTACATATATGGGTACCAAGGCGTGGCCGTCGTGCAACGGACCGACGATCCCATGCTGCGCAACGCGTATTATTTCATCGAGCGGGAATCTAGGGCGATCGACCGTCAAGCGGGCGCGCAGCCCGCTCTCCCGGCGCTCTACCTCGGCGTCCGCAGCGCCGATCATCATGGTGCGATCCTGTTCGGCAAGGAACACGAGGATCCCGACGGCCCCATGGGGTGGGACGACGTGCCTTGGTTGAAAATCGTCTCGGCGGGGGACGGCTACGAATTCCACGTCGATCAGCGCAAGGCGCCGCTGCAAGAGACGGGCGAACGATCGACGATTCTGCCGAGAGAAGAAACGGAAGCTCTCGTTCGAAGTACGTTCGTTGCCGGCAAACGCTGGACCGGCCGGTGGTACCGCGACGAAGACGACGTCGCGCCGATCGAATTGTCGCTTCTCGATCGCGGGCATGCCCATTTCTTCGTCGCGGTGCTCAAATACGGCGACGCGCCGGAGCAGGAGCAATACTTCGACGTCCGCTCGGTTTATGAGAACGATCCCTATTTGTGTCCTTACCAATGGCAACTGATGGGCGGGCACAAGTCGGACAAGACGAAGCCCATGAACGGGGACACGGCCCACAGAGGCACTGACTTGAAACTGAGGATTCGCGGCGACGAACTCGTCGGCTATTGGTCCGGCCGGAAGTTAGAGCTACGTCCCGCCCCGAAATGACCCTGCCGCGCTCCGTCGGACGACGATGGATTGCGTCAGGCGACGTCCGGAAACGCGAAAACCGCACGGAAGTTGCGATTTTGTATCGCAGTCCCGCGCGGTTCCGGTGAATCCAATCAATGGGCGATACAGGACACGAACCTGTGATCCCTAGCTTGTCGAAATGCTTCGACAGTCCCGCGAAAACACCGTATTTCCCGCGGCTGTGCGCAATTCTACCCCTTCAAATCACACTCGCAAGGCTTCGCACGTTGTCGCGGGATTTCGCATCGTTTCTGACTGCAAGTGCGTCAATGACGCATTTACTCGAAGAGCGTCGCGACGTGGTGTAGAAAACATTCTCGGTGCGACTCGCTTCGCTCGCGATCTCGAATCGGGTTCCCGAGTGAACTCGTCGATCACCGTCAACATTCGGAACGACCTACCGTCGTGCGTTCGGGCCTGCACGAAGTCGTAGCTCCAGACGTGATCGCGATGCTTCGGTCGCAGTCGTATGCACGAACCGTCGTTGAACCACAGCCGCCGTCGCTTCCGCTGCCGCTGCGGCACTTTTAAGCCCTCGCGACGCCAAAGACGTTCGACTCGTTTATGGTTCACACGCCAGCCTTTACGGCGTAAAAGGGCCGTGATTCTGCGATAGCCGTAGCGACCGTAGTCGCTCGCCAGCGCCGTGATCCGCCCGACCAATCGCGGTTCGTCGGCGGGAACTTGTCGCGGACGACGTTGTGTCGCCCGCGACTGTCCCAGCATGTAACGCGCTCGACGTTCGCTCACGCCGAGCGTCTCACGCACATGTTCGACGACGCGTCGCCGACCGATCGGGCTCAGACGTTTCCCGAGGCGGCCTCACGCAGAATTGCCTTATCGAGTTCGGTGTCGGCCAACAGCCGCTTCAAGCGGGCGTTCTCTTGCTCAAGCTCCTTGAACCGCTTCGCTTGGTCCGTCCGCAGCCCGCCGTATTCTTTTCGCCAGCGGTAGTAAGTCTGCTCCGTCACGCCGAGCTTCTTCACGACTTGCGGCACCGTCTGACCGCGAGCCAACTCTAACTCCGCTTCTCGCAGCTTCTGAATGATCTGCTCTACAGACAATCGCTTTCGACCCATGACAAGCTCCCTTCCAGTGAGGGTCGCAAGTTTATCACCTTGCGGCCGGACTCGTTTGGTGGGGGCACGTCACGCCCGACATCGAGAATCGTGGCGATGCTCATAGGGTTACGATGAGTGGAGGTGGAAATCGCGACAGCGTGATGAGTATTCAAAACGTTACTGCAAGAATTAACTTGCAAGTCACTGCCATGATTCCGAGGTTGACGGCAGTTGTCCCGTCTGAACGCGGCGATCTCCGACGGGCGGCGGCCTTTCTTTAAGTCTTCCCAGGTCGACTTGGCATTGGCGAGTCGGCGTTGCGTCTCATTCACCGCCGCCTTTTGCGGGGTATCGTCGAGTTCGAATAGCGGTTCGTCGACTTTAACCTGATCGCCGCGCGAAATGTGCAACGATTTCAAGGTTTCCGGCAGCGAAGAAGCGACATAGACGTATTCCCCTTCCACATATCCCTGCAAGGCGCCGTCGCTCGGTGCGTTGCAGCCGAACAGGCACGCCAAAACGGCGACCGGAAATCGAAAGGCGAGCGCCGAGCTTAGATGAATACCGCGTTCGCCGATCATGAAGCCGATGTTCTCTTTCAATGTCGCCGTCCTGATAACGGTCCCGAGTGCCGATATCTTAGCCTTCGCAGGCGGGTGGGCGAATTTGCGCGGGACGGGTTTTAGGGGTTTTCCCAATCAGCACCGGCGTTTTAGGCGTACCGGCGTAAGCGCAATCGCCCGACAAACGGCGTTCCACGACGTACGCTTGTAACGAACGCCTTCAACACTTGTTGGATTGCGCCGCCAATGATTGAGTATCAAACCGAACCGCAGCTCAGCGCCGACGAATTTATCGACGTGCTCGTTCGCTCCACGTTGGCCGAGCGCAGGCCCGTCGATGATCGACCGACCATCGAAACGATGCTGCGAAAGGCCGATATCATCGTTACGGCGCGCGAGGCGGGGCGGCTCGTCGGAATCTCTCGCGCCATCAGCGACTTTGCGTTCTGCACGTACCTCTCCGATCTAGCCGTCGATGAAGCGTATCAAGGGCGGGGAATAGGCCGGGAACTCATTCGCCTGACGCATTTGGAAGCCGGCCTGAATACGGCGATAATCCTACTCGCCGCCCCGAAGGCGCAGACCTACTATCCGCATGTCGGCATGACCAAACACGACTCCGCTTGGATCATCCCTCGGCAACCGCGTAGCTAGAACGCCTCGTACGCGACGTCGGCCCGCACCTACGATCGCTACGACCGCGCCGGTCGACACGAACCGGACAAGGCGACTCTAACGGTTTCGTAAACTACGCAATCCCGCAGTTTTCGACGTAGGTTTTATCCAATCAGGCGTCTTACCGCGCGCGCTGCTCACCACGCCCTTTGGCGCGGTGCCCGAGCGAACGTTTCCACGCCTTTTTCACCGCCAATTTTTCACCGGAAGATCTACCGTATGACTCCTACGAACTCGCCGGCCGCGGTCGACCTGGAATCCGTGAAGGAAGTCGTCGCCGAGCACATCGGCGTGCCGGTCGACGTGAGCGCTCTCGATCCGCAGCGCGACCTCTATTCGATCGGCCTCACGTCGCTCGCCACGGTCGGCCTCATGCTCGCCCTGGAAGAACGCTTCGACATCGAGTTCCCCGAATCGATGTTGAGCCGAGGAACGTTCCGCACCATCGCTTCGATTTCGGAAGCGGTCGCCAAACTGGCCCGCTAGTTCGCCACTCTCCCCGAGCACGATACATGATCACGACGATAGTTCGTAACGAGCGCATTTCGCCGGCCGAGTTCGCTGATTTGCTCGCGCAAGCTCACGCCATCGGCGAAACGGCGCTGGCGCCGTATGCCGCTTCGGTCGACGAAGACGCTCGCTTTCCCGTAGAAGCGTTCGCCGCCTTGCGCGAAGGGAAGTTCTTGAGCGCTTATGTCCCCGTGGAATACGGCGGCTTCGGACTGAACATCGTCGAGACCACCAAGATTTGCGAGACGCTCGGCCACTATTGCGGTTCGACCGCGATGATCTACGCGATGCACTGCATCCAAGTCGCGTGCGTCGTCCATCATGCGCAAGAATCCGACTACTTCCGCCGCTACCTACGGCAGCTCGTCGAAGAGCAACGGCTCATGGCCTCGGCGACCACGGAAGTCGGCACCGGCGGCGATTTGCTCTCCAGCATCTGCGCCGTGGAGGTCGACGGCGAGACGTTCAAGGTCACGAAGAAGGCCCCCGTTATTTCGTACGGCGAGCATGCCGACGACATCCTCGTGACGGCCCGCCGCTCGCCGGAATCTCCGGCCACCGATCAAGTCCACCTCCTGGTGCGCCGGGGCGAATATCAGGCCGAGCCCCTCTCGACCTGGGACACCATGGGCTTCCGCGGCACGTGCAGCTCCGGCTTCACGCTGACCGCTCAAGGAAACGTCGAGCAGATTCTGCCGACGTCGTTCAACGAGATTCTCGCCGAGACTATGCACCCCTATTCGCATATCGTCTGGGGAGCGCTCTGGTCCGGCATTGCCGCCGACGCCGTCAATCGCTCGCGGGCGTTCGTACGGGTGGAAGCTCGCAAGACGCCCGGTGAAACACCGCTGTCAGCCGTTCGCTTGGCCGAGGTCGACTTGATGCTGCAAGAGATGCGGCACAACGTCTATTCGCTCGCTCGCGAGTATCACGAGAAACTCACGTCGACTTGCGACGCGGCTTTCGAAGGCTTCGGTTTTCCGATTCGTACCAACAACCTGAAGTTGTCCTGCTCGCAGAAGATCGTCGAAATCGTGGGCAAGGCCCTACTGATCAACGGCATCTCCGGCTACCGCAACGATTCGAAATTCAGCTTGGCCCGTCACCTGCGCGACGCCTACGGAGCCGCGCTGATGGTAAATAACGACCGCATTACGAAACTTAACGCCACGATGTTGCTCGCGCACCGAGAAGGACACTAACGCTTATGTCGTGCATCGCCACCGAATCGCTGACGGAAACGTACCGCCGCTGCCGCGACCGACTCGTCGAGGCCGGACTTCTCATTTCGATGGAAGTCGACGGGCTCTACGGCTTCAGCGGCGCGTTTGAAGACGTGATCGAACGCTTCGAGCGGTACGTCACCGTGCGCGGCAGCCATTTGCAGGCCGAGGTGATGCGCTTTCCGGCGATTATGAATCGGGCGCACTACCTGCAGATGACGCACATCGACAACTTCCCCGATCTCTTGGGGTCGGTGCATTCGTTCACCGGCGGCGAGCGCGACCATTTGAAGATGCTCGATAAGAAAAAGAGGGGGGAAGACTGGACCGAGCACCTGACCCCGACCCAGATCATGCTCACCCCCGCAGCCTGCTACCCGCTCTATCCGACGGCCAAAGGCACCCTGCCGGCCGAAGGGCGCACGGTCGACTTGCGTTCGTTCGTGTTTCGACATGAGCCGTCGCTCGATCCGGCCCGGCTGCAGATTTTCCGGCAACGGGAGTTTGTTCGCCTCGGCACGGCCGAACAGGCGCTCGCGCATCGCGAATATTGGCTCAAGCTCGGCACCGAAATCCTCAACCACGTCGGCCTCGAAGCGGAAGCGGTCGTCGCCAACGATCCATTCTTCGGCCGGGGCGGCAAGGTGATGGCGGCAGCGCAAATTGAGCAGGTCCTCAAGTTCGAACTCGTACACGAAGTTGCCTCGGCCGAGAAGCCGACGGCGATCACCTCTTGCAACTACCACCAAAATCACTTCGGCCACAAGTTCGGCATTCGCACGCCCGACGGCGAAGATGCCCACACTTCGTGCATCGGCTTCGGCCTGGAGCGCATCGCTTTGGCGCTCTTCATGAAGCACGGCTTCGATCCGGACCTTTGGCCTCACGACGTCAAGAACACGCTCGGTCTCTAATGCTCGGCGAACTCACTCTTAGCCCGACCGACCATCAACGGCATCGGCTCCACACACAGGAGCGGAGTTGGGCCGAAACGAACTGCTACGTCGACGTTTGGATCGAACTGCTTCACGCGTGGGGCTTCGAGCCGATCGCGGCGATGCCGTTCACGACGACCATCGACTTTGAGGGGGACCAGTGGACCTTCTTCAAGTTTCCGCATGCCGATCTCGAAGAACTCTTCGGGCTCGACGTGCAAGAGCTGGCGATTTGGCGTCCGCTGGAAGTTCATGTCGACGAGCAACTTGGACTTGGCCGGCCGATGCTGGTCGAACTCGATTCGTACTACTTGCCCGATACGGCAGGCACGGCCTATCACACGGCGCACGTCAAATCGACGGTCGCCGCGATGGAGATCGACGTCGCCGCCCGAAGGCTCGGCTATTTTCATGGCCAGGGCTATTACGAACTCGCCGGTGACGATTTTCTCAACGTCTTCCGCATGACAGGGAACTTCTCACCGGACGTCCTGCCGCCTTACGCGGAAATCGTCAAACGCCGTAACCCTGCGCCGCCGATCGGCGAGCGATTGATCGCCGCATCGCTCGAAGTGCTGCGTCGCCATCTGTGCCGGTTGCCGACGGAAAACCCGTTCAACAAGTTTAAAGCACGGTTCGCCGCCGATCTGCAATGGCTCGCCGGCGCGTCGCTAGAAATGTTCCATCAATACTCGTTCGCCACGCTTCGGCAATTCGGCGCAAGCTTTGAATGTGCCGCAACGTACCTAAAGTGGCTTGAAGAACACCACGTCGACGGCCTAGAAAACGCCACGTCGGGATTTATTGCACTTTCCATCGGTGCGAAGACGCTGCAGTTTCAGCTGGCTCGGGCCATCGCGCGCAGAAAGCCGCTGGATCTCGCGCCGGTCGACGAACTCGCCGGCACCTGGCAAGCGACGACTGACGGTCTTGCGAAGCGATTCCTCTAATACCGACACGTGGAGGAGTCGTAACCGATGAACACGTCACTCAGCGTCATGGCCGCTTGGGCCGAAGCATTGACCCTCGGCCCCTGGTCTTTGCTCGGGCGATTGCCGGGGGCAGCGACGCCGCCAAGCTTTACCGAGGGCGACGGACGCATGTTGCCGGCGCTGGTGCCGGGCACCGTTGCACAAGCCCTCCACGCAGTGGGAGAGTGGGATTTCGCTCAGCCGACCGACATCGACGCTCAAGAGTGGTGGTACCGTACGACGTTCGCAGGCCCGAGCATCGACGACAGCCGGCCTTATCGCATTTGCTTCGACGGCCTCGCGACCTCGACCGACATCTGGCTGAACGGCCGAAAGATTCTTAGCACGGACAACATGTTTCGTGCGTATTCAGTCGGCGTCGGCTCGCTGTTGGAGGATGAAAACGAGCTGCTGCTTTGCTTCCACTCACTCACGGAGTTGCTCAAGCAAAAACGCCCGCGGCCGCGGTGGAAAACGAACCTCGTACGCAACCAGCAGTTGCGATGGCATCGCACATCGCTTGTCGGTCGCATTCCCGGCTGGGCGCCCTGTGCTCCGGCTATCGGACCTTGGCGTGTTGTTCGCATTGAATCGGGCCCGGCACTGCTCGATGGTCTTCGGATCACGCCGACGCTTGAAGGCACCACCGGCATCGTCATGATCAGCGCTAAGTTGTACAGCCCGATCGCACCGGAGATCGCGGCAATATTTGTCGGCGAACACGAAGCGCCGCTAGCAATCACGCCCACCGCCGACGGCTGGAACATCACGGGCGAAATGCAGATCCCGAACGCTCCGCTTTGGTCGCCGCACACGCACGGCACACCGAATCTGCTCGCTTGTCGGCTTACGCTCGAAGTCGACGGCGAAACCATCGAGTACCCGCAAACGCCGCTCGGATTCCGCAAGGTCGAAGTCTGCACCGAAGACGGCTTTGCGCTATTCATCAACGATGCGGAGGTCTTCTGCCGCGGGGCGTGCTGGACCATCGGCGATCTCCTGTCGCGCGGGGGCGATGAACGGGCGCTCCGTCGCGACCTAGTGCTGGCCCGCGACGCGGGAGCGAACATGCTCCGCGTCGGCGGCACGATGCAATACGAGAGCGAAGCGTTCTATCGACTCTGCGACGAACTCGGCTTGCTCGTTTGGCAGGACTTCATGTTCGCCAACATGGATTACCCGGTCGACGACGCCGGCTTCCGTGAGAACATCCGCGCCGAAGCGACCGAACAACTCACGCGGCTCGCTCGGCATCCGTCGGTCGTCGCATACTGCGGCAACAGCGAAATCGAGCAACAAGCGGCAATGCTCGGGATGCCGCGCGAACGATGGACGAACGACTGGTTCTCTCGCGAACTGCCGGAACTCTGCGCGGAGTTGCACCCGGGCACGGTTTACGTTCCGTCGACGCCGACGGGCGGCGTGCTGCCGTTCCATACACACACCGGCATCACGCACTACTACGGAGTCGGCGCCTATTTGCGACAGACGACCGATCTGCGCCGCGCCGATGTCAAGTTCACGCCGGAGTGCCTCGGCTTTGCGAACCTTCCGGAGCCGGAAACGATCTACGCCGTGACGCGAGGCGGCCATCCCGTGCTGCACGATCCGACCTGGAAGCAGCGAGTGCCGCGCGACGGCGGAGCAGGGTGGGACTTCGAAGACGTTCGCGATCACTATCTCCGGGCGACGTTCGGCGTCGACCCGGCGCAACTGCGCTCGTTCGATATGCCGCGCTACCTCGAATTGAGCCGAGCCGTCACGGGCGAAATGATGGCCGCGGCCTTCTCGGAGTGGCGAAGTACGCATTCGCGTTGCGGCGGGGCGCTTACGTGGTTCTATAAAGACCTTTGGCCGGGAGCCGGCTGGGGCGTCGTCGATTCCACCGGTTTGCCGAAGGCCGCGTACTACTACCTCAAGCGCTCGTGGCAAACGCGGCAGCTCACGCTCACCGACGAAGGCCTCAACGGCTTCGACCTGCACCTCACGAATGAAACCGATCAACTCTGCGAAGGTATGATCGAGTTCGAACTGCTCAAGTCGCCGAACACGATGATTGCGCGTGCGTGCAGCCCCGTGCGGCTCGCCCCTCGCTCGCGGCAACGGATCGGCGGCGACGCCCTTCTCGGATGTTTTACCGATTCCGCCTACGCCTACCGTTTCGGTCCGCCGCAGCACGAAGTGGTCGTCGCCCGGTGGCACGCATCCGACGGCCAAGTGCTCAGCGAAGCCGTGCACTTCTTGCGACATCTTACGTCCGGCCGCGTTTCGGCTCCTGCAGTTCGGGCATCCGCCGTCCGCAGCATGGAGTGCACGTATCAAGTCACCATGAACACCGAAGTATTGCTCGACACGGTCCGCCTGCACGCCGACGGATACCTTCCGGACGACAACTACTTCCACCTCGCCCCAACTCGCACGAAAGTCGTGACGTTCACACCTCGCGACGACGTCGCCCGCGCTTTCCGCCCGACCTTGGAAGCCTTGAATCTCGACTCCGAACTAACCATTCCCGTAGACGTCGACCAGACCTAGGACGTGCACTGTATGTCGCTGACCATTACCGAGCCGACGGAGCATTTGCTGACGTCCGCCGCTGCGAAGGGGACCACTTCGCAGCAATCCGACGTTGCGCGCACGGCGTTCTATCTGACCAGCCGCAACGAACCGCTGCTCGCGTGGTTGCATATGTCGCCGCAAGCGAGCCATGTAGACCACGGCGTTCTGATCTGCGCACCGGTCGGGTTCGAACAACTGCACGCCAACCGCAGCTTGCGGCATCTGGCCGATGCCGTCGCACGGCAGGGCATTCCCACACTGCGCTTCGACTGGCACGGCACCGGCGATTCCGCCGGCAGCGACGCCGATCCGTCGCGCCGGGCCGCCTGGCATCAAAACGTTCGCGACGCGATCGCATGGATGCGCAACACGCTCGGCTGCCGGCGCATCAGTATCGTCGGTCTACGCATGGGGGCGATGCTCGCCGTCGAAGCGATCGGGCCCGACGAGTGCGACAATCTCGTGCTCTGGGCGCCGGTCACATGCGGTAAGTCGTTCATGCGACAGATGCAGACCATCGAGCAAATGACCGAACTCCGGCCGCGCCCGACGGATGCCGCCGCCGGCGACATCGAAGCCGCGGGCTTTCTCGTGAGCGAAGAGACCGCCGAGCAATTCACGAAGCTCAACCTGCTGCAGAAGCAACTGAGCTGCTTGCAAGCGCTCGTCGTCGGTCCCACGGACAAGCGCCTCGTCGAGCGTTTTGCACAATTTGAAATTCCGGTCACGCATCTTTCGCCGCCGGGCTATGCGGAGATGATGGCCGAACCGCACTTTAGCCGCGTTCCGCGGCAGGCCGTCGGCGATATTGCTCAATGGCTTGGCGAGCATATCCTCGTGCCGAGTGCCGGCACGCTGGAGTCGGATGTCGCGAAAGCCGGCCCGGCACAAGCGATCGTTTCGTACGCACCGGCGGCCGATCCGGAAAAGATTCGCACGCTCCACGAGCGCGTACTGCGCATCGGCCCGGAGCAGTTGTTCGGCGTTCTGGTCGAACCGACGAACACCGACGGAGATTTGCCGGCCGTCATCGTGCTCAACGCCGGAGCGGCCAACCACGTCGGGCCCGGACGCATCTACGTCGAACTCACGCGCCACTTGGCAAGCCAAGGATTCCGCTGCCTGCGTCTCGACGTCAACGGCCTCGGCGACAGCGTGTGTCGCGACCCTGAGCAAGAAAACGATCCGTATCCGAGCACGGCATTTCACGACATACAACGTGCGATTCGGGAACTTCGCGAGCAATTCGGCGTCACGCGCTGCGTGCTGGTCGGGCTCTGCTCGGGAGCGTACGCCGCGTTCCAATCGGCGGCCCAACTTTCCGACCCGACGCTCATCGAAAGCGTGCTGATCAATCCGCTCACGTTCCATTGGGAAGCCGGCATGCCGTTCGACGCCTCCGGCGCGGAAAAGCTCATGCAGGACCATTGCCGCATGGCGCGGGCCACGAATGCTCGTAAGCTTTGGAAGTTTCTCCGCGGCAAGACCGACATCGGTTACATAGACGCCGTGAAATTGCTGGGGCGTCGGCTGCGACATCTCGTGCAGAAGCGCGAGCAATCGCCGACCGAACGCTCGCAGTTTCCTCCGACCGTGCTCGGTCACCCGACCGACAACAACCTCGCGGCCGACCTCGCGCGCACGGCGGCGGCGGGGCGCAGGCTCGCGATGTTTCTCGCCGAGAACGATCCCGGGCACGCGGTGATGGCGTACCATGCACCGCGAGAAACCAAGCAATGGCTGCGTAGCGGCGAACTGCATCTGGAGACGATTCCGCAAGGGGACCACACGTTTTCGCGCCGCGCGCCCCGGACCGCCTTGCTTCAAGCCCTAACCGGTTATTTGCTGACCCGCTATTTGGTGCCGGCGTCGAGCACTTCGTAAGCCAAGCAATGCCGTGGGAGATTCGTCCTTGAAGCTGCTCGTCGTTATCGTCAACTACCGCACGCCGGCCCTCACCATCGACTGCCTAGGGTCGCTGGCAGCGGAAGGGGGCCTGCCCGCCGACTCGCGCGTCGTCGTCACCGACAATTTATCGGGAGACGATTCCGTGCGCCGCATCGGCGCGGCCATCGAAGAGCGCGGGTGGCAAGCGTGGGCGCAGTTGATGCCGCTCGCACGCAACGGCGGCTTTGCCTACGGCAATAACGAAGTGATTCGCCCGGCCCTCGCCGGAGCCGACAAGCCGGAATTCGTACTGCTGCTCAATTCCGATACGCAGGTCTATCCGGGTGCTCTCCAAACGCTGGTCGACTTCTTAGAACAACATCCTGAAGCCGCCATGGTCGGCAGCCGGTTGGAGGATCCCGACGGCACGGCGCAGTTCTCCACATTTCGCTTTCCCTCACTCTGGAGCGAACTTGACGAAGCGCTCCGCATCGGCCCGATCCATCGGCTGCTGTCGCGATTCGTGACATTGCTGCCGACGCCGACCGCGGCAGCACAGGTCGACTGGGTCGCCGGGGCGAGTCTTTGCATTCGGCGTGAAGTGTTCGACACGATCGGCCTGCTCGACGACGACTACTTTCTGTACTACGAAGAGACCGACTTCTGCCTCCGTGCGGCTCGAGCCGGTTTCACATGCTGGTACGAGCCGAAGAGCCGGGTCATGCACTTGATCGGCCAATCGACGGGCGTAACGGTGCGCGACCAGGCCTTGCCGCGACGGCCGAAGTATTGGTTCGATTCACGCCGTCGGTACTTCCTGCGCAATCACGGCCGGCTGTTCACGGCGCTGCTCGACGCCGTCTGGTCGCTCAGCTATCCGCTCGGCCGGCTGCAATTGCGCTTGCGCCGCAAACGGGTCTTCGATCCGCGCCGGCTGTGGCTCGATTACGTCCGCAACAGCGTCTTCTTGCGCGGCTTCGGCAGCTAGTCGGCCGTCACATAGTGCAGGCGGACCATTGCGCCGTTCTGATCGCTTCAGAACCAATGCTATGCCCTGTTCAAGTGAAAGGCGCGATGAGCGCTACCCGACTTCCCGAGCGACGCGTTTTGCAAGTTCAAAGTTCTTTTCAGCGTAAATCTCGCTGGTCTGCATACGAGCATGTCCGAGGGTCGCGGCAACCGCTTCTAGGCCAAATTGCTTGCGCAACTCCGTCGCACGTCCGTGACGTAGTTGATTGGGGTGCCAATGGGGAATAAGTCGCGATTGGATGGGACTCTCAGGGTGTTCGCGGTGGGCTTGGACGTCGGCCAGTTTTGCGGCACGAGTGATCGCGCGAGCATAACTCCGCGGCGTATAGCAGGTTCCCGGCCGAAGTCGCGGAGCTCGCTTGCGGTTGGTTCCGGGACGGTTGCCGCAGGACTCCGGAGTTTTCCGACCCACGCGGCGCCGGTCTCGGACATTTTCCGTAACCTCCGCGGGACTGAACAAATAGGCGTCCGGAGCGCGAAGGAGGTACTTCCGCAAAACAGCTTGGCACTTCCGGCCTAGCGAGACTCGCCGCTCATGCCCATGGTGTTGGGTCTTGTGGTGTGCCGGCGTGAACACTCACACATCGTCCGACCGATCGATGTCGCAAGACCGCATTAGCAGCACCTCACCCGGGCGCATACCTGTCAGGTCCTGGATGCGAACCATGTCGGCCAAGGTCGGATTGAGAAAAACCAACGTGGCCTCGACCGTCGCATCGTCGACGGGGCCAATCGGGTCGGGATCGCGGGCCTCGCTACGGCCGCGCCGTAGTCCTTCCACCGTCAGTAGCCTTTGGAAGGTCTCGATGGGGAGCAATTCGCGTCCCACGGCCCACTTGAAGGCGAGACGCACCCGATGGACTTGGCCGTTGATGTAAAAGCGACTCAGGCCTGCCTCAATCATTCGCTCTCGCAATGCCCGCAGCGCGAGAGGACCGAATGCGGCCGCCTGCGCCGCACCGTAATACTGCCGCAGCAGTCGCATTGCCGACTTGACGGAAAGATGTCCCGACGGGCTCCCGTCGGGTCGTCGGTAGTACGATTCGGCGTAGTGCCGGTACTGGTTGACGAGTTCCGCAATGGTCAGGTCGTGAGTCGGAACCGGCTCGGGGGCATTGCGACCGCCGGCGAGCCATTCGCCGATGAGTCGATCGGCCTTGGTTTGTGCGAGGGCCTTGTCGCAGCCCAGATAGTACGACTTGCCGCAGAGGCGAACGTAGAACCGGCCGGTGTGCTGATGAAAGCAGAGAGTGGGGATACGCTGGGACATGAGGCGGGCACTCCGAAATCGCCGGAAGTGTGTCAGTGACACACTTCATCCGGGATTTACGGGCCGCACTGCCGAACATCGGCAGGTAACCTAAGCATAGAATTCGGCAGGACTTACAACTTAGTGGGCGATACAGGACTCGAACCTGTGACCCCTAGCTTGTCGAGCGATCTTGGGCCTCGATGAAAACCAGTGTTTTCCTCGGGGAATGTCGCGATTCTATCGCCCGATGGGACTATTTCAATCTATTTCACAATCGCCCGTTTTCTTTCGAGAAAACCGGGTATTCGCGACACGTGCTATTCGCCAAACCGGTATGCTTTTCGACGCGCCGTGCTCGCGTATGGGCATTCGGTTGAACCAAATTCGTTCTCGGTCGCATCTCATCGTGCGCGCCCCCGAATAGATATGTTATGGCAAAACAAGCCAAAAAACATCGAACTCCGACAATGAACACAAGAGCGGATACCTCTGCAGGTATTTCGAATCTCAACGGCTGCATTGAACTCTCGGACTCCCAAGCTCAAACCTTGGTCGATTACAAAGGCGACCTCGATCTCGATTCGTTAACGACGCTCTCCCCGTTCGCCGCAGCGGCGTTGGCCAAGCATAAAGGCAAGCTTTCACTCCGGGCAATCGCCTCGCTATCAGAGACTGCCGTTAGAGAGCTAGCCCAGCACAAAGGTGATCTCTATCTCGACGGGCTGACCAGCCTACCAGTCGACGTGGCAGTGGAGTTTGCAAAGCACACTTGGAGCCTTTCGCTCAATGGGCTGACCACGATCACAGATAAGGCATTCCAAGCCTTGGCTAAGCACGCTGGCTCCAGCCTTTCACTTAATGGATTGACGGAACTCTCAAGTGCCGCAGTCAAAGCCCTTGCCTCGCACAAGGGCAGCCTCTCCCTCAACGGTCTGTCAACGCTCTCAGGAAGTGAGGCCGCAACACTGGCTACCCAGGAAAGATCTCCGTATTG